>MGWZ01000097.1:87754-147396 GCA_001801175.1 Gallionellales bacterium RIFCSPLOWO2_02_FULL_57_47 | reverse complement strand
TCAGAGTGTCGCAGATGGACTCCTGTAAATGTCAAACTTCTACTGCCACCCCGGCATAGCCGGGGGATTTCCTATGTTGGGTTAAGACAGGCCTTCGCTCCCGCCGCATAGCCAGACTTGATGATAGCCCCCATTTTCAGCGGTCATGACCGCCATGAGTGGAAATTGCTTCCGGCACGTTCCTGTAATCGTTATTGCGGAACTTATCCATGCCCTTGCAGGGCGGCTCCGGCCATGTGCAATCTGAGTTCTCGATCACCTCCACCGATTCGATCTTTTTCATCTGCTTGCACACGTCGTGCAGATAGGTGGCGATGTTGATCACCGCGCGCACCGTTTTGCCGGTGGAGATGCTCTGCACCACGAAGTCACTTTTCTTCGGTTTTGGGTCGATGAGATGCGAGCCGAAGCCGATGCCGCCAGCCAGCAACCATGTGTTATTCATTATCTAACGAGCCTCATCCAGTTTCCCGATCCGGTATTTCGCCAACAACTGATCGGCGCGGGGCGAGTGTGGGCGACCCTTGCCTTTGGTCTGCCAGGCTTGCGTGGCTTCCTTGCCGCACCACGGCAGTACCAGTTCCGGCTCGGAGGGATGGTCGGGCAGATAGGCGGTAATATCATAAACTTGGACCTCAATAGCCATCCAGCAATCATCTTCTCTGCCGTGCAAGGCCACGTCCGACAACGTAAAGTTTCTATCAGCAGTCTCCGCAATAGTGGAAACTGCGGAAGGCGGTTCCAGCGGCAGAAAAAAATTTGCCAGCCAGAAGCCGGCCACGACCAGCCAGAAAGTTACCGTGGAGAAAATGAATAATTTACGCATCAGCGAAAATCGAATCTTTCAAAATGAATGGCATCCGCGGCAACACCGAGCTGCCGCAATTGCGGCATCAGCGCATCGACCATGGGCATCGGACCGCAAATATTCACGTCGCGCTCCGTGATCTGGCTGATTCTCGCCAGCAGTCCGGGAAAATCGGGCAGGCCCCTGCCGGATGCCTCGGCAAGCAATTCGAACTGCGGGTCTGTTCTGACCAGCGCGGAGAGTTCGTCGAGAAATGCGGCATCCGCCGCGCTGCGAAAAAGATAAATCAGGGTTGTGGGTTGGACGCGGCGATGCGCGCGCAACGCGGCCATGAAGGGCGTAATGCCAATACCGCCAGCCACCCAAAGCTGGGGGCGAGAAGGGGTCCCATCCAGAAAAATCCCGAACGGCCCCTGCAAGTGCACCAGAACACCCGCTTCGAGGTTCTGGATACGTTGCGAACAAGGTCCCAGCGCCTTGATCCCAAGCCTTAACACTCCGTCCGCCTCAATACCGCTCACGGTGAAGGGATGATATTCGCCGCAGCCGCGATAATGGGGGCCATCGCCGAATGCGGCCAGAACGAACTGGCCGGGGGACACGGCAAGAGCGGAAGCATAGGGCGCAAGCAGCACCTCGATCATTTCACCGGGCTGGTGCGCCACACGCACCACATGATAAGGATGGGCGGCAGCGCCAACGTCGCTGGCAATCAGGCGCCACCCAAGAGCCAAGGCCGTTGTAACGATCAGGAACAGAAGTATGTTCGCCCCGCCCAGTAGCGCATATACATGGGCAAGACCGAGCAGCACCCCCAAGCCGAGGGCAAGGTGAAAAAACCGCCAGCGCCGGTAGGGCAAACGCGCGGCAAAGGTGGTTGTCAGGCCAAACATCAGCAGGAGCAGCGCGGCCCAGCCCAGCCACAGCGGCCAGGATTGCGTCCAGGGAGCAAGCAACATCCAGGCAAGCTGTGGCGCCTCCAGCCAGTCGTCCAGCGCCAGTGCCAACGGATGGCACAAGAGCAGCAGGTAGGCCAGCATGCCGCTGCGGTGATGCCAGCGATACATGGACTCGAGACCGCCCAGCAGGCGGGCGACATGGGTCTCGCGCATCATCAGCACGATGCTGGATACCAGCAACCCGCTACCGGCCCATGCGGCGACAATCGCGATGCTGCGCCAGAGCGGCAGATTCTCGGGAAAAGCCCACCAGACGGCAGCAACAGGCGGCACCAGCGCCGCCAACGGAGCAGCAAAGCGGCGCACCAATGCCGAAGTCGGGCGCGAGGTCACTTGAAGTATTCTCGCTTCCGCAACTGTTCGCAGCCGGATTCCGCCTTGCGTTCCAGGACGACTCCCTCGCGCAGGGCGCGTTCGGCCATGCGGGCGTGATGTCCAGTCTGATAAGCGCTGCATTCTTCATAGCTTTCAAAGCTGCGCATGCGGCGCTGGTGCTCCATGCGTTCATCCGGAGTCATAAGCTGCCAGCCGGCCGTGTTCGGGCTGGCGGCATGCCAGGGTCCGCCTGCCCACGCGCCCGTAATCAGCACAAAGTTGAGAAGCAACGGGAGGGCGAAAAACAGGATATTGCCGCTGCCGCCGTGTGCGTGATGGTGATCGTGACTCATCGCGTCAAACCTCCAAATTCAATTCGTTTTATCCGCAACACCCGGTCTTGCCGATCGCCTTTGCTTGCTGGATCGGCGGACAGGGAACACTGCCGTAAGAACAGAACACGCAGCAGTCGCCGGGCTTGGGTTTCAGCAAAGTCCTGCATTTTGGGCACTCGTAGAACCATTGGCACGCATCGGTGGGCATGGTCAGCATTTCGGCATGGCCGCAAACGGGACAGGTCAGCAACGATTCCAGGATGGTTTCAGTCATGTATCACTCCTGTTTGCGGCGCAGCACGCCGCTCAATTGCGTGCCCGGCACGATGGTGTTGAACACCGTGCCGAACTTCCTGACGTTGTCATGCAGCAATTGTAAAGACGCTGGCAAAACAACGCTCATTGCCATTAGTTCGCGGCGCGGCCACATGGACCAGAGCTCAGCCATCCACATCTTCGTAGCCCGTGATCATGGCGCGAATATGCGCCAGGGGGGTGTGGCCGGTGGTGGTGAGATAGACATGCACGATGAGGAAGATCAACATCGCGAAGGCCATCACAGTATGCAGCATGGCCACCGCAGCCAGGTCCAGACCTGCCGGAACGGCGTCGCGCCATGCCTGGTAATAAAGCAAACCCAGGCCGCTGGCCCAGATCAGCGGGTTGATGAACAGCTTGATGACCAGATAGGACAGACGTTGCAGCGGGTTGTGCTTGCGCAGCTGGGTAATGCGGTAAGGATGCGGCGCGCCGGTGAAGATGCCCAGCACGTAGTAGCGAAATATGACATCCACGTTCTTCAGCGTGGGGATGTATTGCCGCCACTCGCCGGTGGTGAAATGCCAGAAGATGGCGAACACCCACAGAGTGATCAGCGCCCAGGCCGCAAAAGCATGAATGCCCACCGCCTTCTGGAAACCGAGCAAATGATAACTGCCGTGGATCTCGAAGCCGGTGAGCAGCATGGTGATGATCAGGGCGGCCTGCGCCCAGTGCCAGAAGCGCTCGAAACGTTTGAAGACATAGAGACGTTCAGTCATGTCAGTGCTCCTTGCGGCGGTTGCGGGTAAGGATGCGCAGGGCGCCATGGCTCAGCACCCCGAGTAAAGCCAGCACAGCCAGCGTAAAGCCGGCACGATCCAGCCACGGCGCGTGATCCCGGCCCGGCAGATAAATACCCGTCACGCCCTGCAAGCGGCCGTCGCGGCTGTGGCATTCGGCGCAACCCAGCGCCTTGTCCCTGGGCGCCACCATGTGGGTAATCGGCCACAGCATCTCCGTCTCGGCGAAACCGAACTTGCCGCTGAACGGCTGGCCGGCCGCAGCGGTGCCGGCTGCCAGCGCCTTGGGCCAGTCGAAGTTGAACCACAAGGCGGTGTCGTCCGGGGTGGCCGTGTGCGGCACCAGCAGGGTGAGGTATTCCAGGTCGTAGGGCTGCTTGCCGGTGAAGCGCTTCACCGGCCAGATACGTGCGCTGGAATCGCCAGGGGTCCCATGGAAACGATTGATCTGAACGAGGTGCGCGGGATCGATGCGGTCGGTTCTCAGGGTGTAGTCCACGCGGCCGTCAAACCAGACATAATCGGGCTTCATGTTCTCGCCGAGGCGGAAATCACCCTTCTTGCTGTCGAAGATGACGTGACCGCGCTCGTCCTTTTTCTGGAACGGCTTGCCGTTGGCGTCCAGCGTACCCGCAGTGGACCAGTCCCAGGCCATCTTGGTCGGCACACCGCCACGGGCGAAAGCCGGTATGTGGCAAGTCTGGCAGGCCAGCGTGCGGCTATGTGCGTTGAGACGGTCACCCTTTGACAACGCCCCCAGCATGCCCGCTCCGAGAGCGGACGGGTGCGGCCGGTCGCCGTGACACGCCTGGCAGGTAGCCGGGTTGCGCCCGGCCTTCTCGCCGCGCAGTATCGCGCCGTGCGGGTCGACCGCCGTCGGCGCCACCCGGCTGCCTGCGACTCGGTGACTCTCGGTCTTATGGCATGTGGCGCAGGTAAAATTCCCCCCGTCCGTGCCCATGTGCACATCCAGCTCGCGCCGGGGATTTTTCAGCGAAGAGTCGAGGTCGCCATGTTTCACGCCGTCACCGCCACCGCCATAGAAGTGGCAGACGCCGCAGGTGGTGCGGCTGGTCTTGCCGATGCGCTGCGCGACCCTGGGTAGATTCACGGGCTCGACAAACTTGCCGGAGCCGGGCGGATATTCCATGCGCCGATAAGCGGGGTGACCGGCCAGGCCGGGGAGCTTGGCGTACTGGCCGGTGTTATGGCAGACCAGACAATCGACGTTCTTCTCCGAGGTAAAATCGAACTTGTCGTCTTTCCAGCCGTAGCCGGCATGGCAGGCATTGCAGAACGCCTCGTTGGAGCGGTCGGCGATGCAGAAGCTGTTGAGCATGGTCTTCTTGCCCAAGCGCTGGCCGGTACCGGGATTGGCGTAATCCCATGTCCAGTGGCGGGTTGACATCACCTGTTTGGCGGCCTCGGTGTGACAGGTCAGGCAGGCTTGCGTGACATCCTCGCCCGTCTTGAACGGCCCTTGCAGCGCCTTGAACTTGCTGTGGTCGGCCGTGGGCGCCGTGGGGCGGCTGCCGCTATCCGCCGCAACCGCATGCACAGCACACGAGAATAGAACTGCTGAAAAAATGATTCGATACATTCAGTTGTACTCCCTCATCTGCGAACGATTACGTGCGCCGACTTGGTCAAAATTTCCGTTCATGCCCGTGGCAATCCTCCCGGCACACCCGGATTCAATCCCGCCCATTTCAGTCGTGATCGCGCTCATGCGCGGATAGCTTGCACCAGCGCGCGGTGCAAGTAACAAGTCCAGCGGGTTGTGAGCTGCCTCCGGCCACAGTCCGGCGGCGGCGTAACCAAGCATATGCTGCACGGCAGCAAACATGACCTTACAGCTGCCGTCGTGTGCATAGTGCTGATCGTGGCACATCGCGTCAAGCCTCCAAATTCAATTCGCCTTATCCGCAGCACCCGGTCTTGCCCGTTGCGCGTGACATCTGTATCGGCGGGCAAGGCACGCTGCCGTAAGAACAGCTCCGTAGGATGCGGTGAGGCACGAACCGCATCGATCGCGAACGATGCGGTTATCACCACATCCTACCGGGCTGGCAGGCATCCGCAGGCATGGTGAGCGTTTCTGCATGGCCGCAAACCGGACAAGTCAGCAGCGATTCAAGAATGGGTTCAGCCACGTGCATCTCCTGATTTGCGTTTCAACATACCGGTCACTCCCTGTTAAACATCTGCCACCAATGCTTCCGGTTTTTGGGCATTTGAGCGTAGCTCTCCACTAGCGCCGGCTGCGCGGTGCTGAGTATCCAGCGCGGCGGGGTGGGCGTGGCGTTATGGCTGCATGAAGAGCCCAGGTTGTTGGGGTCATAGACCTTGACCAGCGTGGGCGCCTCGACATCATCTGCATAGACGATACCGCAGTAGTGGTAGTCGTGGTCATGGCGCAGCAGCGTGTTCAGCGCATCGATGCGCACCGCGAGTTCGTCGCCGCTCAGCGTTTTTTCCGGCAGGGTCTCGCCCACCTGGTAGAAGAACCACTGACCGCTTTTAATCCTGTCCCACAGCGCATCCAGCTGTTGCCACTGCAAAATGCCGCTGAAGGTCCCCTTGAGGCGCGCATGAAAAGCTGCTGCTGCGACGCTGTCCATGATGTTCACAGCCAGCCTGCGATCTTGTCGCGGCCGGGCACGCCACCGGCATGCACTACCTTGCCGTCCACCACCACGCCGGGCGTGGACATCACGCCGTAAGCCATGATGTCCTGAAGCTGCTCGACCTTCTCCAACCGGATTTCCACTCCTTTTTCTCTGGCGATTTCCCCGATCAGCTTCATCGTGGTCTTGCAGTTGGCGCAACCGGTGCCAAGGACTTTGATGTTTTTCATTTCGCGCTCTCCTTCATAAATACGTTATGCAACTTTCACCGCAACCATCCCGCCATCTCGGCCGCAAGATAAATCGCGTAGCCGACCAGCAACACACCGGCGAGCCGGGTGAACAGCCAATTGACACGCCCGGCCCAGCGCGAGCGCACCACCCACTGGGCAAATCCGACCGAACTGCCTGCTGCCAGCAACAGCGCACCGTGGCCGAGCGAGTAGAGAAACATCAGGATGGTGCCGAACAACACATCCTGCTGGTTACCAATCAGCGCCAGGATGCCGACCATCACCGGCGTGGCGCAGGGCGCGAAGACAAAACCGGAAAACGCGCCGGTGACAAAAGCGCCGATGACGCCCTTCCACTGGGCCGGCGCAGGCCTGTCTGTCTGACACTGCGCACCGGTCATGCCGGGCAGGGCGCGGCCGGACAGCAGGCTTGCACCCGCCACCAGCGCCAGGGCTATCAGCACGCTGCGCCATATCCCGTTTGCCGGCAAAAAGTACGCTCCGGCAAGCGCAATCGCCAGACCGACCCCGGTGAAGGCCAGCGACAATCCGAGCACGAACGCGGCAGCGTAGAAAAATGCGCGGCGGCGGCTGCCGTCGCCATAGCCACCGACATAGCCGACGACCAGCGGCACGGATGCCAGGGTGCAAGGAGACACCGACAAGGCCAGCCCGGCCAGCAGGGCGGTTAATGCTGCGGCCACCGGGTAGGCGGCGATCAGGGTTTCGCTGCTCATTTTGACGTGTCGCTCAGGCCAAGACGGGCGATGACCCCGGCCTCGGTCAGTATGCCCATGTGGCGCTCGATTTCATTCCCGTGCGCATCGAAAAACACCTGCGTCGGAATGAGTTGAATGCGATACGCATCCGCAGCATCCATGTCTTTGCTGATGTCGATGTTCAGCACATTGGCGCGGCCCTGGGTGCGGCGAACAACGCTGTCGAGCACAATTTTCATTTCACGGCAGGAGGCGCAACCCACGGCACCGAATTCGACGATGATCGGCAGCCCTGAAGCGGCAGCGTTCTGCACCAGCTTTACGCCCGGCGACGTTGACGCCGGCGTGCCGTTGCCGCAAGCGGCGAGGCTGCCCAGCAAAGCAATCGCAAGGAAAAAGCGGCTCATGTTATTCAAGTGTGACAAAAGTTTGCTCCCCGCTTAATCAGCAGCACGATTTACCGTTGCCGGACGATGTGCCGCAGCTGCCATTTTTGACACCGAACAGACGCAACCCTTTGGCCATCGGGCAGAAGCCGGTAAAGCCCATTTGAAACACATTGAAGCCGACGAACAGGGTCAGCCACAGCCAGCCGGCGTGCGACAGGTCAACTTGCCCCATCCAGTGTGCCAGCCCCAGGCTCAACATGACCATGAAACCGGCAGAGATACTGATGATGCGATTTACTTCCATTTTGCCGCTCCTGATTCAGACAACACACCGCCAATTTCCGGGTGGCGCAAACGGATTTTTTCACATCACCGCGTTGAACACAAAACCCACCAGCATGATGCCCACCGACACGACGCCGATGAACGTCGCAATTAATCCGGGTTTGAGCACTTTTCGCAAGATCACCATCTCCGGCAGCGACAGTGCGATCACGCTCATCATGAAGGCGAGCACGGTGCCGAGTGCCGCGCCTTTTGCCAGCAGCGCTTCGACGATGGGAATGATGCCTGCGGCGTTGGTGTACATCGGCACGCCGATCAGCACCGAGGCGGGCACCGCCCACCACGCGTCCTTGCCCATGAAACCGGCCATGAAGTCCTGCGGCACATAGCCGTGGATGCCCGCACCGATGGCGATACCGGCCAGCACATACGGCCACACCTTGCCGACGATCTCGCGCACGCTGGCGAACCCGGCCTGAATCCTGTCCGGCAGGGTCAATTCATCCGCGTCGACCGTGGCCTGCGTCTTCGCCATGTTGCGCACCCAGTCTTCCAGATGGTGTTCCATCTTCAGCTTGCCGATGATGAAGCCGGCGACGATGGCGACCGTCAGGCCGAGCACCAGATAAAGCAGGGCGATCTTCCAGCCGAACAGGGCGAACAGCAGCGCCAGCGCAATCTCGTTGACCATCGGCGCGGCGATCAGGAAGGAGAACGTCACCCCCAGCGGCACCCCGGCCTGGACGAAGCCGATAAACAGCGGCACGGCGGAGCAGGAACAGAACGGCGTGACGATGCCGAGCGAGGCGGCCATCACATTGCCCACGCCCTCATGCCTGCCGGACAGCAGGGCACGGGTGCGCTCCGGCGTGAAGTACGAATTGACCATGCCCATCACCATGACGACACCCGCCAGCAGCAACAACACCTTGGGCGTGTCATAGAAGAAGAATTGCAGCGCATTGTACAGATGGCTGCCCGCCTCGACCGGCAGCGCGCCGACCAGAAGGTGCGACAGCGGCTCCAGCGTCTTGTAGACCAGGAACCACAGGATGCCCGCGATCAGCAGGAAGGCGCGCGGGTTGCGGCGTGGCAAGGTCAGGGCAAGGCTGGACATTTTGCTACTCCAAAACAGTCTGTGGTGCAGGGGAGACGAACGAAGCCGGAAAAGGATGCAATCAATTTCTGTTTAACTGCCCTAAACCAAACTTTGGTTTTTTAGAATTAAAGTGATAACACACGCCACAGCGATGACCAAATAGAAAACCAGAGCGTGTTTCTTACCCGGTTCTCCCCAAACAATTTTCATCATTGCATTCACCGTACAGGGTCAGTGCGTGGTCTTTCAGCGTAAAACCGAAATTCTCGGCGATCTCGCGCTGCCTGTCCTCGATGACCTTGTCGTAGAACTCCTCAACCCGTCCGCAGCGGACACAGACGATGTGGTCATGGTGCGGACCGCGTTCCAGTTCAAACACGGTCTGGCCGCCCTCGAACTGGTGTCGCGTAATCAGCCCAGCCGCTTCAAACTGGGCGAGTGCGCGATAGACCGTGGCCAGCCCGATCGCCTCCCCGCTTTCACCCAGTTGCCGGTAGATGGTCTCGGCTGTTATATGTTTTGCCTTGGCGTTTTCGAGCAGCCCAAGAATCTTGAGGCGCGGTGTGGTCACCTTCAGGCCGACATTACGAAGTTCTTCGCTTTCCATCTGCTTTCCTCTATTGGTTTGAATTCACGGTTGCAACTTTAACAAAAATACTTGCACATGAGAATTGTTCTCATGTAAGATGAGAACCATTCTCACTTGCGAATCATTCTCATAATCCAGCTTGAGAGTAATAAATAACTTTATATCAACAACTTGAATAGGAGATACACAGATGCAACACCGACCTAAGCACCTCCCCCGCCTCGTCCTTGCCTTGGCTGTTACGGGTATTCTAAGCGCCCACGCCGAAACCGGCACCGAAGACCGCCTAAGCGCGATGGAACTGCGCCTGAACAGCCTGGAAAGCGAGAACCGCGCGCTGAAGGATCAGGTAAAGCAGACCGAACAGAAAGTGGAAGCCACCGGCACGCAGATGGAAAGGATCGCCAGCCAGGACAGCTCAACCAATGCAGCCACCTCGTTCGGCGGCTATGGTGAACTGCACCTGAACAAGCTGAAGAATCAAAAAGCGGGCGGAACCAACAAGGACGAACTGGACCTGCATCGCTTCGTGATCTTCATGGGGCATGAGTTCAGCGAGCAGATCCGTTTCTTTTCCGAACTGGAAGTGGAACACGCTGTCACCAAGGACACCGCTGCCGGGAGTTCCGGTGTTGTCGGCGTAGAGCAGGCCTATCTGGATTTTACTGTGAGCGATGCGCTGTCGGTCAAGGCGGGCATGATGGTGATGCCCGTCGGCATCATCAGCGAGACGCACGAACCGCCGACGTTCTATGGCGTCGAGCGCAACCCGGTCGAAACCAACATCATCCCCACGACCTGGCGCGAAGGGGGCCTCATGCTCACCACGCGATTGAGCGATGCCATTACCTTTGACGCGATGGTCACCAGCGGCCTTGCGACGACCGCTGCCAAGAACTACGCGGTGCGCGACGGGCGCCTGAGCGGCGCCAGCGCCAAAGCCAAGGATGCGGCCTACACCGCCCGCCTGAAATGGGCCAGCATCCCCGGTGTCGAACTTGCCGCTACCGCGCAGCAGCAGACAGACATTACCCAGAGTTCCGACACCACGGCAGGTGCGGCGACGCTGTATGAAGCACATGCAGTGGTGAACAAGGGCGCGTTCGGCCTGCGCGCACTGTATGCCGCCTGGAATCTGGACGGCAGCGGCCCCAAGTCCGTCGGCGCAGACAAGCAGAACGGCTGGTATGTGGAGCCAGCCTGGAAGTTCACCGAGCAATGGGGCGTGTTCGCCCGCCGCAGCACTTGGGACAACAGGGCCGGCGGCGCGACGGACACCCGCTACCGCCAGACCGATATCGGCGTCAACTTCTGGCCGCACCACGATGTGGTAGTGAAGCTGGACTATCAGAACCAGCGATCTCCGAGCGGAGTGGACGAGTACGACGGCTTCAACCTCGGCCTGGGCTACCAGTTCTGACATGGCTCACCTGAGGATGCTCATACTGCTCGCGCTGGCCTTCCCGGCTTGGGGGGCCGATCAGGAAGCGGAGATCACCCGCTTTCTGGGCGAGACCTTCGGCAAGCCGCCGGCAGCGGAAACGCTGTGGCTAGCCGGCGATCTGCAGCCTGCGGTGCGCGGCATCCTCGAGCACGACTACCCCGCCGCGCGCGTGCGTTATTGGCGCGCCGGAACGCGCAGCGCATGGGTGCTGAACGAGATCGGCAAGGAGATGCCGATCACCGTCGGAATTGTGATCAAGGACGGCGTGATCGAGCGCGTTAAGGTGCTGGTCTATCGCGAAAGCCGTGGCTGGGAAGTGAAGAGCCCGGTATTCACCGCGCAGTTCTCCGGCGCGAAGCTGAATAGCGGAAAAAAACTCGACAAGCAGATCGACGGCATCTCCGGGGCGACGCTTTCTGTGCGCGCGCTGAACCGACTGACACGGCTTGCGCTGCTGCTTGACCGTCACGCCAATACAGGAGGCAAGCCATGAGCGCATGGGGCATGCATCTCGGCCCTTTGGCGCGCAGGCAGGTGCTGGTGTCCATATGGGTCGTCATATTGAGCGGCGTGCTGTGGATCGTGATCGGATGGAATCTGGATGCGGAGGACTACACCGATCCGTTGCGCGCCTGGCGCCACCGCGTGCTGGGGCTGCATGGTATCTCGGCTTATGTGCTGTTGTGGATCACGGGGCGCTTGTATTCATTACACCAGCATGGCAACTGGCGAGCGCAGCGCAACCGTGCCAGCGGCATGGCATTGTCCGGCGCGTTGTTGTTGCTCGCGGGCAGCGGTTTGGCGCTGTACTACCCGCCGCACGAAGACTGGCGCGATGCGTTAAGCATATTCCATCAGGTGTCGGGGGTAGTGCTTGTATTGCTCGTGCTGCTGCATGTCTGGCTGGCAAAAAAATATCGACGACGGCATAACAGTTAAGCGCGAATTCAGTTTTGAAGTACAACGCCTGACTGTTGCCACGCATGCGCACCTTATGCACGCAACAGGCGCGATTTTACGGTGATTGGCTGCCCTCAATTTCACCCCATCCTGCAATTCACATTTCTGTCACATTACTGACACGCGGCTGAAATAATTCCTTTCTATAGTGGCGTTGGTTGTTAATCAAACTGACAAAGGAGAAATGAATGAAAAAGTCTGTTGCAATTACCGCGTTGTTGTTTGCCTCTACAACGGTTTTCAGTTTTGCTCATGCCGCCGATCTGGTGAAGGTCGATGGTTCCAGTACCGTGTTCCCCATCACAGAGGCGATTGCCGAGGAGTTCCAGAAGGCCGAAAAGGGCAAGACCATGGTCACCGTGGGTATTTCCGGCACCGGCGGTGGCTTCAAGAAATTCTGCCGTGGGGAAACCGACATTTCCGACGCGTCGCGCCCGATCAAGGATTCCGAGAAACAACTGTGCGAGGAAAACGGCATTCAATACATCGAGCTGCCTGCCGCGCTGGACGCCTTGACCGTTGTGATCAATCCGAAAAACGACTGGGCCAAACATCTGACCGTTGAAGAACTGAAAATGATGTGGGAACCAGCCGCGCAAGGAAAAATCACCAACTGGAACCAGGTTCGTCCGGGCTTCCCGGATCGTCCACTGGTGCTGTTCGGCGCCGGCACCGATTCTGGCACTTACGACTATTTCGTGGAAGCCATTATTGAAGGCAAATCCACACGCGGCGACTTCACTGCCAGCGAGGACGACAACGTGCTGGTGCAGGGCGTGGCCGGCAACGCGAATGCGCTGGGCTTTTTCGGTCTGGCTTATTACGAGGAAAATAAAAATAAGCTGAAGGCTGCTCCAATTTCCTGGAAGGGCGGCAAGCCGGTTTCCCCGTCCGTGGAAAACGCCAAGAACGCGACTTACCAGCCGCTATCGCGTCCGATCTTCATCTACGTCAACAAGAAGTCGGCAGACGAAAAAGCGCATGTCTCCCGTTTCGTCGAGTTTTACATGGACAAGAAGCACGCAGCTCCGCTGGTTAAGGAAGTCGGCTATGTGCCGCTGCCTGACAAGGCCTATGACCTTGCATTGAAGAAATTCAAGAACCGCACCACCGGCACGGTGTTCCACGGCTCAGAAGTGGGTGTGGGCATCGAAGAGCTGATGGCGCGTTCGCCAAAGTAAGGGACGCGCAGCGATTTGTCGGGGGCGTTCGCGCCCCCGAATTCTTTGGCCGCAAACCGGAATCGAATCATGACCGATATTGCTCCTCTTGTTTCACACGGCGCCGCCGATCCGGTGTTCGGCGGCACAACCGCGCAGTTCCTGCGTCGCCGCGCCTTATGGAATCGTCTGGCCGGCTATGTGCTGGCGCTCGCCGCGCTGGCTTCGGTGCTGGTGACCGTCGGCATCGTCTATGTGCTGATCAGCGAATCGGCGGCTTTCTTCAGGCAAGTCTCGCTGTTCGATTTTCTCACGGACACGGAGTGGACGCCGATGTTCGAGAACGCGCACTTCGGCGTGATGACGCTGGTGTCCGCCACCCTGACGGTGGCCGGCATTGCGCTGGCGGTCGCCATTCCGGCCGGCCTGGGGCTGGCCATCTATCTCAGCGAATATGCCGGCTCCGGCGTGCGCGAGACCGTCAAACCCTTTCTGGAGTTGCTGGAGGGCGTGCCCACCGTGGTGTACGGCTTTTTCGCGCTGTTGCTGGTGACCCCGATGTTGCAGAGCTTCATGCCCGAACTCTCCGGGTTCAACATGCTGGCGCCCGGCCTGGTGATGGGCATCATGATCCTGCCCTACACCGCCTCGGTCAGCGAGGATGCGATGCGCAGCGTGCCGATGGGGCTGCGCGAGGCAGGTTATGCACTCGGCTATTCGCGCTTCCGCGTCGCGCTGCAGGTGGTGGTTCCGGCGGCGCTGTCCGGCATCACGGCGGCCTTCATTCTCGGCATGTCGCGCGCGGTGGGCGAAACCATGGTGGTCGCCATCGCCGCAGGCCAAAACCCAAACTACGGATTCAATCCGATGGAAGGCGCCGCCACCATCACCGCCTACATCGTGCAGATGGCCATGGGCGACCTGCCGCACGGCTCGATCGCCTACCAGTCGGTGTTCGCCGTCGGCATCGTGCTGTTCCTCATCACTTTGCTGTTCAACCTGGTCGGCTTCTATTTGCGCCGACGCTTCCGCGAGGAGTATTGATGAACGCCGCAAATAATTGCAAAACGCTGGAGCAGATCGTCAGCGCAAACAAACGCATCGACGTGGTGATGGCCAGCCTCGGCATCCTGGTGCTGATGGTTGCCAGCGCCATGCTGATCGGCGTGTTTGTCGACTTGCTGACCAGCGGCTGGCCGCGTTTGATCAGCAGCGAGTTTTACACCAACTTCCCTTCCCGCCACCCGGAAAAGGCCGGCATCCTGTCCGCCATGACGGGCACCAGCCTGGTGATGCTGGTCACCGCCGTGGTGGCCATTCCGCTGGGAGTGGCAGCCGGGCTGTATCTGGAAGAGTACGCACCGAGAAACTGGCTGACCGACATCATCGAGATCAATGTCAGCAATCTCGCCGGCGTGCCCTCCATCATCTACGGTCTGCTGGCGCTGGGTTTGTTCGTGCACACCTTCGCGCTGGGCGAGACCATACTCACCGCCGGACTGGTGCTCGCCCTGCTGATCCTGCCGGTGATTATCGTTTCCACGCGCGAAGCGGTGCGCGGCATTCCGCGCGACCTGCGCGAAGCGGCTTACGGCCTGGGGGCGGACAAGTGGCAGGCGGTGCGCATGTACGTCCTGCCGGCGGCGCGTCCCGGCATTCTGACCGGCGTCATCGTCGGATTGGCGCGCGCAATCGGCGAAGCGGCGCCGGTGATCACCATCGGCGCGCTCACCTTCATCGCTTTCCTGCCGCCTTCCCCGATACAGGCGGAAGCGCCATTCATCAACTTCGAGTGGCTGAGCAGCCCGTTCACGGTAATGCCGATCCAGTTGTTCAACTGGGTATCGCGGCCGCAGGCGGAGTTCCACATCAATGCCGCGGCGACAGGTGTGGTGCTGATGGCGATGACGCTGGCCATGAATGCGCTGGCGATCTACATCCGCTTGCGTCTGCGCAGACATGATCGCTGATTTGTATAGGGACATCCGGACGATGCAACCACAATTGAAACTACCGGGGAATGATATGACACATCTAGATTCAGTTAAATATATGGCGGGTGCAGAAGTGGCCGGTTCAACACCTGTTGTGATGAGCTCACCCGAACTGCGTGCGGAAGTTCGCAACCTCAGCTTCTGGTACGGCAAGACGCAGGCGTTGAACGGGATCAATCTGCCCGTGGCGGACAAACAGATCACCGCCATGATCGGCCCCTCCGGCTGCGGCAAGAGCACTCTGCTGCGCTGCTTCAACCGCATGCACGACCTTTATCCCGGCAACCGCTACGGCGGCGAGATCAGGCTTTACCCGGAAGACCGCAATCTGATCGCGATGGAGCCGGGGCTGGTGCGCCTGCGCATCGGCATGGTTTTCCAGAAACCCAACCCGTTCCCCAAATCCATTTTCGAGAACGTGGCGGCCGGGCTGCGCGTGCGCGGCATCGGCGACAAACGGGTGCTGAACGAGCGCGTCGAACAGGCGCTGCGCGGTGCCGCCCTGTGGGACGAGGTGAAGGGCCGTCTGCACGAATCGGCCTACGGATTGTCCGGCGGCCAGCAGCAGCGCCTGTGCATCGCCCGCGCCCTCGCGCCGCAGCCGGATATCCTGTTGCTGGATGAACCAACCTCGGCGCTGGATCCCATCGCCACCGCCAGGATCGAGGATCTGCTGGTCGAGTTGCGGCGCACCATCACCACCGTCATCGTCACCCACAATATGCAGCAGGCGGCGCGCATCTCCGATTTTACGGCTTATATGCACATGGGCAAGCTGGTGGAATATAACGGAACCAATGCAATCTTCACCAACCCCAAAGACAAGCTGACCAGCGATTACATCACTGGCCGCTTCGGCTGAACTTTTTGCCACAGGAGTTTTACATGACAGACAAACACACCCTGCATATTTTCGACGAGGATTTGCAGTTGCTGACCGAAGAGATCACCCGCCTTGCCGCACACGTAAGCGAGGCGCTCAAGGGGGCGTTGGCCGCGCTGGACAGCGGCGATGCAGCGCTTGCCCAAGCCGTGATCGACAGCGACCGCGAGATCGATGTCATCCAAACGTGCATCAACGCGCACACGGTCCGCACCCTCACGCGCCAGCAGGCCGTCGCCGATGATTTGCGCGCCATTCTTGCCGCCGCGCGCATCGCTCCCCATCTGGAACGCATCGGCGACTACGCCAAGAATACAGCCAAGCGCAGCCAACGCCTGAGCAAACCGGTCGACGGCGAAATCCTGACCCAGTTCAAATGGATGATCACGCGTATTCAATCCATGCTGCAGCGCGTGATCGATGCCTACCTGCGTCATGATGCCGAGGCGGCCAATGTGGCCTGGAGCGACGATGCCGAACTGGATGCGCTCTATGCCAAACTGTTCAACCACTTGCTGGAACGGATGAGCAATGACGGCAAGCAGGTTGCCGACGGCACGCAACTCCTGTTCATCGCCAAGGGGCTGGAACGTGCTGGCGATCACGTCACCGACATCGCCGAAGAGGTCTACCTGATGGTGACTGGAGAACCGCTGCAGGGCCCGCGCCCGAAGGTGGACGAGCAAGGACTACGCACGGACTGAACAACCAGGACAGCGTAAAGAGAACACCAGATGGCTAGTAGCCACTAGCGCTGAACATGATCCGTCACCCTGCCCTGTTCGTCGAAACTAACCTGACAGGCCGCGCTCATCTGGCTGCGCATGCGCTCCCTTGCGCGCAACAGGCGCGATTTAACGGCGGCGAGTGTAAGCCCGTGGGTGACCGCATAGTCCTTCTGCTTCACGCCTTCGAGATCGCATTGTTCGATGATGTCGCGGTCTTCCGCTGTGAGTTCCGACAGCACGTGTTTTACGCACGCACCCAGTGCCTGGATCGGTTCGTGCGTGGACTCCGGCTGGGGAATGTCCTCCGGCAACTCGGCAACCTCGCGCCCCAACCGGTGATGATCGGCCAGCGCATTGCGCGCCACCTGAAACAACCACGCGCGGGCATTGTCGAGCGCGCAAAATTGTTTGCCCTGTTGCATCGCCTTGACGAACACTTCTTGCAGCAGGTCGTCGGCAAGGTGTGCGTCTCCGGCACGATGCCTGAGGTAATTGCGCAGTTCGCTTTCGTGCGCATTCCATGCACGAAGAATACAGGGGAAAGACAGCATCGCAGGATTACTCATACTCATACGGCAAATTATACTTCGTCGGCATTCCCGGACTGATACCACCCCTCGGTCCGCTTCACGATGTGCACCACACTCAACATCACCGGCACTTCGATCAATACTCCGACTACCGTTGCCAATGCTGCACCGGATTCAAAGCCGAACAGGCTGATGGCGGTTGCGACGGCCAATTCGAAGAAGTTGGAAGCTCCGATCAAGGCCGATGGCCCCGCCACGCAGTGCGCTTCACCAAAGCGTCGGTTGAGCCAGTAAGCAAGTCCGGAGTTGAAATACACCTGGATCAGGATCGGCACGGCGAGCATGACGATGATCAGCGGATGTTCGATGATGGCTTTACCCTGGAACGCGAACAGCAGCACCAGGGTGAGCAACAGGGCGGCCACGGAAACGGGGTTAAGGATTTGTAGTGCCCGGTGCACAGCCGCCATGCCATCGCGCGCCATCAGCACTTTGCGCCAGATTTGCGCCAGCACGACCGGAATGACGATGTAAAGCACGACCGAAGTGAGCAGGGTATCCCACGGCACAGTGATCGCCGACATGCCGAGCAGCAACGCGACGATGGGGGCGAAGGCGACCACCATGATGGCGTCATTCAGCGCAACCTGGCTCAGGGTGAACAGCGGCTCGCCGTTCACCAGCCGGCTCCATACGAACACCATCGCGGTGCAGGGCGCGGCGGCGAGCAGGATGAGTCCGGCGATATAGCTGTCGAGCTGGTCGGCGGGCAGGTAGGGCGCAAACACATGGCGAATGAATATCCAGCCGAGCAAGGCCATGGAGAACGGCTTGACTGCCCAGTTGATGAACAGGGTGACGCTGATGCCGCGCCAGTGGTGGCGGACTTCATGTAGCGCGGTGAAGTCGATGCGCAGCAGCATGGGAATGATCATCACCCAGATCAGCACGCCGACCGGCAGGTTGACGTTGGCGATCTCCATCTCGCCCAGCCAGTGGAACGGCGCGGGAAAGTACTGCCCCAGCACGATGCCAACGATGATGCACAGAAAAACCCAGACAGTCAGGTAACGTTCAAAAATGCTCATATTATTATCCTTGCTTGTTGCTATCGAATGTCTTCATTCGTGCGGGATTGGTCAATGCGCGCAAAGCAGCCAGCCCCACCGGTTCTTCAGCCTGAGTCGGCACAACGGCGATGCGATGCGCATATTGTTGCTGCACCGCCTCGAGCTGCGGCCATTCCTGTTCGGCACGCTGTGCCAGCAGCGGCGAGGCGTGATGCGCCGCAGCAAGGCTCTGGTTCACGATCCATGCCCAGGGTTCGATACCCGCGCGGCGCAAGTCTTCCTGTAAATTGGCAGCTTCCAGAACTGGTGTGGTTTCTGCCAGTGTCACGATGAGTATGCGCGTATGGGCCTGATTCTGGAGTTGCATCATCGGGGTGGTGAAGTGCAGCTTGTCTTTCATATTGCGCTCAACTTCGCGGTGGTAAGCGCCTGTGGCATCGAGCAGCAAAAGTGTGTGGCCAGTCGGCGCGGTATCCATCACCACGAAGGCTTGATTCGCTTCGCGAATAGCGCGCGAGAATGCCTGAAACACGGCGATCTCTTCGGTGCATGGCGAGCGCAAGTCTTCTTCCAGCAACGCGCGGCCTTGCGCATCCAGATCCTTGCCTTTGGTTTTCAGGACATGCTGGCGATAGCGCGCTGTCTCGGCATGCGGGTCGATACGGCTCAATGTCAAATTCGCCATTTCGCCTTGCAACGTTTCTGCCAGGTGGGCTGCCGGGTCAGAAGTCGTGAGCTGTACGTCATGTCCGCGAGCAGCCAGTTCAACCGCAATCGCTGCCGCCAGGGTGGTCTTGCCAACGCCACCTTTGCCCATCAGCATGATCAAGCCATGTCCGGCCTGCTCAAACTCGTCAATCAGGATGGAAAGATCGGGTAACTCGACATTGCGATGCGGAACGGGGCTCGTCACGTTGATAGCCTCGCTGCCGAGTAGCGCGCGCAGTGCATCAACACCAACCAAATTGAATGGCAACAGGCTGCGCTTGTCCATTGCCAATGCGCGCAGGACATCAGGCATGGCATCCAGCGCCCTCTGCTCGCGGCGGTAAACAGCCAGCGCTACCGGGTCGCCCGTCTCGCTTTCGGGCATGCACCCGTTCACGACCAGATGCTGGTGCGTCAAACCGATAAGCGCCAGTTCTTCACTGGTGCGTGCCGCTTCCTGCAAGGTGGAACACTGCGCACGCGCAACCAGCACCAGCCGGGTACGGCGGGAATCGGCCAATACCGCAACCGCATCGCTGTAGCGCTGGCGCTGTTTTTCCAGACCGGATAACGGTCCGAGACAGGATGCACCTTCTGGATTATTGTCCAGAAAGCCGCTCCAAGCTCCCGGTAGTTGCAACAGGCGAATGGTGTGACCGGTGGGCGCGGTATCGAAGATAACATGATCAAAAGGCTCGATCAGCACAGGATTGGTGAGTAACTCGGTGAACTCGTCGAACGCGGCGATCTCGGTAGTGCATGCGCCGGAAAGCTGCTCTTCGATTCCCCTGACAACAGCTTCCGGCAGATTGCCGCGCACCGGACCGACGATGCGATCCCTATAGGCCTGGGCTGCCGCCTGCGGGTCGATCTCCAGTGCGGACAGGCGCTCCACCTCTGGAATAAGGGTGATGGTATTGCCGATACTGACACCGAACACCTGCCCCACGTTGGAGGCCGGGTCCGTGCTTACCAGCAGCACACGCTTTCCGTCATCTGCCAGTCGCACAGCGGTGGCGCAGGCCAGCGAAGTTTTGCCCACGCCGCCCTTGCCGGTGAAGAACAGGAATTGAGGAACGTCTTTCAGCAATTTCATGGGGTTTACCCTTTGGATCAACTTAAGGAAACGCAGATTAATTCGTCATTGCGAGGAGCGCAGCGATGTGGCAATCCAGAAATTCGTTGATATCAAAAAACTGGATTGCCGCGCTTCGCTCGCAGCTAAAGGATTTTTTGCAATAACAGATTGCGTGAATAAATCAGCTTTTCCTTAACAACACTTGTTGCCGGAACAGCATCCCTCCGCCTTTGCTTCAGCCACGGTAATCTCGCTCAATGCGCCGGAGACCCCAGCGAAACGCGCCAGCTCTTTGCGGGTCGGATAACGCCCGGCCAGCACGATTTCGCCATCCACCAATACCAGTGGCAGACCCTCGGCACCGGAACGCTCCAGAAAGGCTTTCGCAACGGCATTTTCAACAAATGCAATCGGCTGTTGCGCGAGGTTGAATCGTTCGATCTGCCCACCCGAATGTTTCAACCAATCCACATCGGCGCTGAAATCCACCAGCGCCTGATCAACCTCTGTTCCGCAAACGCCAGTGCTGCAACACAACGCCGGATCGAATACTTGTAATTTTGCCATCACTTCACCCTCAGTCTTGAATGCGCCCAATTTCGGCGAGTTTTTGTTTCAGGGTGAGCTTTTCCAGCTTGTCGATGGGCAGGCTCATGAACAACTGAATGCGGCGCGCCAGCTGATCGGCGGCCTTCTTGAACGCTGCGCGCCGGGCTTCCTCACCCTCGACATGCGCCGGGTCGGGAATTCCCCAATGCGCCGTGGCGGGTTTGCCGAGCCACAGCGGACAGGCTTCGCCCGCAGCGTTATCGCACACGGTGAAAATGAAGTCGAACTCCGGCGCGCCGGGGACGGTGAACTCATCCCAGCTTTTGCTGCGCAGCCCTTCGGTGCTGTGTCCATTGGCTTGCAGCCATTCGATCGCCCCCGGATTGACCTTGCCCGCCGGTTTGCTGCCCGCGCTGTAGGCTTTGAATTTGCCTTTACCCAGACTATTGAATAGCACCTCGCCCAGGATGCTGCGCGCGGAATTGCCGGTACACAGCACCAGCACGTTGTATTGCTTCTCGCTCATTTCAATTTCCCTTTTATCGTTATCAACATTTTTTACTTGGCACCTTGCAGGCATCCGCATCACCCCCGCAGCAGTTTTCCGTCAGGTAATCCACCATGCCGTTCATCACCGTAAAATTCGCGGCGTAATAAACAAAGCGCCCATCCTGCCTGCTGTCGATCAGCCCTGCGTGGCTGAGTGTCTTGAAATGGAACGACATGGTCGCCGGAGACACTTTCAGCTTCTCGGCCACCTGCCCCGCCGCCATGCCTTCCGGGCCGCGCGCCACCAGCAGGCGATAAATCGCCAGACGCGTGGGTTGCGCCAATGCCGCCAACGCCTTTACCACTTGAGCCGGTTTCATCATATTACATTTCCATTGTTAAACAATTATTAAAATAACAGGTGGCATTAAAACAAAAAAATTGTATATTTGCAATAAATCTGCAACATCGCCTTAACCCAATTGAAACATTCGGCAACTATCCTGCTGCGCATCCCATCCATAGGACATATATGATGAAAACGCTACAGGACATACTCAGCCAGCGCAACCTCTCTGCACTTTTCCAGCCGATCATGAATATTTCTGACGGCACGTTTATTGGCTTCGAGGGGCTGATCCGCGGCCCGGCCGACAGCCCGCTGCATTCACCCATCAATTTGTTCGCGGCAGCCAAACAACAGGGGCTTTCCCTGGAAGTCGAAATGATGTGCCGGCAGATTGTGCTGCAATCCTTTGCCGCCCAAAACCTGCCAGGCAAATTATTCCTGAATGTCAGCCCGGATGCCTTGACCCACCCCAGTTTCAAAGACGGGCAAACGCTGGCCTATCTTGCGAATCTCGGCATCGATCCGCAACGGGTCATCATCGAAATAACCGAAAACCAGCCCACTTTCGATTTCGAAGGAATGCGCAACGCGCTGCTGCACTACCGCAACATGGGATTCCAGATTGCGATGGACGACTTGGGCGAGGGCTTTTCGAGCTTGCGGCTGTGGTCCGAATTGCGCCCCGAATATGTAAAGATAGACATGCATTTCGTGCAGGGCGTCAATGCCGACCCGATCAAGCAGCAGTTCATCAGGTCGATCCAGAGCATCGCATTAAGCTCCGGCACCCAAGTAATTGCGGAAGGAATCGAAACGGATGCCGAATTCAGGGTGATCCGGGATATCGGCATCGCCTGCGGGCAGGGCTATTTTATTGCCCGCCCCAAGCCCATCCCGCCGCTGAACCCGCCCGCCGAAGTAGGCTGCCTGATCAACACAAACTGCGCCGTCGAACAGCCCTACAGCAGCAAACGCAGCATCACGGTTGAAACGCTGTTGCGTTATGTGGAACCGGTCCAGCCGGATACCGAAATTGAAAAAGTATTTGCCAGTTTTTCCGCCAACAAAGACTTGCGCACCATCCCTGTCGTCAAGCATGGGCGCCCCGTCGGATTGATTAACCGGTATGAGTTCGTGGACAGTTTCGCACAACCTTTCCGCCGTGAACTCCTCGGCAAGAAGCCTTGCGAGGACATGATGAATGCAGAACCATTGCTGGTGGAGAAATCCACTTCCCTCCACGAATTGAGCAATTTCCTGAGCGAGTCGGGAATCAGGCATTTTACCGACGGTTTCATCATTACCGAACAAGGCCGCTACATCGGGCTCGGCACCGGGCAAGACCTGTTGCGCGAAATCACCAATGCGCAGATCGAAACCGCACGTTACGCCAATCCATTGACCCTGCTGCCCGGCAATGTCCCGATCAATGAGCACATCGATTTTTTGCTGCAATCCGGCAAATCGTTCGCCGTCTGTTATTGCGACCTGGACAACTTCAAACCCTACAACGATGTATATGGCTACCGCAAAGGCGACGAGATGATCCAATTCACCGGCAAGCTGCTCAACAATGTCTGCGACCCTCAACGCGATTTTATCGGACATATCGGCGGCGACGATTTTATCCTTGTCCTGCAAAGCGCGGATTGGGAAAAACGCTGTAACCGAGCCTCGACCTCCTTCGCGCAAACATCCCTGGTGTTGTTTGAAGCAAGGCATCGTGCTGTCGGCGGCTACTCAAGCGAAGACCGCCAGGGCCGCATTGTTCACCACCCGCTGCCCACGCTCTCGATCGGCATAATTTGGGCTACCGCAGAGTCGTTCCACTCGCACCATGAAATTGCCGAAGCCGCGACAGCCGCCAAAAAAATGGCCAAGAAAATACCGGGCAACAGCCTGTTCATCGAGCGGCGCAAATTACCGCAGCCAGAAATGGCCAATATCCACACCTTCCCGAATGCCTACCATGGATGAGCGTTCGCCGAACGTCCTGATCAGCCTGTTCAGGGGCGCCCGTCTTGTACTGCACCTTGTTTATGCGGTGCTGCTGGCGATTCCCTACCCGCATCTGAGCCAAACGAAACGGCGCCGCACCCTGAGAATATGGAGCCGGCAACTGCTGGACATCCTCAACATCGGCATCCGTACCGAGGGGCAATGGCCAGTGCATGGCGAAGGCGGCTGCCTGATCGTCGCGAACCATGTCTCATGGCTGGATATCTTTGTGCTGAATACCATCTATCCATCGCGCTTTGTTGCCAAAGCGGAAGTGCGCGACTGGCCGCTCATCGGCTGGTTATGCAAACGCAGCAACAACATCTTCATCGAACGCGCCCTGCGCCCAAAGTCAATACATCAGGACGCCGCATCGATCAACCAACAAGTCAGTCTCCTGCTTGAACAGGGCGTTTGTGTCGGGTTATTCCCGGAAGGCACTACGACAGACGGCAAACAGGTCATGCATTTCCACTCGGCGCTCATCCAGCCCGCGATTGATGCCGGTGCAATGCTTTGCCCGATTGCCCTGCGCTACCTTGATGAGGACGGGGAACAGAGCGGCGGCGCCCCCTTCATCGATGACATGACGTTATCCCGTTCCATTTGGCGTATCCTGCGCAGTCCGCGTTTCGATGCCTTGCTGGTGTTCACCCCCGCGCTGGCGACCGCCGGCGAGAACCGCCGGGTGTTGGCACGCGCCGCGCAAGCAGCCATTTCAAAAGGGCTGCAGAATGTTGCCGCCATGCGGCCAAAGCCGGAACAAGAAGCAACCTTCGCCATTCCCCAAACGCTGCTCTCGGCACAATCCGCTTATGCGTCGCTCCTGCTTCCGCTTCCGAACCAGCCCCCCAGGCAGTGAATCGCCATTGTCACAATAGAATAATCTCGCTGTCATCAAAAGTTCGCATATCGCGACGATACTGTATGGCATGAAGAATCTGCTCAAGCATTGGCGCTGGTTGATCCCGCTGTTGTTTTTCAGCGCAGATGCATACGCCTGGGGGCTTTATACTCACGTCTACTTCGCCCAGATGTTGTTGTGGGCAGTGCCGCTCACTGATCCGCGTTATCACCGTGCGATCAAATCATTCCCGAAACTGGTATTGGCGGGCGCATGCCTGCCAGACCTTGCATTATTGAGTCAGCGCCCATGGGGAGTATCGTTCTCGACCACACACCAATGGCAGAGGGCGCGCAAGCTTCTCGATGGCGCGCAAAGCGATGAGGAATATGCGCTGTCGCTTGGCTTCGCCAGCCACCTGCTGGTGGACGTGATCGCGCATAACCACTTCGTCCCCGCACATGAAAAGATCTGGCTGAATGTCCCTGCGCTGACCCATGCGGCAGCGGAGTGGGCTATGGATATGCATGTGCGCAAACACCTGTTTGCCATGCCGGGCGACCTTATGGATACGCATCGGAATGAGTTGGCGGAATACGTCGCGAAACATTTCGACTGTCCGCTTCCCTTGGCCGTGCGGGGTGTGGCGATGCTGGCGGGCGCGGAGAACCTGCTGCGCGCAAGCCGCCTGTCACATCTTTGTTACTACGGAGCCCGCCTGCTTGATGTCGGGGTGCAGCGCCGTTTCAACTATTACCTGAGCGAAACCGGCGCGCGTTTGGCACACATTGACCGTATCCTGCTGGGCGAAGAGCCGGTGTGGGATGCGAACCCTCCATGTTCCGACGCCGCCTCGCGCCAACGCATCGAGCTTGCCACACCGCTGCAATTGCGGCACCGCATCCCATTGCCGCAGGATATGTTCAGCGAGGCTTAAGTCGCTTTGGTCAGCTTAAGGGCCAGCGGCTGCGGATAGCCATCGACCATCGGCACCGCCGCCTGATGCCCGTCACGGAATGCCGCCAGATGCAAAACCACCGCCTGCGTCACAAACGGCATATCACACGCCACCGCGAACACCCACGGCGTGTCAGCCTGCGCCGCCCGGCGATCAGTCCGGCCAGTGGACCGCTCGCTTGTTGTTTGTCGCAGACCTGCGGCTCTTCGACCTCGCCGGGCAGTTGGCGCACGCTGACGACCACTTTGGAGAATACCTGTTGCATGGTGGCGGTAACGCGGTCCAGCAAGGTCTTGCCGTCCAGCACCAGCCCCGCCTTGTCCTGCCCCATGCGGCGCGAATCACCGCCCGCGAGGATGAGTGCAATCTTCGATCATCGCCCGGCTCGTTGCAGGATGAATTCGACGATGTCGGCGATATCTTCCAGACCGAAGTGAGGCAACTGCGGGTATATCTCGTCCATGTCGGTGACGATAGCTATGAGACCGTCCTCGATGGCACAACGCGGCGGCTTGGCGCATTCGCGCCGCAACACCTCGATCTTTAATCCTCCGGCATGGGAGAACCCTTCCGCCAGCACCAGATCGGCCTCGCCCAGGAATCGCTGCGCCAATTGCTCCGGCTCCCGACGATCGGAGACATCGGCTACCAGCTGCAACTCATTGCTGGTCACCAGCATGCTCATCACTGCGCCCGCTTCCTTGTAGCGGTAGCTGTCCTTGCCCGGTGTATCCAGCACCACCTTGTGATGCGCGTGTTTTATGGTTGCGACTTTCACACCGCGCGCGCACAACTCGCGGATGAGTTTCTCCACCAGAGTAGTCTTGCCAGAGCCGGAATGGCCGACGATGCTGATGACGTAGGGATTCATGGATGCGGCGTCACCCAGGAATCGCCCTGCGGCGTGATTTCTTTCTTCCAGATCGGCACGCGCTGCTTCAGCTCGTCGATTATCCAGCGGCAGGCATCGAAGGCCGCGGCACGATGCTCGGCCCCGGCGGCGATGAACACGATGTTGTCGCCCGCCTGGACGGTGGTGACGCGATGCACGATGCGCGCATCCAGCAGGCCGAACTTCTCGATGGCCTCGCTGCGCAGCTTCTTCATCTCGGCCAGCGCCATGCTGCCGTAGGCTTCGAAACCGATCTCGGAGACATCGCGGCCTTCGGAGAAGTCGCGCGCACAACCGATGAAGGTGGCGATGCCGCCCATGCGCTTCGAGCTGGCCTTGAGCGCTGCTATCTCTTCGTTCTGGGAAAAGTCTTCTGCCTGGATACGGACCGGTTCGTTCATCTCACCCCCCGGAGAACTTCGCCATGAAAGCGATCTCATCGTTATCGTTCAACACCATCTGTCGGTCATGAATCTGAACCTGATTGACGGCGATGAAGCTGACGATACTGAAGGCGCCCGGATGCTGAACGCCCAGACGCGCGATTACATCGTGCAGGGTCATCCCGGCATTGAACTCAACTTGCGTCTCGCGCATCTTGACGCGGTCAGCCACCGGCCCGAAAAAAAGTATTCGCATCATTTGTTTTCTCCACGTTTCCACACGCCGCTCTTGCCGCCGCGCTTCTCTTCCAGTTGCACGTACTCGATGCGCATGCCGCGGTCGATTGCCTTGCACATGTCGTAGATGGTGAGCAGCGCGACATTGGCGGCGGTCAGCGCCTCCATCTCGACGCCGGTCTGTCCAACGCAGGAGGCGGTGGTGACGACCTTGATGCCGGCGCAGCCCTGCTCGTCCTTATCGGTGATCTCGCTGAATTCGACCTGCACGCCGCTGAGCGCGATGGAGTGGCAATCGGGATGATGTCCGGCGTGCGCTTGGCCGCCATCACCGCGCCGACATCGGCCACGGTCAGCACATCACCCTTGGCGATCTTTCCCTCACGTATGCGTTCCAGTGTCTCCGGCTGCATGCGCAACACGCCGCTGGCAACTGCGGCGCGCTGCGTGCTGGACTTCCCCGACACATCCACCATGCGGGCGCGGCCCGTATCTGAAAAATGAGTCAACCTATCAGACATAGAATAATTTGAGTCCGGCTATCACTAATACCGCTGACAGGACCTTAGGTATCATTCTCATCGGCAAGGTGCGGCTACCCAGAAAAGAACCTAGTACCCCTCCAACAAGAACGAATGCCGATGCCAGCACAAGGTGCTCTGGAATGGACTGAGACGAATGCATGCCGATCCCGATCAATCCAGAAATCGAATTTAGCAGAATAAACGGCGCCGAAACTGCCGCTGCCTGCTTCGCATTGGCCCATCCAGATATCAGCAGCAACGGTGTCAACAATACGCCACCGCCGATACCGATCAACCCCGAGACCAATCCGATACAGCCTCCCGAAATGACTGCAACTCCAAGGGCAGGTCGACGCAGACCCTCTTCACCGTTATCCCTGATTGCAAGCCGGAATGCAGAAAGCAGCAGAACGCCGCCCATTGCCAGGTTGAACCAGTGGATCGGCAAATCAAGGTAGCCCCCCAGCATTGCAAGAGGTATCGAGCCAGCCACAAACGGCCAGAAAGTCTCGCCCTTGAAATGGCCTGCCCGGTAAAACAATATCGTTGCAATGGACGCCACAACCACGTTCAAGCCCAGCGCCAGCGGTTTGATTTCTTGCGGGGACAAACCTAACAGCACCATCACCGCGATATAGCCCGAAGCTCCGCCGTGACCGGTTATCGAGTAAAGCGTGGCTACCATGAATAAAGACAGTCCCAGCAATATCAGGTCTGCTTCAACCATGAAATCCCCGACTCATATCATCCCGATGATCATGAAATGTGCCATGGCCGTTCATGCCCCGGCAAAAGTGTCCCGGCCATTGGTTTCGCTACGATCTGCCGATGCAGTGCATCCACTTCCTTGATCGCCATATCCAGAGGCATGCTTTGCACATCCACCCGGTCCATGATCAGACGCTGAAGTATTGCACCCAGCATCACGATATTGGGTTCTAGATTATCCCTGATCGAGGCAAGAAACCCCGGAAAAAACGAATCATGATCCAGCGTTGCCAAGAACTCATCGTAATCGTTGCCGGTAGCGACCCAGTAGCACAAATCATAGATTGCGGAAAATATCTTCAGCTGCTGGGCGTCGTCCATTTCACCCATGTTGCCCCTCACTTCCTGCAACAGGTCGGCGCGAAATTCCTTCAAGTCATAATCTACTTCAGCCCCGACAACTTGTTCGGGTGTGAATTCCCATTCCATATTCCCTCCTCGATCAACCGAAAATACTGGCAAAGTCGTTATCGTCGCCGCTACAGATCTGGCATATCTCTTCGCCGCCTTCCTTGACGAAGACCCGGTCGCATCGTGCGCAGCGCTGTTTCGCCACGGCTGTGAGCAACCGTCCCTTTTGTTTATTGATGATGATATCTTCTGCGTTCATCTGGCATAGCACTTTCGGCTGGCACACTTCGGCGCAAACATCGCAGGCGACGCATCGGTCGTTCAATACGGCCAGTCGCCAGGCCGTGTTGTTCTCCAGCAATTGCAGCGCGCCTGTCGGGCACACCCGCACACAGGCCTCGCAATAGGTGCAGCCGCTCACCACCTGCCAATCTTCCGCGGGAAGCGCATCATGTCTGGCGACAGTGATCGCGTTCTCGCCCGCTGCCGCATACAGACTGTTCAATATCACCTTGCGATCCGGCAGGAACGGCGCAGCCGCGCGGATGGCCTTGAGCGGCGCAGGCGCGACCTCGAACTTGCCCGATACCACATCCATACCATGCCCGACGATACGCTGGAACAGACTGCGGCGCGATGCGTCCAGCTTCTCATGCTCGCCGGACGCTTCCGGCTCTCCGGTCAATAGCGTGATCGCCGCCCAAGGCTGGGACTCGGGCGCGACCGCGCTGCACAGCATCGCGTGCGCCGCGAGATTGGCGCTGATCATGTCGATGCCTTTGCCGGCGTGCGCGCATTCGGCGCAGTGTTGCGTACCGGCTAATTCTACGGCGATATCCTGCCGCGACAGCTCGGCCAGCACCACCGGATGAAGCGCGCCCAGACAGGGAACAACCACCGTCGCCGCCAGTTCCGAAGGCGCGCAGGCGATGGTCATCCGTTTTGATTTGCCCGCCATTTTGAGCAGATGGTCGGCGGAGACGCCGCTCTGGCTCAATGCCTCGGTCTGGCAGGCAACCGCGCACAAGCCGCAATGCCGGCAACGCTCCGACAGCACCTCGATCCCCGCGTCGAACAGGCGGATGGCCTCATGCGGGCAGGCATCCGCGCAGCGGCTGCATTCGCTGTAACTGTAGCGGTAACGAACACATCGCTCCGCATGGAATCCGGGCATGACTAACATGGCTATTTCGTCTGGAACTGTTGCAACGGTTTATCGCGCCTGAGTTCCTGGATGGGTTTTCCCTGTTCGCAGGTGTTCTTGGGGATGACGAAGCTCTTTGAAACGGAAGTGACTGGTGACGCCCTGGTTGCCACACGCTGCCAGGCTTCGGCGCCGCCCTGCACCGCGAATACGGAACGCCCGCTTGCAGCCGGAATGGATTCGGCGATCTTCACTGCTTCGGCGTCGCTATCCGCCACGACCAGCACGAGCGTCTTGTTGATCGCCACATCGATCCCGTAGTGGGTCGAAAAGGCCATCGGCGCAGCCCGTTGCGCTGCGGGACTGCGCGCATCGATCAGTTGGTAGTCCTGAACCTGCTCCACCTTTTTCGACAAGGCGTTTTCTTCCAGCAACAGTGCTTCCGCGCCCATGCTCAAACCCGGCAACATGAGCGATGCCAGACAGGCACTGCGCAAAATCCTCATCGTCATACCGTTGCTCCAACCCCTTCCGCGGCCTCGACGGCTGTTTCAGCGACGAGCTCTTCTTGCGCCGGCATTGCCGCTGCACGGATACGCGCCATCTCGGTTTCGTCGCGCGCATTCGCCGCGGGCAGCAGCAACCGGCGCAACTGGCCGTAGCGTACCCACGGTTCAAGATCGGCATCGGGACGCTGCCAGGGAGAGAACCAGAGTTTATTGCCGTGCGCTTCCACCAGACCGGCACAGGTATTCAAGTCTTCGTCCTGCATATCCACACGGATCAGCGCCATGGAGACGCCCAAGGCCAGCATCTCGCCCACCCAGCACACGGCATCGGTGCCGCTGGCGGTACCGTCGCTCAGCACGATCTCCCAACCATGCTTGCCGACCGACGGCGTCAGACATCTGAAATCCGCGTTCGACACGATATCCAGCGACCAGGATACATGCCGTTTTGTCGCCAGCAACGCGACGCCAATCCGTTCGGCGCCATAGCCTTGAACCAGACGGGACACGGCGGTACTGTCCAGCATGGCCGCATCGGCCAGCAACACCCGCGCCGCGCCGCGCGCCAGCAATTGTTCGGCTCGTGCCTCGCTGCCGTTGCCGAGCACGACGTTGCAGCCTTGCAGATCGTCCGGTAGCGCTGCGTCGTCGGCAACGAAACATATTTCTTCCCTGTCGGCCACGGGCGCGCCCCAACGGGCAATAACCAAAGGCGATTCTTCATGCATTGATGGTGGAATGATCGATAATTAGTCTGTTGTACACGAAAGGCTGGAACGGACATTCATCGTCCGGCGCCAGCAGGGAGATGACAGGCCGCAAAGTGTGCAGCGTTTCGAGGACTGGTTCAACCCTGATACCAAAATGGCTGGGCGCGTATTTCGGCAGGATCATCAGCGCATCGTCGATGAAAATGGCAGCGCTCTCCTGATTGCCATTCTGGGTGAAATAAAGTGCCAGTGCCGCAAACGCCAGACCTTGCAAAAAGCGCGCATCCGGGTCTTTGTCGCCGCCAACTCTGTCCTTGACCAGCGTGGCCCAGCGCTGATTCAGCCAGTCGTGGACTTCGTGAAATTCGTTCTCGTTCCACAGATGCGCAAGCTCGTTCCAGTCCCACAAGTAATGCATGTCAGGCCTTTCCTTTGATACGTTTCTCAATCAACGAAGTATCGATGGTCTGCAACATGGCATCAAGATCGTCACCATCCTTGCGCCCTTTGTCGCAGGCATCGCACACCGGCTCATCAGGGTCGAACTCGTATTCGATCTCCGCCTTGGGTACTTTCAGCTTGCCGCCGTCGAGGTCGTCCACCCTGACGCCGAGCAGTTCCAATTCCCACTCGGCAAAACTGCCAAGCAGTCTGCCCATTTGACGATAGAAGGAATGCTCGGATGCACGCTCGAGCAGCGTGGCATAACCGCGTACCCACTTGCCCGGATGTAGCGCCCAGAAACGTTTTATTTCTTTCTCAAGATGCGTATATGATTCCACATCCCGCGACTCAAGATGATGGGCTGCACGCTCCAGCATCTCGGCCAGGAACGTCAGTTCCACGCCTATTTGATCCTCGAATACCGCGAAACGACCATTGGAGATTTCGAATCCGTGCTTCTTGTAGAAATCGCGCGCTTCAAAGAAGGGCTGCTGCTGATAACGCCCCGTCAGGCGGATCGACTCGACCGGGGGACAGCCTCCAGCAACCACGAACAGCACGGCATACTCACAGGCCAGCATCTCCTGAAGTTGCGCCAGCGGTACGTCGGTAAAATCCCCGGCGAACTTCACCCCCATCGCCTGCAGGGTCGCCATCGCTTCGGCTGAACGGAGTGCGTTGAGGTATTCCGCGGAAGGTTCCTCAAGGAACGCACCCGCCAGCATGCGGTAGACGCTGGCTCTGGCGCGGCATTCCGCTACCAGTTCGTCGTTCGAAAATCCGCTTTCATCGTGAGTAACTTTCTGCAACGTGGCTGTCGTCATTTTCACCCTTTCAAAAACAGCCCGGCTTGAGGAGAATCGCGCCGGGCTGCACTGCTCAACATCGCTCTTGCTCTTGCTACTGCGCACCACCCAGCCATCCACTGGGGAAAGAATGCCCGATGGATGGCCGGGAATACTAATGGTGACCACCACCTTCGCCCGGCTTGACGCTGGCGGGACCCGCCCACGATGCCATCTCCGGATGCATCTTGCGGTGCAGGTCACCGTTATATGCATAACGCATGGTTTCCTTGGCGGCAACGAGATGCTTCTCCCAACTGCCCTCTACATCACCATATTTGTCGTTTGGCCCAGCCTTGGTGACCTTGACCACTGTGTCATACCACCCCTGCGATCCTCCAATCGGATCAACAACGGTCGGAATGATTGCATTGGGATGCACGCCTTTATCCTCCCACCAGACGTTGTTCAAGTCGGCATCATCGGTTGCGCCAAACTCGCCGGCTTCCTTCTCCTTGAGCTTGAGCGTGGCAAGCCGACCATATTCCCAGTGGCCAAACGCAGTCGGAATTGCTACAACTTTAGGATGAATGCCCTCGAAAACATACGCCTTGGTCACCATGTGACCGACGGTACTTTCGATACGCACCAGATCACCGGTCTTGACGCCCAGCTTCGCGCCGGTTTCGGTATTCATCCACACCGGGTTGCTGTGCATGATCTCGGCCAGCCACTTGACCGAGGCGGTTCTGGCTTGCTTGTGGACGTTGATTTTGTAGGTGGTCAACACCATCTCGTCGTCCTTCATATCCTTGTGCCACGGGATCTGCTTGAAGGTCGGCATCGGGTTGAAGCCGTACTTGGCCCACTCGTCCACACGGATGTTGATCAGGCGGTTGCCGGTGGGGAAGCCCACGTAATTTTTCCCATTGCGGCGAACGCCTATGGCCTTTCCATTTTTCATAATGGTGCCCTTGCCATCAACAGAGGTCCCGGTCATGTCAGAAGCCGACAACTCTTTCATGTGCAAACCATACTCCGGCACGATTTCACGTCCGGTTCTATCGGAAATTTTGCCGGTGCGCGGATTGAGCTTGCCATAAATCGGCCATACGCCGTGCTTCTTGAGGAAGTCCAGGCCGCCCGCCTCCTTCAGTCCCGGAACGTTGTCGAAGTGCTGGCGCATGTAGTCTTCGCCATCCTTGAAGTTCCAGTATTGCTTCATCCCGCGCTTGCCATCCGGATCCATCTTCCAGATGATGTCGCGCATCATGATGCGGTTTTCGCGCGATTCACCCAGCGACTTGATAACCGGCTGACGGATGCCGAGCCAAGGCCACAACGAATTGGGCATGGACTCCGGCTCCCAGCGTTCCAGATAAGGGCAATCCGGCAAAATCAGGTCGGCCAGTGCCGCTTCCTCGCCCATGAATGGGGTCAGTGCCACATAATAGGGAATCAGCTTCTCGTCGCGGTACAGCTTGCCCCAGTACGCCTGCGCGCCCGGGTTGGTGTACACCGCATTGTCCTGATAGGAAAAGTGCACGTTGATCTTCTGCCTGCCCTCGGCAATGAAATAGGGCAGCAGATGGCTCACCTTGTGCCCGGCGAGCGGATACTCGTGCGGATGCGCCATAGCGGACGGATGCGCTGGTTTGGGCGGTTCCGGTTGCGGTTGCGGCCAACCCATGCCGCGCGGCATACAGTAACCGCCACGTTTTTCCACGTTGCCGGTCATGATGGACAACATCATGGTAGCCTTTTCGTTGTACGAACCGTACAGGTGCTTGGCCGGGCCGCGGTAAGTATAGGTCGTCGCCGGTTTGGTTAGCGCGAATTCGCGCGCCACCCGCTCAATAGTCTCGGCCGGCACGCCAGAAAGGCCGGATGCCCACTCGGGCGTGAACTGTTTATAGTGCGCCTTCAGTTCGGCAGTGGACACATTGCACCACGTGTCGATGAAATCGGTATCCTGCAAGTTTTCGCGCAGGATAACGTGCCCGATCGCCAGGGCTACCGCGCCGTCGGTACCCGGAAAGACCGGAATCCACTCATCCGAACGCCCCGCCGTGTTGGACAAACGCACGTCGAACGTCACCAGCTTGGCATTGTTTTCGGCCACCCCTTCCGTGATACGCTGCGAATAGGGATTGTGGAAATAGGCCGCCTCCATAATATTGGAGCCAAAGTTCAGAATGTACTTGGCATTGGCGAAATCCGGCGTTTCGATATCCGGCCCCCAAGTCGGTTCCATGCCGATTTTTTTCGACGACTCACACACAGAAGTGTGATTGATGACGGTAGCCGACCCCAATGTGTTCATGAAGCGATCAATCACGCCACCGGAGCGATTACGTCCGTATTTCATGCAAATGGTGTTGGGGTCTTCCTTGATGGCCGCATCCAGCTTCTGTGCCACTTCGGCCAGCGCTTCATCCCAGGAAATCCGTTTCCACTTGCCTTCCCCGCGCGCCCCGACCCGCTTCAGCGGATACAGGATGCGATCCGGGTCATAGGTATACCACATGCCGGAGTTGCCCTTGGCGCAAAGCCTGCCGCGGGTGGAAACGTGTTCCGGGTTGCCCTCCAGCTTAACGATGCGGCCATTTTCCACAAAGGCTATTGCCCCGTCCTGAATGTTGCAGACATGGCAGTTGGTCGGAATGGCCAGACGTTCGGCCAAGGTGACAGGCGAAAAATCTTTTCCGCCCAGTTCGTTTTCCATTGCATGCAGCACTTTGGGAACAGCAACTGCAGCTGCTGTCGTCCCCGCACTGATCTTAAGGAATGTTCTACGAGTCATTTCAAGCATAACAATATCCCCCAGATTTAGAAGTAAGTTTGTACGATTTGGCCGCCAATCAGGATGGAATATCGAAGCGCCATCCCACCGACCAACAACAAGCCCGCTGCAGCCAGGATGCCGGCATGCTGCCGCCCAAAAGAAGTCAGCAATACGGCTATTGGCGCAGCCGTTCCAAGAAGAATACCCAACCCGACAAAAATCAGACCCAAGCTGCCGGAGGTCATCAAGATAAATGTCAATTCTGAGCCGGAGCCGCCGTAAGCGGTGGTGCCCAACAGTGCGATCAGCATTACGCCCACCGCACCACCCTCCCACAGCATATGCCAACGCAACTTAGCGAGCGCGGCTTCCTTGCCCTTTGCCAGCATGGCTGCCACCGCTGAACCCGACACCAAAGACATGGCGACAAACAGAACGGGCATCAGCGGCGTGTTCCATACCGGCCGGTTCTGGTGCACGGTGAGGTCAAAGCCGGTGTAGACAGGCAAGCCAAGCGCCAGCAATGACCCAATCACGCCGAAGAATTTGGCGTTTTTCTCATCATTTTGCTTCAGCGCCTTGATATACAGCACTGAAGCGATGCCGAACGATATCAAGTTAAGACCGCCCCAGGCCAGCGGAGAAGCAAAGTTGAGATAGGCCGGGTTCATAATATTGAGAAAACGCATTGGCTGTGACAGATCGCCGATCAGCAACAAACCGCTGATGGCGAGCAACGCGAATGACACATAAGCTGCTGATGTGCGGATTGGAACAAGCGCTTGCCCGGTGGGAAACCAGGAACGCGTCGAGAAGAAAAAAAGCGCAGCAGAAATGCCGATAGTGAAAAAGTAGATAGCATACGCGCCCGACCAGGGCATGAGATGGAAAACGGTGTAGTCACCCATGATTTAGCTCCTTTGGTTTTTTTCGAACATGACGCGCTCGGCATTCATCACATCCGAAGGGTCGTATATCGTGCGGCCAATTTCAGTGTGATTGCGGTCAGCGCCGATGTAGAAGACGTGAGGCTTGGTTCCTTCTTCAGGGCGCAGCACCTGTGTAGGCAAAGTGTTAACCAGATACGACACTTCGCTGCCTGGGTCATTGAGATCGCCAAAAATACGGGAACGGCCAACGCAAGTCTGGACACAAGCCGGAACCATCCCCTGCGACACACGGTGATGGCAGAAGGTGCACTTGTCCACCACACTGGTGATATTGGTATAAGAGCGGTGCCTGGGCAGCATGAAGCGCGCGTTGTACGGGCAAGATGCCATACACGCCTTGCAGCCGATGCAGCGTTCATAACGTTGCAATACAAAGCCGCCGTCTTCCACCTTGTAGGTGGCTTCAACCGGACAAGAACGCACACACGGCGGGTCGTCACAGTGGTTACACAATCTGGGCATGAACATTTTTCTGACAGTAGGATATTTGCCGACAACCTTGTACGGCACCCAGGTACGAAAGACTCCCAACGGCACATCAAATTCTGCTTTGCACGCTACCTGGCATGCCATGCACCCGATGCAACGACGCAGGTCGATAACCATCGCATAGCGCTTCTTGCCCGGCACCCCCCTTGTCTCTATCGATGAAATGCGCAATTCGCTCATCTGTACTCTCCCTGAAAAATTGTTTTCCACCTAAAACCAGACAACTCTTGAATTGAATTACCATTCCCAACTTCATTTTCACTCGCGCCTACCTTTCAGCAGTTTTTATGCCACGACTGGTATTCGGTTGTTTTATTGGGAATTGCGGGCCAATACCTTGCGCGAAGCGGTGCGGGCAGTGCCTTTTTGCCGCAGCATGATTACCGTTTGGTAATGGTCTTCCGGCTTACCCATTACCGTTATGACACCCTCGCGCCCGAACGCCCATCATTACTGCAGTGGTATAGTTATTGCGGATTGAGAACGGAGCGGCTCGCGCATTTAACATGCCGTTCCGCGCCGGAACCCCAATCACCAGGATGGTCCAACCTCGCATATATGAACGATCAGCAATTGTTACGCTACAGCCGCCACATCCTGCTTGAGGAGATCGGCATCGAAGGGCAGCAACGTCTGCTCGATGCCCGTGCGCTCGTCATCGGGCTGGGCGGACTGGGTTCGCCCGCTGCCCTGTATCTCGCGGCCAGCGGCGTCGGACACCTCACCTTATGCGACGACGACACGGTCGATTTCAGTAATCTGCAACGCCAGATCATTCACCGCACCTCCTCCGTCGGCCAGACCAAGGTCGCTTCTGCGCAGGCAGCCCCGCATGACATCAACCCGGAGGTCGAATGCGTCGGCTTGCCGATCCGCGCCGATGAAGGACAATTAAACGAACTGATCGCCCAAGCCGACGTGGTGCTGGATTGCAGCGACAATTTCGCCACCCGCTACGCCATCAACCGCACCTGCCTGCGCCGGCGCAAGCCGCTGGTATCCGGCGCGGCGGTCCAGTTTCACGGCCAGATCGCGGTATACGATTTCCGCCGCAGCGGCTCGCCCTGTTACAACTGCCTGTTCCCGGAAGACTTGCAGGCCGCCGAACAGGCCGATGGGATATGCCATGGCTAACTATCTTCGACGCTGCTTATGGCTGCTGCTGCTCGCACCGCTGGCACAGGCGGCAGAAACGGCGCCTCTGCCCCCCGTGCGCATCGGGCTCACGCCGGTCTTTCTGGATGACCAGGCAACTTTCGTCAACGCATGGCGCACTTATCTAGAGAGCCATCTGAAGCGTCCGGTCACTTTCGTGCAACGCGGGAGCTACCGCGAGACGGTCGATATGCTGCGCGAGGGGAAACTCGACTTCGCCTGGGTATGCGGCTACCCGTATGTTCGCAACCAGAATTATTTCCGGCTGCTGGCCGTTCCGCTTTACAAGGGGGAGCCGCTGTACCAGTCTTATATTATCGTGCCTGCCAGCGACAAACAGACCCGCTCGTTGAACGACCTGCGCGGGAAAGTATTTGCCTTTTCCGACCCCGACTCAAATTCCGGCCATCTCTACCCCGAATATCTGCTGGCCAGGATAAACGAAACGGCTGCAAGTTATTTCTCCAAGACTTTTTACACCTGGAGCCACCGCAAAGTGGTAGAAGCTGTGGCAGCCGGTCTGGCGCAGGGCGGCGCCGTGGACGGCTACGTCTGGGATACCCTGGTGTTTTCACACCCGGAATTAACCGGCAAGACGCGCATAATCGCCGAGTCGCCGCAGTTCGGCCATCCGCCTTTTGTCGCAAACCGCAGCGTTTCGCCAAAATTATTCAAAGACATGCAGAAAGCCCTGCTGAACATGGTGCACGACCCTGATGGCTCGCCCCTGCTGGCCATCCTCAATCTGGACGGCTTCGTCTACGGCGACCCGCACCTGTTCGACGGCATCGCCGAAATGTTCCAGTTCATCGAAAACCAGCGCAATGCTTCATCTCAAAGACGTTAGTCTCTGGTACAAGATACCGCTTCGTGTCGCTGCCCTGGTCATCGTAACCGCCAGCGTGCTGGCTTCGGTGCTGGTATATCGCAGCATCAACGATCTGCGCGACAACCTGACCGCCAACGCTACACAGGTGGGCCGACTGGTTGCCGACACGCTGGTGGAGCCGATCATGCACGACGACGTGTGGCGCGCCTTCGAAGTCGTCAACCTGCCGTTCCGCTCCATGCCGAACCAGGCCTCCGATCAGTCCGCAGAATACATACTCGTGCTGGATACCAACAACAAGGTGTATGTCTCGAACAAGCCGGACCGGTTTCCGATGATGAGCGCACCGGCAATCAGTGAACCTTCCATCGCAACTTATCTCAAGACCCCCGCACAGCCGTGGCCGGATGAACTGGCGGTCGTGGATGCGCCCGCATCCAATGCCCTGTTCCTGCTGACACCGATCAAGGCGGACGGTGTGCGTATCGGTACGCTGGTGATGAATTACTCCAAGACCCCGTTCGCGATCCGTTTGCGCAGCCTGGCCCGCGATGCCATTGTGATCACCCTGCTGGTGCTGGCCGCGCTGCTTCCGCTGGGCGTGTATTGGGGAAATCGCATGGCTGCGCCCCTGCTGGACCTGTCCAACGCGATGAGCAAAATCGGGCCGCATCTTCCCGACCCGGCAGAAATCAGGCTGGAGGAATCCAAAGACGAGATTGGCCTGCTCGCCAAATCCTTCAAGGCCATGCTCGGCGAACTGAAGGAGAAGGAACAGTTGCAGCAGCAGGTCATCACCTCCGACCGGCTGGCGGCGCTGGGTCGGCTGGCAGCAGGCGTTGCGCACGAAATCAACAATCCGCTGGGCGGCATGCTCAATGCGATCAGCACCTTCAAGCGCCACGGCGAGCAGGATCCGATCACGCTGAAAACGCTTTCCATCCTCGAGCGCGGACTCCTGCAGATCAAGGAAACGGTAGCCGCCCTGCTGGTCGAGGCCAGGGCGCAAACCCGCCCCTTCGACCTGAACGACGTGGCGGACATCTGCACGCTGGTGCAACCCGACACCGAGAAGAAACAGATCGACTTTACGCGCGAGATCGACCTCGTCGAGGCGCAACCGATCTCCTCCACGCTGGTGCGCCAGGTCATCATCAACCTGCTGCTGAACGCCTTTCATGCCACGCAGCCGCACGGGCATGTTCATCTGCACATCTATCGCGACAGTGAGTACCTGTTCGTCGACGTGATCAACGACGGCTCGCACATTCCGCAAGACAAGGTCTCCTACCTGTTCGAGCCGTTCACTTCGCTGAGCGAAGGCGGCAGCGGATTGGGGCTTTGGGTGATTTATCAGATCGTGCAACAATTGGGCGGGCTCATCACGGTTCAGAGCGAACCGGACAAAACGCAATTCACCGTGCAATTACCGCTGGAAGGATCCCATGAATAAACCGCTGAAACCCATTATTTGCCTGATCGAAGACGACGAGATCATGGGCGAATCGCTGTACGACCGTTTCGGCCTGGAAGGCTTCCGCATCGAGTGGCATCACACCGGACTGGAAGGCCTGAGTGCAATCGGCAACAAACATTACGACCTGATCATCAGCGACATCCACCTCCCCGACCTGGACGGCGAAGATATCTTCGCGCGCTTGACCGCCGAAAAACGCCACTTGCCGCCGTTCATCTTCATCACCGGTTACGGCTCCATCGACCGCGCCGTGCGCCTGCTCAAACTCGGCGCGGCGGACTACATCAGCAAGCCTTTCGACCTCGACCTGCTGGTCGAGAAAGCGCATCTGTTATGTCCCGAGCAACTCTACTCCGCGCCCGCCGAAGACTATGGCACCGACACATTGGGGATTTCCCCCGCCATGCGCGGTATCGAACGCTCCATCCCGCGCCTGGCCAAACTGGCCAGCACCATCCTGATCACGGGCGAATCCGGCGCGGGCAAGGAGCATGTCGCGAAACTCATCCACCGCCATGCACGCCATGAACGTAATGCCCCTTTCGTCGCCATCAACTGCGGCGCGGTCACCGAAAGCCTGCTCGAATCGGAACTGTTCGGCCACGAGAAAGGTTCGTTCACCGGCGCAGCCAAGGCTCGCAAAGGCGTGTTCGAACAGGCGCACGGCGGCACGCTGTTCCTGGACGAGATCGGCGAAACGACGCTCAACATGCAGGTTAAGCTGCTGCGCGCCATCCAGGAGCGCGTCATCGTGCGCGTCGGCGGCGAAACGCCCATCCCGGTCGATGTGCGCCTGATCTGCGCCACCAATCGCGACCTGAAAAAAATGGTCGAGGAAAACACCTTCCGCGAAGACCTGTATTACCGCATCCACGTCATCCGCTTGCGCATCCCCCCGCTGCGGGAACGCAAGGAGGATATTATGTGGTTCGCGCAATTATTCCTGCGCATGTGCGCGGAAGTGAGCCATGAGAACCACGTCCTGTCCCCGCCAGCCGAGCGCGCCCTGCTCAATTACGACTGGCCGGGCAACCTGCGCGAACTCAAGCATAGCGTGGAAAGGGCCTGCATCCTCTCAACCAATCCGATGCTCGATCCGGAAGCCTTCTTTGACGATGCCACCGTGCCATCAACCAGCCAGCCCGATGAGCATGAGTCTGCCGCCACCGACAGTACGCTGAACGAATACTTGCGCGAGTGCGAGCGCAAATACATCCTGCAATCGCTGGTGCAAAATCACTGGCATTACGGCAATACCGCCAATGCGCTTGGGATCAGCCGCAAGAACTTGTGGGAAAAGATGAAGAAGCTCGACATTCATGCCGACAAGCATGTGGAAGGTTGAGAAGCTAGGACTGAGGACTGGTCGAGGGCGAAAAAAACGGGCATCCGAAGATGCCCGCAATATGCTGCCCTGAGTTAGTACATCCCGATCAGAAGTTGTGAGTCAGCCCCACGCTGAAGCCTTTCGGGTCCTCGCCAGCAGCCAGGGCCGAATTGCCGCCATGGCCATAATTGTCCACAGCAAAGGCGGCGCCCGCATCGTTGCTGACTTGTGCGAAGGCGGCATACAGGCCAGTATTCTTGGACAGGCTGTAATCGTAGCCGATGGCGAACATGCTGGCGCCGGTGCCGGCAGCGCTGTTGTTAACGCCCGCCTTGGAATATTGCGCCTTGATTGCGCTCTTGTCGGACAAGTTGAATTGGCCGCCGATATTGTAAATGGAACGATCATCATTCGTCGTACCGCCGGTGTCAGATTTGGCCTTGACATACTGCGCAGTCACCATGCCATTGCCGAAATCGTAGCTGCCAGCGATGGCCAGCGGCTTCACGGTAGTGTTGGTTCCAGCATTGACATTAGCTGCGAACAGATGAGCACCGATACCGTTCGCGCCATAGTTCAGCTTCAGGGTGTAGCTATTGCTGTCAGAAGCCAGGCCATTGCTGGTGCCGGGAACGATTGCCACGAGCGCGTCGAAGCCGTTCATGTCCGGGGTTGCATACGCCAGCACGCTGTTCAGACGACCGGGGATGGTGTTGGTGAAGGTCGCCGCATCGCCGATCTGGTCGCCGAACAGGTTAGAGTCATACACATACTGGTTGGAACCCCCCAGACGACCGGTCAGAACAGCGCCGAAGTCGCCAGCCAAGCCGACGTACATGTCACGTGCATTGGTGAACACGCCGCTATTAGTTGTGCCTGAATTACCGTTACCGTCTGCCACGGTTTGGCCGCCGCCCGCTGCATTCACGCCAGCTTCCAGTTGGTACAGCGCCTTCATGCCGTCGCCCAAGTCTTCGCTGCCCTTCACGCCGAAACGGGAAGAGTTGCTGTTGAGAAAGAGGTTGTTGGGTTGTGTCACGCCGCTGATGGAGTCGACGGAAACGTGGATACGGCCATACACTTTGACATCGGCCATGGCGGCTGCGGGCGCCAGTGCGGCAACAACAGCGATTGCGATCAGTTTTTTGTTCATGCCACATTTCTCCTCTGAAGGTTATATAGACAACAAGTTGAATTTTGCTGCACCCGTAGAGTGAGCAAATCATGTGCCACTTATTAATTCGTATGCATGAACAAGCGGTTAGGATATTTAACGTCAGTGATCGTGAAAAAGGGTAAGTGAAAGGACGGTTAAATCCTTGTGATGCCCGATGGCGTTACCGGGAGGTGGCACCGTCGGGTAACAAGTATTACTGATTGGTAAATACGCGAAGAGGTCAACCCCCAATGTAAGACATCTCCACTTTGACCGGAGAACGCGCGGTCATCAGGTGCCGCTGTTGAGAATAGCGATCGTTGCGCTGGCGCCACAGATCGGCGATCAGGTTGGTGAGTCCATGATCGTTTATCCCCTCGCGCAACGGGGTGCGCAGATCATATCCTTCGCCCGCGAACAGACAGCTATAGAGCCTGCCGTCGGTGGAGATACGGGCGCGGGTGCATGCGTGGCAGAACGCCTGCGTCACCGAGGCGATCACGCCGATCTCGCCGCCGCCATCGGCATAGCGCCAGCGCTCGGCCACCTCGCCCGCTTGGCTGAGCTCGGCCTGCTGCAGCGGATGGTGCACAGCGATGCGCTCTAGTATCGCACGCGCCGGAACGACATCGTCCATACGCCAGCCGTTGCTGCAGCCGACGTCCATGTATTCGATGAAACGCAACACCACGCCGCTGTGGCGGAAGTGTTCGGCCATCGGCACGATCTCGTGCTCGTTCACACCGCGCTTGACCACCATGTTGACCTTGACCGGCTCGAAACCGACCGCTTGCGCCGTCTCTATCCCGTCCAGCACGGTGGCGACAGGCACATTTGAATCGCTCATTCTCTTGAAGGTCGCATCGCTCAAGCAGTCCAGGCTGACCGTCACGCGCGCCAGGCCGGCATCCCTGAGTGCGCACGCTTTTCTGGCCAGGTTCACGCCGTTGGTCGTCAGTGCGATCTCCAGCGGTTTCCCTTCGGTGGTTTGCAGGCGGGCCAGTTTTTCAATGAGCTGCTCGATACCGTGCCTGAGCAAGGGCTCGCCGCCGGTCAGGCGTATCTTCTGCACACCGAGCCGGATGAACTGCCGGGCGATACGTTCGATCTCTTCAAAGGTGAGCAGATCCGAACGCGGCAGGAAGGAGTGACTGCCGTCGAATATCTCGCGCGGCATGCAATAGGTACAGCGCAGATTGCAGCGATCGGTGACCGAAATCCGAAGATCGCGCAACGGACGCTGCAAACCATCCAGCACCGGCGTCGTGTAATCGCGCGGCATCTCCAGCTTGCGATAGTCCTGCGCGACTGCGTGCTGCGCTGCCGGGTAGAGGGGAATGGTGCGAAAAGCGTCGGTCATGGCTGTCGATGCATGAAAACGTGTATGCATCAGTCAGCAATTTTCGCGCCAGCCATACTGATGGCAAGCTCAATACATTTGCCCCTATGCGTGCCGTATTGCGGAGACACGCTTGTCTGGCGTTCAAATCTGACTGGGTGGCAATGGAGGGCTTGATGGTTGGGCAGCGTCACCCAATCTCTGCGCTGACCGGACGAGTTCATTCTCCAGTTGCCGCGCTTCATAATCGATATCGCTGCCAGCCTGTTGCACTGAACGTGCCACCGCATCGACCTCGGCTTTGGCTTTGCTCTCCAATTCGCGAAGATCTGCCAATTCCACGCTCTGGTTGATATCCTGCTTGACCCGACTGATGTAACGCTGCATCCGTCCCCACATGTTCCCCAGTATGGTGGCCTGGCCGGTTTCACTGCCAGACTTTACCAGCGCCAATGTCTGCTTGGCGGCATCAGATGCATTTGCGGCATTTGCGGTGACCGTGTGCGCCATTTGGCTGAAAATCATCTAGCCGACCTCCCACCGCCGGTGGCGGTGACGGATGAAACAGACAGGGTAGTGGCGGAAAAGCGATTGCCCAATGACTTGGCAAAGATCGTTGGATTTTTGCAGCCGTGGCGAGAAGAAATTGTCACGGTTGTGGTCGAGTCCACCTGCAACTGGTACGGGCTGGTTGACGGATTACAGGAGGCGGGATTTGTGGTGAAGCTGGCCAACACCGGAGCCATCAAGAAATACGATGGCCTCAGGCACAGCGGCGACGAGGCCGATGCCCGGCAACTGGCGCACCTGCTGCGACTGGGCATTCTGCCCACCGGCACCATCCTGCCACCGGAACAGCGGGCACTACGCGACCTGGCCAGAAAGCGCATGCAACTGGTGCGCAGCCACGTCCTTGCCATCGAGGACATCGTGGCGCGCCAACGGGCGATGAAGATCAACAGCAACCAGGTCAAGCGGCTGACGGCGGATGAGGTGGATCAAATGGGACTGCCAATGGACGTGGCGTTGGCGGTCAAGAGCAACCTCGCGGTCATTATCACGCTAAACGCGCAAATCGACCTGCTGGAAAACGAAGTTTCAGTGAAGGCTAATGCCGGCTTCATCGGCGTTAAGCGCAGCGGCCGTAACTAAAAGCGCTTGCAGGAAAAGACAGGGGAGCGGAAGGAGTTCATTTTACTGAGCAGCGTGCCGGGAATAGGTCGCATACTGGCGGCCATTATCCTGCTGGAAATGGGGCCTGTCGACCGCTTTGCCGCCGTCGGCAACTTTGCCTCCTATGCACGCTGTGTTGATAGCCGGCACATGAGCAACAACAAGAAGAAGGGCGAAGGCAACACCAAAAACGGCAACAAGTATCTGGCATGGGCATTTGTCGAAGCGGCCAACCCTTCGACAGGCTCAGGACAGGCTTTGCATTGCGCTTCAATGCCGAGGCCAAACGTTTTTACGAGCGCAAAAAAGCGAAGACGAATACGGCGGCTGCCACCAAGGCACTGGCACACAAGCTGGCACGGGCGTGTTACCACATGCTTAAGGAGAACAAACCCTTTGACGTGACGCGCTGTTTTGCGTGAGTTTTGACGGCGGCGGCAAGCCCGGTATGGGGTCTGGCGCACCAGCCACGAAGCTGAATGGGATGCCGTCAGCCGTCACCCGAGCAGTAAAAGCGGATCGCCTGCAACGTGAGCCAGCGAGGGGTTTGCGCCGAAAGACGGCAGCCACGAAAGTTGTGATTACAACAATTGGACACGAAGCGGCACCAACGTTCTTCTGGGGCGGCAAAGCCGCCAGGGCGAAAGCAAAATACCGCTGGTCGCTTGAACCTGATGGGTGACTGGCGCGATTCGTTCGCAGCCATAAATTGAAGAAACGGGTGCGGTTCAGCAACTGCAACGGAATTGAAGAATGATAGTAATTTCATGGTCAAAAAAATTTAGGCGGTTAAATGGGAAATAGCTGGTCAGATCAAGGTGAGCGACAGGCAGGCAATCGCTGCACCGAGCGCCGCGCCTGCCAGTACATCGCTGGGGTAATGCAGGCCCAGTATCGGGCGCGACAGCGCGACCAGCACGCTGAACGGCAGCACCAGCCAGATCAGCGCGGGGAAGTAGGCGACGGTGATGATGCTGAACGCCACGGCATGCAGCGTGTGTCCGGAAGGGAAGCTGAACTGGTCGAGCGTCTTGCCGACGCAGACGATGCCCGGATAAACGTTGAACGGCCGCGGGCGCAGGGTCTTGCCCTTCACCAGTTTGTATATCAGGGTGCCGATCAGCCCGGTGACAATCATGTGCATTACGGCGGGCGCCGCTTCGGCACGGTAGCGCAGCAGCAACGCCGCCATCAGCGCGAACCAGAATATGCCGTCGCCGAGCCGGCTGACGATGCGGAACAGGTTGCGAACCGACAGGTAACGGCTTTGCCGGTTGCAGTACTGGCAGAGATCGGCATCCCAGCGGTTAATCTGTTGCAGCTGTAAGCTCAGCTTGAACATTTTTCACCTCCTGTGCGCCTGCAAGATCGCTCAGCACCGTTTCCATCTGGCACATGATGCGTTCCCAGGACAGCGACTCGACCGAGCGGCGCGCGGCGGCGCCGATGCGCTTAACGCGCGCCATGTCACTGATCAGCCCCTTGGTCTGGGCGATAAACGCTTCGGTATCGCCGAAAGGCGCCAGCAACCCGTTCATTTCATGGCGGATGTGCTGGCGCGCAGCGGCATAGTCGTAAGCGACCGTTGCCAAACCGCTGGCCATGGCCTCGATAGTGACGTTGCCGTAGGTCTCGGTCAGGCTGGGGTACAGAAAGATGTCGCCGGATGCATAGTGCCGTGCCAGATATTCGCCCGTCTGCATCCCGGCAAAAATCACGTGCGGGTGCTGCTTTTGCAGAGCGGCGCGTGCGGGGCCATCGCCCACCATGACCAGCCTGGTGCGAGGATCGACTGCACGCATCTGCTCGAAGGCCCGGATCACTACCTGCAGGTTTTTTTCCGGTGCGATGCGGCTCACCAGCATCACCACCGGCGTCATCTCATCTGCTCCCCATGATGCGCGCAGTTCATTATCGCGTTTTGCCGGGTGAAAAAGTTCTGCGTCTATGCCGCGCGAGACCACCAGCACATTCTGGTAACCTTCGAGTTCCAGTTGCTGCTGCAATGAGGCAGTAGGAACCAGTGTGCAATCTGCCTTGTTGTGGAAATAGCGCAGGTAGGCTGCAATCGGTTTTCTTAACAGGCCGATGCCGTAGTGCTCGGTATAGTTGTGGAAGTTTGTGTGGAAATCCGTACTCGCCGGAATGTTCAGCTTGCGCGCGGCAGATAGCGCAGACCACCCGAGCGGACCTTCGGTGGCGATGTGCACGATATCAGGACGCTGCTGTTTCCAAAGTCGGCACAGCGCGCCTCTCGCGGGGAGTCCGGATTTGAGTTCCGGATAACCGGGGATAGACATTCCGGCAACCAGTGTCTCCCTGAAATTCAACTCTTCCTGCGCCGCATCCTGCTTGTGCTGTCGCGGGCGAATCAGGTGAATGCAATGCCCGCGCTGACGCAAGCCTTGCACCATGTGTCCGATAGTGATGGCGACGCCGTTCACCTCGGGCAGATAGGTTTCGGTGACCAGTGCAATGTTCAGCGCCGGGGAATCTTTATTTGTATCGCTGGGTGTATTCATGCTGCGCATCCTGCCGCGCAAACATGAATCTTTGATTAAAGTTTCTTGAAGGATTTATGACGGTGCCAGCACCAGTCCCCATACAACAACCACGTTAATGAGGCTTGCCAGAACCGCCGAACTGCCGATGTCCTTGGCGCGTTTGGCGAGGTCATGGTCGTCCAGCGAGATGCGATCGACAGCCGCTTCAACGGCGGAGTTCAGCAGTTCGATAATGATCACCAGCAATACGCTGGCAATCATCATGGCCTTGCCGAGGTTACTGGCCGGCAACCATAAAGCCAGCGGGATGAGGATGGCGGCGAGCAACACTTCCTGACGGAAGGCATCCTCATGCTTGTATGCAGCGCGGAATCCGGCGAGCGAGTAACCGAAGGCATTCCATAAACGACGCAGACCGGTCTTACCTTTGTAGGGACTTTCCATAAACAACTCCCGAAGCAAAATGCGCGAGTATGCGGCAGCAATGTGACAGCCATATTTCATCTCCCAAACAGTTAAATTACCTCCGGCAAAGCCGGAGGCTTATTGGGTGAGCGCCTCAAAGGCGCTGATAAAACCATGAGCCGCCCAAGGCGGCTGGTTTCCACTCCTTCCCCCTATCAGGGGGAAGGTTGGGATGGGGGTACAAACTTTTGACTGCGTCCGTGCTTGAATTTCTACCCCCACCCTAACCCTCCCCCTGCAAGGGGGAGGGAATAATGTAGCCAAGTTTTAACGTTACTCGTTAATGACCACCGGAACGGTCAAACCTAACAGAGTCCCCCGGCAAAGCCGGGGGTTTACCTCACCGAATTAACACATCCTTCATATTCCCGTCATCGCGCTGCAACATGGATTCAATAACCTGCACGCATCTTCAACCAACCAGGGGGATGCAATGATGCAACTCAATCGACAAACTCAACCTGCGGCACAACGCCGTTTAACAACCAGCCTGGCGCACAGCGAGGCTGAAATACTGGAAGCGCAACGCCTGCGCTATAAGGTATTTGGCGAAGAAATGGGCGCGAATCTGCCCAGCGCAAGCGAAGGCATCGACCGCGACATTTTCGACAAATACTGCGAGCATTTACTGGTGCGCGAAACAGTCGGGAACAATGTCGTGGGAACTTATCGCATCCTCTCACCCGATCAGGCGCAAAAAATCGGCGGCTATTATTCCCAGACCGAATTCGATCTGACACGACTGCTGCATCTCAGCGACCGCATGGTGGAAGTCGGGCGTTCCTGCGTGCATAGCAATTATCGCGATGGCGCAACCATCAGCCAATTATGGAGCGGCCTGGCCCAATACATGCAGCAACACCGCCATGAATATCTGATCGGCTGCGCCAGCATCAGTATCGCGGATGGCGGCCATGTTGCAGCCAGCATCTACCGCAAGCTGCAGCGCATTTACGCTGCGCCAGCCGAATACAGCGTATTCCCGCGTTGCCCGCTGCCGCTGCACGCACTGAATCAATACCTCGATGCGCCGCTTCCGCCGCTGCTTAAAGGTTACCTGCGGCTGGGCGCTTACATCTGCGGCGAACCGGCATGGGATCCTGAATTCAATACCGCCGACCTGTTCATCCTGTTGCCGATGTCGCGCATGAGCAGCCGCTATGCGAAACACTTTCTCGGATAGCCACCACTGTCACAAAACTGACATATTTTCTTCATCAATTCTTCATGTTCGATGCTTAGTATCCTCGCGTCGCAATATGGCGGCTTTGATAAATACCAGGAGAATTTAATGATACGGAACGAATTGAAGACACAAAAAAAGAAACTGATCATTGTGGCACTGACGGCGGTTTTCGCGCTGCCTGTGCCGGCTTTGGCCGACAATGCCAACTTCACTTTTTACGGCAAGGTCAACGTCGATGTTGAATCCGTCAAGAGCGACAAGGTTGCAACCCCGGCGACGACTGCCACCAGTATGAACCGCCTGCAATCCAACGCTTCACGCTTTGGATTTAAAGGCAGCGAGGATCTCGGGGATGGTTTGCATGCCATTTACCAATTCGAGGCACAGATCGACTCGGTTAACGACAAGAATGCGAAGGTGCCGTTCAACGGAATTCGCAACAGCCACATCGGCTTGAAGGGCAGCTTCGGCACCGTGTTTGCGGGCAACTGGGACACGCCTTACAAGTTGGTTCACAACAAGATAGAGCTGTTCGACAACACCACCGTGTTTTCGGCAATTCAACTGGTTGGCGTGACCGGTAATGGCAAGAATTTCAACACCCGCCAAAACAACGCGATCCAGTACTGGACACCCAACATCAACGGCTTAACCGTTCAGGGTTCTTATGCTCTGGATTCCGCGAAAACAGCTACCGTCAACAAAACCGCATTGTCGCTGTCCGGGGCATACGAAAACGACATGCTGTATGCCGGCCTCGGTTATGAAAGCCGCGCCGATCAAACCACCACAACCAAGTCGGACAGTGCCATGCGTTTACTCGGTGCATTCAAGTTCCCGAATGGCCAGGTCGGCGTCATGATGGAAAATATGACTATTGCCAACGGAGTTGCCACAACTGCCAAGCAAAGAAATATGGAATTGGCTGTTACTTACAAGATGGGCAGCAGCAATCTGGGCGCATTTTTGGCAAAGAACGGCACCTATAACGATGTAGCGAACACTGGTGCCAAGCAGCTCTCCCTGCGCTACGGTTACAACTTCTCCAAGCGCTCGGAATTGTATGCGGCATATACTTCGCTCAGCAATGACTCGGCTGCCAATTATGGCTTCTACACGGGTTCGGCAGCGGGCTCCAAGCAGACCGGCCTGGGTTTGGGCATGATCCACTCGTTCTGATATGGCATAAGCAACCGCAGGCTGCGCACCACGCAGCCTGCGCAGAAACCGGCGTGCATCCTCAAACACCCTTTATTGGTTTTCCTTCCCCCCTGGGTTGCAATACCCAGCTTTTCAGAGGCAGGCAACTGCCTCTTTTTTTTCCTTAACTCAGTCACTTGAAGCTGCGGCACATAAAAACAATCAGGAGTGTAATAATTGTGTCATATAAAAAACTTATCATGCATCTCACAACAAAGCGTTGTTGGTTTCAATGCCCCCCAAAAGCAACTGCAACACACATAAATTATGGAGATACTATGAACAGCAAACTCAAGCAACTCATCATCGGCATCGCTGCCGCCGCTGTGCTGGTTTATGCCGGCGCAAGCCAGGCAGTCGGCATCACCGGTGCGGGCGCGACTTTCCCCTACCCGATCTATGCCAAATGGGCGGAAGCCTATAAAGCAGAAACACGGATTAACATGAATTATCAGTCCATCGGCTCAGGTGGCGGCATCAAGCAGATCACCGCCAAGACCGTGGATTTCGGCGCATCCGACATGCCCCTGAAACTGGAAGAACTCGACAAGAACGGCCTGATGCAGTTTCCGACAGTGATCGGCGGCGTGGTTCCTGTCGTCAACCTTCCCGGTATCGCCACCGGGACGCTCAAACTGGACGGGACGACTCTGGCCGACATTTATTTGGGCAAAATCACCAAGTGGAATGACCCTGCCTTGGCCGCGCTGAACAAGGACATCAAATTGCCAGACAGCAATATTACCGTCGTGCATCGCTCGGATGGCTCCGGCACCACGTTCATTTTCACCAATTATCTGGCAAAGGTCAGCCCGGAGTGGAAGTCAGCCGTTGGTGAAGGTACGGCGGTTTCATGGAAAGCCGGCACGGGCGGCAAAGGCAACGAAGGGGTCGCTTCTTATGTGCAGCGCATCAAAAATTCCATCGGCTATGTGGAATACGCTTATGCATTGCAAAACAAGATGAACAACGTGCAAATGAAAAATCGCGACGGCAACTACGTGCAGCCGAGTGATGTATCGTTCAAGGCTGCGGCTGCCAACGCGCAATGGGACAAGGCGCCAGGCTTCTACAAAATCCTGACCGACGAGGCAGGCAAGGAAAGCTGGCCGATCAGCGGCGCGACTTTCGTGCTGATGCACAAGGTGCAGGAAAAACCGGCAACCGGCAAGGAAGTGCTGAAGTTTTTCGACTGGGCTTACGGCAAGGGCGACAAGCTGGCTGCCGACCTGGATTACGTGCCGCTGCCGGAAAATGTGCAGAACCTCATCCGCAAGGCATGGAAAAATCAAATCCGTGATCCATCCGGTTCGCCGCTGGTCAAATAAAGGCTGCCGTTAGGCTATAATTGCGGGGGCTCGACGCCCCCGTTATTTTTCTCACTGACAGCCCCGATTTATGCCGAAGTTTTTACACGAAGCCAGCCTTAAGCGACATACCATACTGGACCTGCTGTTCCGCAATCTGACGCGCGTGTCTGCATTTGGCGTACTGGTTTTGCTCGCCGCCATTATCGGCTCACTGGTGGTGGGCAGTATGCCCGCCATCCGTGCATTCGGCTTCGGATTTCTGACCAGCTCCGACTGGGATCCGGTCAACGATCAATTCGGCGCGCTGATCCCGATCTTCGGCACGCTGGTCACCTCCGGCATCGCCCTGCTGATCGCCATTCCGGTCAGCTTTGGTATCGCCCTGTTCCTGACCGAATTATCACCGCGCATCCTGCGCCGCCCGCTGGGCATCGCCATCGAGTTGCTGGCGGGCATTCCCAGCATCATCTACGGCATGTGGGGGCTGTTCGTGTTCGCCCCGTTGTTTGCCGATCATGTCGAACCCTGGCTCAACGACCGTATCGGAGCTATGCCGTACCTCGGTCCGTTTTTTTCCGGCCCACCGATGGGTATCGGCATGCTGACCGCCGGCATCATTCTCTCGATCATGATCATCCCGTTCATCGCGTCAGTGATGCGCGACGTATTCGAAGTAGTCCCCACGCTGCTGAAGGAATCTGCTTATGGCCTCGGCGCAACCACCTGGGAAGTCATGTGGAAAGTCGTGCTGCCCTACACCAGAATCGGCGTGGTCGGCGGTATCATGCTCGGCTTGGGGCGCGCACTCGGAGAAACCATGGCCGTCACCTTTGTCATCGGCAATTCGCACGAACTGAGTAAGTCTTTATTGATGCCCGGCAACAGCATCGCTTCGGCGCTCGCCAACGAATTTACCGAGGCCTACGGGGAGCTCTACACTTCCGCGCTGATCGAGCTCGGCCTGATCCTGTTTTTCATCACTTTCGTGGTTCTGTCGCTCGCGCGCTACATGCTCTATAAACTCGGCAAGCGCGAAGGGCAGGCGGCTTGACCATGCTGAACCTGTATACGCGCCGCCGCATCGTCAACGCAATCGGCCTCGTTATTTCAATGCTGGCCATGGCATTCGGCCTGTTCTGGCTGTGCTGGATTTTGTGGACACTGCTGGAGCACGGCTTGCCCGCGCTCGCCCCGGTGGTGTTCACGCAAATGACCCCACCGCCGGGCAGCGACGGCGGTCTGCTCAACGCCATTGCCGGCAGCCTGGCAATGACGCTGGTAGGCACGCTGATCGGCACCCCCATCGGCATATTTGCCGGCACGTATCTGGCAGAATTCGGCCAGCGCGGCTGGCTTGCACCGGTCACGCGCTTCATCAATGACGTGCTGCTCTCCGCTCCGTCCATCGTGATCGGCCTGTTCGTGTACGAAGTATATGTCATCAGGGTTAAACACTTTTCCGGCTGGGCAGGCGCGCTGGCGCTGTCGATTATCGTTATCCCCATTGTCATCCGCACTACCGAAAACATGTTGCGCCTGGTGCCGACCACGCTGCGCGAAGCGGCGGCGGCACTCGGCGCGCCGCAATGGAAAATCATCAACTTCGTCACGCTGCGCGCCGCGCGTGCCGGGATCATCACCGGGGTGATGCTGGCTATCGCGCGCATCAGCGGTGAAACCGCGCCCTTGCTGTTCACCGCGCTGAACAACCAGTTCTGGAGCAGCAACATGGATCAGCCGATGGCCAATTTGCCGGTGGTGATTTTCCAGTTCGCGATGAGCCCCTATGAAGACTGGCAGAAACTGGCATGGGCCGGTGCGCTGCTGATTACCGTTAGCGTACTGACGCTGAATATTCTGGCTCGCGTGCTGTTCAGGCAAAGCGCCACAACACATTAAACCCGGTCATTAACAAGGCTTGCAAATGAACGCTGAAAACACCGCCAATCCGAAAACAATCATCCCAAAATTAATTGTCAGGGACCTTAATTTTTATTACGGCAATGACCGCGCGCTCAAGGACATCAACCTGAGCATCGCCGAAAAAATGGTGACCGCCTTCATCGGCCCGTCCGGCTGCGGCAAATCCACGCTGTTGCGCACCTTCAACCGCATGTATCAGCTTTACCCCATGCAAAAAGCGACCGGGGAAGTTCTGCTGGACGGCGCAAACATACTCGACAAAAAACAGGACCTGAACATGCTGCGCGCCAAGATCGGCATGGTATTCCAGAAACCCACTCCGTTCCCGATGTCGATTTATGACAATATCGCGTTTGGCGTAAAGCTCTACGAAAGCCTCAGCAAGAATGACATGGATGAGCGCGTCGAATGGGCCTTGCGCAAGGCCGCGCTGTGGACCGAAGCCAAGGACAAGCTCAGGCAAAGCGGCACCAGCCTGTCCGGGGGACAGCAGCAGCGGTTGTGCATCGCGCGTGCCATCGCCGTCAAGCCGCAGGTTTTGCTGCTGGATGAACCGACCTCGGCGCTTGACCCGATCTCCACCGCGCACATCGAAAAACTGATCGACGAACTGAAGGAAGACTTCACCATCGTCATCGTCACGCACAACATGCAGCAAGCCGCTCGCGTCTCCGATTACACCGCCTATATGTATCTGGGCGACCTGATCGAGTTCGGCGACACGAGTACGGTGTTCACCAATCCGAAGCGCAAGGAAACGGAAGACTACATCACCGGCCGCTTCGGCTAAGCGAACCGCATTTTCGTCAGACACGCAGTCGTAAGGCGGGCTTCTCGCCCGCCATGGCGGGTAGAACCCGCCCTACCTGAAGACTTCACCATCGTCATCGTCACGCACAACATGCAGCAAGCCGCGCGCGTCTCCGATTACACCGCCTATATGTATCTTGGGGATTTGATCGAGGCACCGCATCCTGCCAGGCTTTGAGAGGAGCCCTCAGACCTGGAGTTTAAGTGGCACGCTTGCGGTGCCGGATAATCTCAAGCAATGCGGGCAGCAGGGAAATCACGATAATCCCGAGGATGATGATTGTAAGGTTATCTTTCACTACCGGGATGTTGCCAAAAAAGAAGCCCGCCACGGTGAGGCTGCCTATCCACGCCATGCTACCCAGCGCGCTGAACAGCATGAACAACCGGTAACGCATCAACCCGATGCCGGCAACAAACGGTGCAAAGGTGCGAATGATCGGTAAAAATCGCGCGAACAGAATGGTCTTGCCGCCGTGTTTTTCGTAAAAAGCGTGGGTCTTGTCGATGTGTTCGTGCTTGATGAGTCCATTCGTGCGTTTAAGCAAGCGCACCCCGATCAGCCGCCCGATCCAGTAGTTGGTGTTGTCGCCGCTGAATGCCGCCAGCACCAACAATGGCACGAGCAGTTCCAATTGCAGCGCGCCCATCCCGCACAGCGCACCCGCCACGAACAGCAGCGAATCTCCGGGCAAAAAAGGCGTGATTACAAGTCCGGTTTCACAATAGATGATCAGGAACAGGATGGCATACACCCACACGCCATACTCCTGGGTGAGCGCCAGCAGGTGGGCGTCCAGATGCAGGACGATGTCGATGAATGCAGTGAGTAAATCCAAGAGCTACTCCAGATTTGCAGGTTGGGTCGCAGGGCGCGACCCAACATAAACTAGGCAGGATTTGTCAGGTTGCGCAAGAAAACCGCTAACCCAACCTACGGCAGGACTTCCTCTGCTTCCGCTTTTTCCGGCTTGAGGAAGTCTTCGCGCGACACACCGAGTATCATCAACAGCGGGCTGGCGACCAGCACCGAGGAATAAATACTGAACAGTATCCCAATCGTCAGGGCCATCGCGAAATAATGCAGCGTCTCGCCGCCGAAGAACAGCATCGCGCCGACCATCATCTGCGTCGAACCGTGCGTGATAATGGTGCGCGACATCGTGCGGGTAATCGCATTGTCGATGATTTCTGCAACCCCGGCCTTGCGCATGGTGCGGAAGTTTTCACGGATACGGTCGAACACCACCACCGATTCGTTCACCGAGTACCCCAGCACCGCCAGCACCGCCGCCAGCACGGACAGCGAGAATTCCCATTGAAAGTAGGCAAAGAAGCCGAGGATGATGACCACGTCATGCAGGTTGGCGATGAGCGCGGACAGGCCGAATTTCCATTCAAAGCGCAACCACAAGTAGCCGACAATACCCAGCGACACCAGCATCAAAGCCAGTGCCCCATTTTCCACCAGATCCTTGCCTACCTGCGGGCCGACGAATTCCACGCGGCGCATTTCCACGCCGGGATCCTGCTTGCGCAGGCCGTCCATCACCTGTTCGCTCAATTTTGCGCCGGCGAGATTCTGCTTGAGCGGTATTTGAATCAGCACATCGTGGCTGGAACCGAAGTTCTGCACCAATGCATCCGGCAAACCCGTCGCGGCAAGCTGTTCACGCATTTTGGCAAGATCGGCCGGTTGCGCGTAATGCACCTCCATCACCGTGCCTCCGGTAAAATCCACACCGAAATTCAGGCCCCTGGCAGCGAGAAAGAATACCGCCAATATAAACGTCGCCAGCGAAATACTGGTGGTGTAGCGCCCATAGCTCATGAAAGGGATGTCGCGTTTGATCTTGAAAAATTCCATCTTATTTATCCTTGAACATACCGGAACCAAATGTAGGTCGGGCTGCGCCCGACATGGAGGCACTGCCCACCTTACGACAAAATATCCTTAACCTATTGCCACACTGGTCAGACGCGCCTTGCGCCCATAAATCAAATTCACCAGCGCACGCGATACCAGCATCGCGCTGAACATCGACGTCAGGATACCCAGACACAACACTACCGCAAATCCCTTGATCGGACCGGAACCGAACATGAACAACGCAACCCCGGCAATCATCGTCGTGACGTTCGAATCGAGAATGGTGCCGAATGCACGGTCATATCCGGCATGGATCGCAGCCTGCGGAGTCACGCCATTGCGCAGTTCTTCGCGGATGCGCTCGTTGATCAGCACGTTCGAGTCAATCGCCATCCCCAGCGTCAGCGCGATGCCCGCCATGCCGGGCAAGGTCAGCGTGGCCTGCAGCATCGACAGCAGCGCCACCAGCAACAGCAGGTTTGCGCCCAGCGCCAGCACGGAAATCGTGCCAAACATCAGGTAGTAGGCGATCATGAATACGGCGATCATGATGAAACCGATCTTGGTGGAATCGAAACCGCGCGTAATATTATCTGCCCCCAGGCTGGGGCCGACGGTGCGCTCCTCGATGATTTCCATCGGTGCCGCCAGCGCACCGGCGCGCAGCAGCAGCGCTGTGTCCTGGGCTTCCACGGTATCCATCTGGCCGCTGATCTGGACGCGGCCGCCACCGATCTCTTCGCGGATGACGGGCGCCGTGACGATTTCGCCTTTTCCTTTTTCAAACAGGATGATCGCCATGCGCTTGCCGACATTTTCACGCGTCGCTTCCTTGAACTTGCGCGCGCCCACTCCGTCCAGATTGATGTGAACGGCAGGCTCATTGCTGCGGCTGTCGAAACCGGGCTGTGCGTCGTTGATGCGCTCGCCGGTCAGGATCACCTGCTTCTTCACCAGCAGCATCCTGCCATCGCGGTCCTTGAACATCTCGGTGCCGAACGGCGCCGCAGCACCCGGGCTGATTTGATGTTCCTCATCCACCAGGCGCACTTCCAGCGTGGCGGTACGCCCGAGAATATCCTTGGCGCGCGCCGTATCCTGCACACCGGGCAATTGCACCACCACGCGATCTGCACCCTGCTGCTGGATCACCGGCTCGGCCACTCCAAGCTCATTGACGCGGTTGCGCAGGGTCAACAGGTTTTGCTGCACGGCTGAATCCTGAATACGCCGTTCGGCTTCCGGCTTGAGAGCCGCCTGCAACAAAAATTCGCCGCCTGCTTCCTTTTCGTTCAGCGCATATTCTGAAAAACGCTGCTTGATTTCCGCCTCACCCTTGCTGCGCGCCTCGGCATCGCGGAACTTCACCAGCAACATGTTGCCGTCGCGACTCACGCCGGCATACGCGATATTCTGCTCGCGCAACACGCTGCGAATATCGCCGGTAGCGGCTTCCAGCGCCTTATTGATTGCGGCCTTCATATCCACCTGCAACAGGAAGTGCACGCCGCCGCGCAAATCCAGGCCAAGATACATCGGAAGCGCATTGAGCCTGGTCAGCCAATGCGGCGAACGCGGCAACAAATTGAGCGCGACCACGTAGTCTTCACCCAACTTGCCAGCCAATATATCCTTCGCCTTCAGCTGGCTGTCGGTATCGGCAAAACGCGCCTTGACGCTGTTGCCGTCCAGGGAGATCACTTCCGGAGCAAGGCTGGCTGTCTTCAGAACACTTTCCACGCGCTCCAGCAATGCGGCATCCGCTTTCAGGCTGGAGCGTAACGGCGATACCTGCACAGCGGGCGATTCACCGAAAAAATTCGGCAGGGTGTAAATCAGCCCTGCCAGCAACGCGGCCAAAATCAGCAGATATTTCCACAATGGATATTGATTCATTTAAACCTCGAATGGTTAGGTGGTAGCTGGTGGCTACAGGCTACAGGCTACAGGCTACAGGCTACGAGAGCCCCCTTACTTGATGGCCTTGATGGTTCCCTTGGGCAGCACGCTTTGAATCGAGGCCTTTTGTACCGTTATTTCGATATTTTCGGCAAGTTCAACACCAGCATATTGTTCATATACCTTGTTGACACGCCCCACTATACCGCCTGTCGTCATTATTTCGTCGCCGCGCTGCAACGCTTCGACCATGGCTTTTTGCTCTTTGGCGCGCTTGGCTTGCGGGCGCAATACCAGAAAATAAAACACCGCAACCAGGGCAATCAGCGGGAGAAAATCCATGAGGCCGGCACCCTGTACCGGTGCGGCCGCTTCGGCATATGCATTACTGATAAACATTATTCAATCTCCGGGGTTAAATCAAAAGGCGCGCATTCTACCACGAAGCGCGGGGGCGGCTTCAATGCTTGCTTGCCCAACACGCTTAGAGCAGGGCGGACTGCACCCGCCATTTGTGTTGGGCATGTTATTCCGGTTTGTCACGTGTGGCGGCTGGTGTAACCCGCAAACCGGCGGGTGTAACCCGCCCTACGCCAGCTCAATTTCCGGCGCGTTTCCGCCTGAAGTCCGCCACGAAATCAGCAAGCGCATTTGCCTCGATTGAAGCGCGGATTTCACCCATCAATTGCTGGTAATAGTGCAGGTTATGAATCGTGTTGAGGCGCGCGCCGAGGATCTCGCCGATGCGGTGCAGGTGGTGCAGATAAGCGCGGGTAAAGTTGCGGCAGGTATAACAGGCGCACTGCTCATCCAGCGGCTTCATGTCCATCCGGTATTGGGCATTCTTGATCTTGATGTCGCCATGGCGGGTGAACATCATCCCGTTGCGCGCATTGCGTGTCGGCATCACGCAATCGAACATGTCGATGCCTTGTGCCACCGCCGCCACAATGTCTTCCGGCGTGCCCACCCCCATCAGGTAGCGCGGCTTGTTTTGCGGCAACTGCGGAGCGGTGTGCGCGAGGATGCGCAGCATGTCTTCCTTGGGCTCGCCCACCGACAGGCCGCCGATGGCATAGCCGTCAAAACCGATATTCTCCAGTTCGCGCAGCGATTCGTCGCGCAGGCTCTCGTACATGCCGCCCTGCACGATGCCGAACAGCGCGTTAGAGTGAAACTCGCGAAGCGATTCGTTTGCCCCCTCTCCCGCTTGCGGGAGAGGGTTGGGGTGAGGGAAACGGGCATGGCGGGTTTTATCGCTATGCCCGTTCGGATTGCCGTCATGCGCCGCCTTTGAACGTGACGCCCAGCGCAACGACAGGCGCATCGAGTCCGCCGCCTCGCGTTCGGTTGCAGGATAGGGGGTGCATTCGTCGAAAATCATCGCGATGTCGGAATTCAGCACGCGCTGGATGCGCATCGACTCTTCCGGCGTGAGGAACAGCTTGTCGCCATTCACCGGCGACTGGAATTTCACGCCCTCCTCGGTAATCTTGCGCAACGCCCCCAGGCTGAATACCTGGAACCCGCCTGAATCGGTGAGTATCGGCCCATCCCAGCCCATGAAGCGATGCAGCCCGCCGTGCGCTTCTATCACCTCCAGGCCGGGGCGCAGCCACAGGTGAAAGGTGTTGCCCAGCACGATATGCGCGCCGATCTCATGCAGCTCGATCGGGCTCATCGCCTTCACCGTGCCATAGGTTCCCACCGGCATGAAAGCCGGGGTCTCGACAGTGCCGTGCGCCAGCGTCAAGGTGCCGCGACGGGCGGGGCCGTCAGTTTTATGTAAAGTAAAATTCATATTCCGTAGGTGTTGCTTCGAACGATATTATTTTTGCGGCGGGTTGAACCCGCCCTACGACTGCCCATTCTTCGTATTACCGTAGG
>MGWZ01000097.1:81408-87722 GCA_001801175.1 Gallionellales bacterium RIFCSPLOWO2_02_FULL_57_47 | reverse complement strand
AAAACCGGTATTCTTTTTCCACTGCATGGCGATACGCCGCCAGCATTTGCTCCATCCCGCCGAATGCGCACACCAGCATCAGCAACGTGGATCTGGGCAAATGGAAATTGGTCAGCAGCACATCAACGACCCTGAAGCGGTAGCCGGGCGTGATGAAGATTTTTGTCTCGCCGCTTCCGGCGTGCAATGCGCCGCTCCGGGCCGCGCTTTCCAGCGCGCGCAAACTGGTCGTTCCCACCGCGATCACACGCCCGCCCGCACCATGCGCCCGGGCTATCGCATCCACGGCGGCCTGCGGAATCTCATAGCATTCGCTGTGCATCGCGTGCTCGCGGATATATTCGGCGCGCACCGGCTGGAAGGTTCCCGCGCCGACATGCAGCGTGACACTGGCGATCTGCACCCCCTTATCGCGCAAGGCCTGCAGCATGGCATCGTCAAAATGCAGCCCCGCAGTGGGCGCCGCCACCGCGCCTGCGGCGCGCGCGAACACCGTCTGGTAGCGCTGTTCATCTTCAACATCCGCCGCGTGGGTGATGTACAGCGGCAAAGGCAGCTGGCCATGGCGTTCCAGCAAGTCCAGCACCGGTTCTTCGCCAGGGAAGCGCAGGCGGTAGAACTCGCCCTCACGCCCCAATACCTCAACCGGCAGGCTGCCTGCACCCGCAAGGAGTACGCCGGTGGGTTCCCCGCTGCTGCGCAGCGACCCTGCCGCAGCCAGCAGCAGCCGGCTGCCCGCCCTGGGCGACTTGCTGGCGCGCACTTGCGCCAGCACCTCATGTTCGTTCAATATGCGCTCGACCAGCACTTCGATCCTGCCGCCGCTGTCCTTGCTGCCGAAGAGGCGCGCCTTGATGACACGCGTATCGTTCAGCACCAGCACATCATTCGGCTCAACCAGCCGCAACAGATCGGCAAAGCGACAATCATCCAGCATCCCGCGATGCGCATGCAGCAGGCGGCTGGCGCCGCGCCGCTCCGGCGGATGCTGCGCGATCAACTGTTCAGGCAGGGCAAAATCAAATTCCTCAGTACGCATGAACCACAACGATAATTTTACAAAGGCAGGATTGTAGTTGATGTGGCGCGCCGCTTCATGGATAATGCGCCCCGCTTAGCCGGGGTGATGGAACTGGTAGACGTGCCGGACTCAAAATCCGGTGCCGCAAGGCGTGGGGGTTCGAGTCCCCCCCCCGGCACCAATAAGCATACTCAAGAAAATCTGAAAATCCTGACAGTATCAATCAAACAGCCGGCATGCCCCGGGCTGCCGGTTTTCTGCCGGGCAAAATTCCCCGCCAGCGCTTAAACAAAGTGCAAACAGACACCACCAACGAAAAAACCGGCCAAAAGTGACGGCCGGCTTTTCAAAATAACGATTTACAGACTGATTCGACTATTCTGCACAGAACCCTAATGCTGGGTGGCAGATGAATTGACAACCGCTACCGCAACTGCCGCAACCCCTACACCTATTCCTATCGTGGTGGCCGAAATTCCGGCCACCACCCCGCCTGTTGCAGCGGCAGTGCTGGCTGCCGCCCCGCCCGCTGCGGCTCCCCCGGCTACCGTGGTTGATGTTGCTGCGGCTTCGCCAGCGGTAACCGCTGGCGCGACTGTTTCAGCGGCAGCAGAGGTGGTGCCACCCGTCAAAGCGCCGCTTGCCGGAGGTGGCACGGGCGCGGGTATCGCCGCAGGAACAGGGATCGCAACGACCTGGCTGAATGTGCCGGCAGGCACCGTGACGGCAGGCACCGGGGTAGTCAGCGCAAAGGCTGAAGGGGTCAAAGCGGTCTGACCGGCGGCTAACAGGGTCGTACCAGCCGCATTGGTCATGCTGATGCTGCCCGACAATACCTGGCTGTAGGTAGCGTCATTGGCCATGACAACCAGGAACTCTGTCCCGCGTATGCCTATCGTCGCACTGGGGGTTGCGAGCCTGAATGCGTTCGGGTTGCGCTGACCGATCTGACCGGAAATGAAACGCATCCCGCCTCTGAACATGGAAAAGACAATACTGTTCTCTTCAACCTGCCTGGGCTCGTAGCGATATTCGCGCACCTTGAAGGTGGAGTTGGCTTGCATGCTGACCACCTGACCATCCTCGAACTTCAGCACGGCATGGCTATTGTCGCCAGTCCTGATCACCGTACCGGAAGCAACCGTATCGTTCTTTACCACTGGACGCGGGGGGTTTTTGCCGATGGCAACAGACACCGAGCCGACAGCGTCATAAACATAGCCACCCGCCGCCCAGGCAAAAACCGGGGCTACAGCCATCCAGACGAGCACAATTGTTTTTGTTATATCTTGTTTCCAACCCATAATTCATCCAACAAGTAAGCCAGAAATATCTGACGGCTTAACTGTTTCTCCCTCCCGATCAAGCAGCTTCTTTGCGATGCACAAATGCTAATGGTTGGTCGTTGTACCCACACTGGTTGTGGTTACAATTGTAGCAGCGATGATAATGCCCGTAGCAAGTCCAGCAGAACTCACAGCAGCGCCCACGCCAGCACCAGCCGCTGCACCACTATCCGCAGCAGCACCACCCGCAACTGCACCACCCGCAACTGCCCCGGAGGTTCCGGCCGCGCCCTTCGCGTCGCCCTCGGTTGCGGCTGACACACCACCCGAAACCGACATCGCCAAAGCCAATACCCATGCGTGTGTTTTACTCATTGCCAGTACCTCCCGAGTTGTTTCCAAATGATTGCCCGCCTGCATCCAGTGATTATCCAGATACACCAGCCCAACGCAAGTTTTTTCCATGCCCAAAATCAACATCGCGCCATACACCCCAAGCCGAACGATCCTGAACGAAAGGTCAATTGGTCTAAGTCCGCAAGAATGTTCGCAGTTCACCCTGCCATTGCGAAACCCGCAGGGCCGCGGCAATCCAGGGGCTGTCATTGCATAAACCTTTAGCTGCGAGCGAAGCGCGGCAGGCAGTGAAGCAATCCAGAGGTTTTCGTTGAATCTGATGCTGCGCTGCTGGACTGCCGCGTCGGCTGCGCCTCCTCGCAGTGACGGGGCGTTGTCATTGCGAGGCCCGCAGGGCCGTGGCAATCCAGGGAATGTCATTGCGAACGGAGTGAAGCAATCCAGAGGTTTTCGTTGAATCTGACGCTGCGCTGCTGGACTGCCGCGTCGGCTGCGCCTCCTCGCAGTGACGGGGCGTTGTCATTGCGAGGCCCGCAGGGCCGCGGCAATCCAGGGAATGTCATTGCATAAACCTTTAGCTGCGAGCGAAGCGCGGCAGGCAGTGAAGCAATCCAGAGGTTTTCGCTGAATCTGATGCTGCGCTGCTGGACTGCCGCGTCGGCTGCGCCTCCTCGCAGTCACGGGGCGTTGTCATTGCGAGGCCCGCAGGGCCGCGGCAATCCAGGGAATGTCATTGCGAACGGAGTGAAGCAATCCAGAAGATTTTGTTGGGGCCGGACAGCAGCACCGACTGCGTGGTGCGAACACCGGCAACTGCCTTATCGGGCCTCCCACGGAATGCGGTCCAGCGACATGCTGTCGAGTGGCTGATCGTAGCTGTCGTCCAGATCGCCGAGGTATTGCAACCCGTCACGGTCATGCATGTTGATGTATGCCGGCTCCAGCAAGTCGTACAGGTCGCCGGGTGAAGCCGCCATCTGCCCCACATCGCGCGTCCAGGGAGCAATCGCGATTCTCGGGGTGGCCTGGGTGTCCCGGGTCAACATCGAGGTGAGCGGAATAGTCATGAACACACCTTTATCGCGATAAGGATTGGCGGGTGAACCGGGCGACGTGATGTCATTGCCATTGGTGAGCGCATACCACATGCCCACTTCGAAACCTGAGCGGAAACGGCGCTTCATCTCGAAGCGCGCACCGGTATCCCCGGCAAGAAAACGCCCCGCGCGCACTGCCGCCGTCACCCCGGTGGACAAGAAGCGATAGTGCAGGGTCGCCAAAGCCGTCACGGTGGAATAGTTGCGGAAGGTAAACCCGCCCCCGACATCGCGTTGTTTGAGTGAGTCCACGCTCACATCAAATACCCAGGAAGCACGTTCCGGAAAATACAGCACCTGCCCGCCCGCGCCGCCAAACATTTCCTCGTAAAGGCCCGCCGAGACGCGGGCATACACCCTCTGCCGGGGATGATAAAACTTGTTCAGCACCGCCTGAGCCAGTTTCAACTTGCCGTTTTTCTTGTAATCGGCAACATCGGTGCGCACATGCGGCAGCAGGCTGTTGGACGGCTGCGTCACCCCGCTGACGTTCTGTTTCAGCGTCATCTGCGCGGCTGACTTGAAAAACAAACCGCTGCCCAGTTGCTTCCCGTAATGGGCGTTGACAAACGTCTCGTAGCGCAGCGCCCCGCTGGGGTCGTTGAAATAGAAACCCAGACCGGGCGCCACGCGAATCTTGTCCAGCCTTGCACCCTCGCTGCGAAAACTGACGATATCCCCGTCAGCGCCATCCAGATGTGTTCTGGAATATCCCGCCAGATCGTCCGGCATCGCGCTCGTTCCCGCGGCCCGTTGCGGCTCGGCATAATCGACCGTGACAGAGGGCGCAAGCTCCTTGCGGCTTTCCAGCCCGTTGAAATAATGCTCCAGCTGCGCGGCATCGGTGAAGGTATACGTGGCAAACGGCATATCGCTGACCGTATAGTGAATCCTGAGTTCGCGCGTCTCTTCGGGTGTCCGCAGCATGATGCTGCGCGCGGCGCGTCCCACCGCGCGGCTAGGCAGCGAAATGCGCGTATTGGTCAGGGTCGCCTCGACCGTCTGCCCGGAGACATCGAGATGAACGTTCTTGAAATCCTGATTGAGCAGCCGCCCGGTCAATTCGCGCTGGTACTGCGGATCGGCATTCCATTGCTCGAGCGTGGGGCGCACCACCACCTCGGTATCCGGCGCCGGCTCATCGAGCTTGGGAATGAATTCTTTCGCCTCAAAGGGAACCGAGGCATAGATGTTGATGCCGGGCTTGCCATCGCGCCAGGCTAGCTGCGAACCCAGCCAGCCCCAGCGGTATTCCAGGGCCAGGCCGATGCCTTTGTTGCGCTGATCCACCCCGGTCGTTGCCGACAGATAATCCTGCCGGTAATTGTTGGCATCGTATTCCGCCACCAGCGCGAATCCGTTCCAGTCTTTGGGCGCGTAGCGCGCGCCGGCGAACACGCCGCTGATGCGTCCTTTACCGGCACCCAGCGTCGCATCCAGGTCACCAAATCGTTTGCTGGCCGCCAGGTATCTGGACTTGAATATTCCCGTGCCCTGCACATCGTTGATGCCAAAGGCGACAGAAGGTGTAAACCAATCCTCTTCCAGCAACAGCAACTTGCCGCTGGCGACTTTGTCCTTATAGTCGCCATAATTTGCCCAACGGGGGTCATACGACGCACTTACCGGAGACATGATCCGCACATAGCGCGCATAAAATTCCACGCGCGGCAGCAGCGTGACGCTGCTCCATAAAATATTCGAATAAGGCTCGGCAAAGCTGTAGCCGATGCGAAACGTGCCGTCCGCCTCGACGCGCCCGCTCGGCATGTTGATATAGCCGGTCTCGCCGTTGATATTGGGCTGCGCGAACGCTGCCGGTGCTGCGCCTGCTGCCAGCACGGCAAACACCAGAGCAGCAAGAGGCAGGGTTCTAAATCGGACCTTGATGCTTGAGCCTTGACCCTTGCTCATGGCTCCCTGTTCCTCGCCCCATGAGCCTTGTCCGCCTTGGCGGCCGCTTCGGCAGCTTGCGCGCGGCGCAGCTCCATCACGCTCAACCCCATGCGCAAATCATTTTGCCATGTGCCTTCATAACGATCCCCGCTGCCCCACTGGAACACGCCCCATCCGTGGCGCAGGTCGCGCCGGTATTCCCCCTGATAGCGATCCCCCGCCCAAGGCGTTTTATCCCCCCACACATAGACACCCAGGCCATGCCGGTAATCGTCGCTGAAATCCCCCGCGTAGCGATCCCCGTTCGGCATCACCTTGATACCCTTGCCGTGTTTCTTGCCTGCCCGGAAATCGCCGCGATAACTCCCCGCCCCGGTGACCTCGCCATAACCATCGGCAAGCCCGCCTTTACAACTGCCGCTGTAAACGCCTTGCGCCAGATCGGGATCGAATATCTTGCAGGATTGCTGCGCACCGCCAGACAGCGCGCAGCCTGAGAGCAACGCGACTGCAAATGCCAGGATGCGAGTCATTATCCACGGAGTGACCTCAACTGAATTTATCTGCATTTCCTATATTCTTCACGATTCATGCAATGGTAGCCCACTCTCATTGCGAGGTGGTACCGGCCTTGGTAGGGCGGGTTTCACCCGCCAT
>MGWZ01000097.1:79822-81362 GCA_001801175.1 Gallionellales bacterium RIFCSPLOWO2_02_FULL_57_47 | reverse complement strand
CGCCCTACTGCCAACACCGGCATGCACATGGATTTCAGGGAAACCATCCCAGCTTTTCAAATGACATTTCATATTTTCGTAACGACGCACGCAATGATGGCCCACACTCATTGCGAGGAAGCACAAGCCTTGGTAGGGCGGGTTTCACCCGCCATGGCGGGTGGAACCCGCCCTACTTCATCCAGTTTTCAACTGGCATCCGCAAAAACTCATCCACTGCAATACCGTCTCCGCCTACCAGCAAAAGCCGGTTTGGTTTAAACGCATCATTAAATGCCTGCATACCGGGAAGCGCGTCGCGGGCACGTCCGCTCTTCACTTCAATGGCAATCAGTTTTCGCCCGGCGCGCACCACAAAATCGACCTCGCGGTTGCGTTCTCGCCAATAGAACAATTCACATTTTCCGGCCGCTGCTGCATTGGCCAGATGCGCACCCACGGCAGACTCGGTAAGCCGCCCCCAATGCTCTCGATCAGCCTGAGCCTCCTCAAAACGATAGCCTGACATAGCCGAAAACAATGCCATATCGAGCACCTGCAACTTGGGGCTGGAACCCCGGCTGCGCACCACCTCACCCGCGTATTTCGGCAGACCGGTCAACATCCCTGCTGCGCCCAACAGTTCCAGGTAGTGCGCCAGCGTCGTGGTATTCCCGGCATCCTGCAACTGACCGATCATCTTGGTGTAAGACAATATCTGTCCGGAATACCGGCATCCCAGTTCGAACATCCGGCGCAGCAACGCAGGCTTATCCACGCGCGACAGCAGCAACACATCTCTTGACAGGGTGGTTTCAATCAGCGAATCGCGCACATATCGCACCCATCGGTCATGATCCCCGATCAGCGATGCTGCGCCGGGATAGCCGCCGTAGAAAATGCACTGCTGCGCGGACCAGCCAAAGGCCTGATACATCTCCTCCGCAGACCAGTGGGGCAAATGCAACACCTCGAAACGCCCGGCAAGACTTTCGGTAAGGCCCCGCTGAATCAACAATGGCGCAGAACCAAGCAGAACAACCTTGAGCGGAATCCTCTTGCGGGTATCTTCGTCCCACAGACGCTTAACCGATTCCGACCAGCCGGAGATCTTCTGAACCTCATCCAGAACGAGTATGGCGCCCTGACTTTTCCGTTTTAAACGTGCAATCTCCCATTGCTGTGCTATCCACTCATGCCCGCGCAGCGTAGGTTCGTCCGCACTTGAATATTGAACGGGCGGCCCGATGCCCTCGCACACTTGATGCACCAAGGTAGTCTTGCCGACCTGGCGCGGCCCTGCCACCACCTGAATGAAGCGACGTGGCTCTGCCAGCCGATTGATCAGTATCTGGAAATGTGGGCGCTGATAAGTCATTTACAATTTACTCAATTCGATGAGTAAATTTAAACACATCGAACAATCGAAGTAAAGCTTGCAGAAACAGCGAGCAAGGCCAACTTTCTGGGTTGCCACTGCCCTGTGCCTCCTCGCAGTGACGGGGGTGTTGTCATTGCGAGGTGGTACCGGCCTTGGTAGGGCGGGTTTCACCCGCCATGG
>MGWZ01000097.1:46337-79715 GCA_001801175.1 Gallionellales bacterium RIFCSPLOWO2_02_FULL_57_47 | reverse complement strand
CCATGGCGGGTGGAACCCTCCCTACGTGCTCGCAATGACAAGCTCTGTTGAATTGGAAGTGGTATTTGGATTATTAAACGCGATGGCGGCGTCTAAGAATCGCGCAACCAATAATAGTAAGCCGCGAACACCAAGACAAAGCTCCAGAACACCAAGGAAGCAGGCGCGTGGGTAAAATAAAACAACACACCAATGCCGACCATGATCATCTGAATTCCGCTCAGCAACAACACCGAGTAATTAATTGTCAGTCCGGTATCAACCAGCACATGATGAATGTGCGTGCGATCCGCATCAAAGACCGAAGTTTTGCGCCGCTTGCGCCGTATCATCACGGTCAGCGTATCCAGTAGCGGAACGCCAAACAGCCACAACACCACTGCCGGCTCTGCCGCCACCACATTCCCCGCTACCTGTGCCATGAACCAGCCCAGCACGAACCCCAGCCACATACTCCCCGCGTCGCCCATGAACACCCATGCGCGCCTGACAAGAAGACGCGTATTGAACAACAGGAAACCGATCAAAGCTCCGAGCATCGCCCAGGTCAGCGGCAGCAACTCAAAAGCACCCGTGACATAGAAAATCGCCGCCACACCCAGCATGGTAATCAATGCCATCTTGCCCGCCATGCCGTCCGCCCCGTCGATCATGTTCATCGCATTGATCCCGCCGACAAACGCAATCACGCTGAACGGAACGGCAAATATCCCCAGTTGAATGTCGCTGCCAAACAAGGCGCCCAGATGGGTGATCGTACCCCCTGCACCGATGATAACCACCAGCACCAGAAACACCTGGATCATCATGCGCAACGAGACCGACAGGCCGATCTTGTCATCGAAGATACCCAGAATCACCAGTCCGACGGCGCAACCCATCAGCACAGCAACATTGCCCGATAAGCCACCATTCCAAAGCAACGCCAGCAACACCGCCAGAGACATCGCCAGGCCGCCCACCGTAGGGGTCGGCTGAGCGTGCTGTTTGCGCCCACCGGGATTATCGACAAGACCAAAATAATTCGCCACCACACGCAACAACAAAATCAGCACCACACAACCGGCCAACGAAACAAAAAACTCCTGCATCTTTCCAATCCCGAGAATGAACACAACTACCAAAAATCCTGGAAAACGCCGGTCGAATCAACGCTTGCCTTGGGCTTGATGTAACCACACCCAGTGGAATGGCTATAACCAATGACTTACCCGGCGTATTTTGCTGGGTTAAGCGAGAACTTCAACCTGATGTTCCCCGCGCTTTGCGATTGTCGCCAAATATTTCATACAAACTCAACTCGCAAACCCATGCGGGCAGCAGCATCAAGCTGGCGCTGGTCGGCTGAAATGAAAACATCGGCCTTCAGCGCAACAGCACTGCCGATGTGTATGGCATCCATGCCGCGCAGCACACTCTTTTCGAGACTGGAAATTGCCTTAGCCAGTACTGCGGGCGTCAAATCACAAATGGCGGCATCTTCAATGTCAGCCAGCAACAAAGACTTCAGTTGCCGATATTGAGTGTCAGTGATCCTGGCTTCCCGCTGCAACCGGCAAAAGGCCGAAATAATCTCCGGGAGCGCGATGCCGGACAAGATGATTTCCGTCGCCTGGTCGCACCATCCCAGCACAGCGTCAGTTCCAGCCTCGCTGATATAACGCTTGACGAACGCAGAGGTATCGAAAAAAACGCGCATCAGACTTCCCCCATCAAAAACCAGCTTCACGCTCTTCGAGAATCATGCGACTGACCGACACGCCATCCAGCACCAAGGGTTGCGCCTTGCGTCGCTTCCATGACGGGAGATCGGCAACTATAGGCACAATGTCGGCGATGGGCTTGCCATTGCGAAGCACACGCACGGATTCCCCTGATTCGACAATGTCAAAATACTGTTTAGCGTGATTGCGCACTTCGGTAAATGTGGCCTGTTTCATGGCAAACTCCAAATGTACAGAATGATGCAATTATAGATAGACATTTTAACTTATACCAGCAACCCGTCGGGTGGGAGAAGAGCAGGATCAAGCGCGGAGTCAGAATGTCGAGGTGCCGCGATTCAGTCATATGCGCATTCAGCCACCCAATGCCGCAGCAATCTGTTTCACTGCCGCCTCTGGCGAAAACAGCTTTGCCGACAATGCACGGCAACGGGCAGACACATTTGTCCCAGCAGCAATCTCATCCGTGAGATCAATTGCCAGGCGCCGCAACGTCTCTGCCGAGTGATCCGTACAGACTCGCCCATCACCTTCTCTTTGTATCAACTCTGCCAGATCATTCCCCGGATTGATGCTCGCCAGCACAGGCAAGCCAGACTGCATACAGGAAAGAAACTTGCCGGGCAGGTTGTGAGTTTTGTGGCGCGGGTCTAATGCGACGATGCCGACATGGCATTGGGCATATAAGCCGGGAATTTCAGCAGGTTCGATCTCAACATGTAATACCACGTTATCAGGCCCGCGCGCTTTCGCATCTGCACGCAGGCACTGCGCATCGCTGCCGCGATCCACAAAAAAAAACCGACATCACGTCGGCTGCGCTTGCAGGAAAAAATGAAGCCGTGCCATTCACCACGGCATTATTTTTGGGCGCCGCCAAAAAATTGCGCCACCTTACTCAAGTTCTTCCACACCAGCGCACCCAGCCCGCCAACGCCATTGCGACGCAAGACCAGATAATCTTCCCGGCTCTTCTGCAGGATGTTGGCCAACGAACGGTTACTTACGCCACCCAGCCGCATCTTCACCAGCACCTCCGGAATGTAGGCAGCTTGTACTTCTCCCCGGCCCAAAAAGCGCAGCATCGTGTCGTAGTCGGCAGCGATGCGATAGCGCAGATCGAAGCCCCCGAGTCGAGCATATAACGAACGTCGCACGTAAAAGGTTGGGTGCGGCGGCATCCAGCCCCAGGCCAGTTTTGACTTTGAAAAATGTCCCGCTGACCAATGGCGTACCACCCGTCCCATATCCCCAGCCTGCACATAAACCAGATCACCATAAACAGCGCCCACCGCATCATCGGCGAAAGCATCCGCAATTCTGGAAAGCACCCTCGTGTCTGCAAACACGTCATCCGCGTGCAGGAATCCCACCACATCCCCCGTCGCCAAGGCAATGCCCTTGTTCAAGGCATCGTAAATCCCCCGGTCTGCCTCGCTGAGCAACACGTCAATCTGATCACGGCAGGCATTCAGCACATCCATCGTGCCATCACACGAGCCGCCATCCACCACAATATGCTCCACATCGCCATAAATCTGGCTGGCCACACTGCACAACGTATCCTCAATGGTGTCACGTCGATTGAAGACCGCCGTAATAACCGATATCTTCAAGGGAGTAACCATCATGCCGCGCGCTGAATGAACCAGTCACCCAGAACCAGCACATCCATCCTGGTGCGCAAAAAGCAGTCCAGCGCCTCTTCCGGCCGGCACACCACCGGTTCGTTTTCGTTGAAAGAGGTATTGAGCACCACAGGAACGCCGGTCAATTCATCGAAAGCCTCGATCAACCGGTAGTAGCGCGGATTGGTGTCGCGGCTGACGGTTTGCAGACGCCCCGAACCGTCCACGTGAGTCACGGCAGGTATCAAGGGCCGTCTACCTTCACGAATCTGGTAGACCTGCATCATGAAGGGCACATCATCATCCGTCTCAAACCATTCAGTCACCGACTCGCGCAGGATTGACGGCGCAAAGGGGCGAAAAGACTCCCGCCGCTTGATCTTCAGGTTGAGAATATCCTTCATGTCCGCCCGGCGCGGGTCGCCCAGAATCGAGCGGTTGCCCAAAGCGCGTGGACCCCACTCCATGCGGCCCTGAAACCAGCCTATTACCTTGCCTTCGGAAATGGCTTTAGCCGTTCGGGCGCACAAGGTGTTTTCATCATCGATAAATTCCCGCTGGCAACCCTGCGCAACCAGCTTCTCATCATTGGCATCCAGCAGATCACGTATCACGTCGTTATCAAACTTTGGCCCCCAGTAGGCATGATCCATCACAAAGCCGCGCTTGCCGCCCAGCTTGTGCCAAACCGCGAATGCCGCACCGATCGCCCCGCCCGCGTCACCGGCGGCGGACTGGATATAAATCTTCTTGAAGGGAGTATTGCGGTAGATTTTCCCGTTCGCCACCGAGTTCATCGCACAGCCGCCAGCCAGCGCCAGGTTCTCCAACCCATGCCTCTTATGCAACGTATTAAGGAGGTGGAAAAATGCCTCCTCATACATCGCCTGAACTGAACGGGCAATATCCTTATGATATTGCGTTAGCTCACCCCCCATACTTCGGGCTGGTCCAAGCAATTTGCACAAGTTATCGGCAAATAATTCACCGACGCGTGGCTCCCCGTTCCCCCACTCATAATCGATCTTCTCCTTGTGGTGCCGGAAGTAATCCAGATTGAGGCGGAACGAGCCGTCGTCCTGCAACTGCACAATGCGGCGCATCTCAGCCAAGAACTTCGGCGCGCCGTAAGGTGCCAACCCCATCACCTTGTACTCGTCACCATAATGGGGAAATCCCAGCCACTGGGTCAGCGCCTGATAGAAGATGCCCAGCGAGTGGGGGAAATAGACCTTATCCTCCACGCGAATCACGGAACCGCTTCCCACACCCCAAGCCGCACTGGCAAAGTCGCCAAAGCCATCCACCGAGACCACCACAGCATCATCAAAAGGTGAAACCAGAAAAGCTGAAGCAAGATGGGCCAAGTGATGCTCCACTTCATGCAACTCCCCGGCAAAACGTTCATCCGGAAACGCACGAACCAATTCTTCCCCCACGTTGGCACGCTCTTTTTTGTTCTTGATACGGTCCATCACCATGCCCAGGTCAGGCCGCTTCGCCAGGGTAAAGCCGATCTTCTTCCACAGATTAGCCCCGGCATCCTGATTAATCGCCACATGCGCCACATCGGCCAAGCCGACGCTCGCCTCGGCCAGACAATAACGGATTGCCTCTGACGGAAACCCCGCCCAGTGCTTTATGCGGCGAAAGCGCTCCTCTTCGGCGGCGGCAACCAGTTTGCCGTCGATGACAAGACAGGCGGATGAATCGCCGTGATAGGCGTTAAGGCCGAGAATAACCATAAAAGACTTTCTTAAGGTGTTCCGCAACCAGAGGTCTGGTTAATCATATTTTCATATACCTTGAGCAAGGTTTCCCCAGTCATCTCCTTTGAAAACTTTTGTTCAACCAACCTAAGGCCATTCTCACCCGTAAGCTGCCTATACTTGGCGCTGCCAAACTTTTCAATGGCGTCAGCCAAGGCTGCCGGTGAATCTTTTGGCACCACAATGCCGGCATTAGCATCGCTGATTTCACGCGCAATTCCAACCTGATCGCTCACAATAACCGGCAAGCCGGCAGCCATCGCTTCAGCTGTCGCGAGGCTAAAATTTTCATGATAGGAAGGGAGGACAAAGACATCAGCTTCGGCTAAAGCTTGCGACTTGGCTTCCCCCTGTAGAAAGCCGACAAACTTTACGCTATTGGATATCTTGAATTTTTGAACCATTGCCTGAAGCTTGGATACATATTCATCGCTTCCCTGACCGGCAATTTTTAGCACAACCGCAATGCCGGAGCGTTCACGCAACAATGCCAGTGCATGCAATAGTACTGGCAAGCCCTTAATCGGTAACAAGCGTGAAAGAAACAACAACGACAAGGGTTGCTCATCATGGCAATTGCGCTCTTGCCGATGAGGCATCTCCACGTATAAGGGAATCACATGCGTCTTCGAGTCGAATCCAAGATCATCCATACCGGTCGCTTCAAAAGACGAGGTGACATGCACAGCCGATGCTCGCTGCAAATTGCGGCGTTCCAGCAAGAAATAATAGGGCAACTTTTTCCACCATTTGTGGGACAGACACCAAGGATCAAGCATCCCATGGGGCGTAATCACATAAGGCTTACCAAAATGGCGCGCGGCAGCACACGCAGGCAAAGTAGTGTAGGCAAACAAACCATGCACATGGACGAGATCATAATCACGAACATGTCGATACAGCCAGCACCGCAAGGGCCAAGAAAACATCCAGAATTTTGGGCCTTGGCGAGTAAAGTAGAAATATCTAACGCCATTCTTAATGATTGGCTGACCAGTGGGCACATCCAATTCAACTCTGCCATGCGCTGTTGTGGTTACTACATCGACATCGACACCCAAGCCTGCCAAAGTATCCGCCATCTGGGCGACAACAACTGGCGGTCCCCCATATAATGAGCTGGTATAAGGAACAACATGGAGAACCTTCATTTCAGACGCGCGCTTCCAATTAAAGACACTCAGGGTATGCGCCGCACATGAGTTGATGAGGCAACGGCACGCCCGCGTGTCAATAGGCGCAGTAGCACAATGAACGCAATAAATGTAGACAAGATACCGCCAACCATCAGCGCAAAATTTGATTCGGCATAAAAAAGGCCGAACATAACAGTCACCGCAAGTACATGCTCCATTGGGGCACTAGCTGGCACTCTTAGCTTTTGCACCAGAAAGCGGAAAAACACGCCCACAAAGAACATACCCACCAACACACCTAATGCGCCGAAATTGGCATAAAACTCAACCAGCCAGGGTAGATTGATCGATGTCCACTCATCATTCGGGCCTATAAGCGCATAGCGGTGTCCAAAATCCTGACCGATGGTAGCTTGAGGCTTGTTCGGCCAGAGAGCACGGGGGATAAAACTGGTCCCGAGTGTACGGTATGAATCACCCGACCAGTACGGGACGGATGCTGGCGTCATCTTGACGACATAACCCAAGGTGGCAATATGGGCAAGTCGGTTGACAGTGCTAGTATCTTCACTGATTGTGGCGAAAACACTAGCGCCGGAATAATATTCCTGTACCACACTACCCAGCACAATCGCCTTATCGTAATACGAGAGAGATGATTGTTCCGAGTACCAAGCAACATCACGATAATTTTGTTTAACGGGGTTCAGAAGAATAGCAACGAGCGCGCTAATAAAAATGAAATGCCATGGGATGCACCGCTTCTTATTCCAATATAGGATGCCAAAAAATGTGAGGAAAAGAACCGTTGGCGCCAGCGAGCCAGAAAGTGTCGTAACAAGTAGCGTGAACACCACGGAAACTTTAAACAGTACCAAGTGCCTGCGGGGCAACTGGTCACCGAACGCCAGCAAAGCTAGGATACCCAAAGATAGATAACCTAGCGGAGCTGATAACTGATCTACAGATGGCAGCGTCCTCAGAACCGGAAAAAATTGAAACGCCAAATACATACCGAATAAAATCCAGGCTACCCTAATCTGCTGTTGGAGCGGGACATTTCGGGAGCGTATCGGCTTCAATCCGCCAAAAAACCTGCGGAAGGTGTAATAGCCAAGATAAAGGCAGAACAGTCCTAAAATAGTCAACACAAGCGCGTCGGTGATGTCGTCCTCACTGCCTGCAAGCCAATCTGTGTTCTTGGAAAACGCCGGTAGGCCAAAAGTGAACGCATAGAAAACACCATGCAGCGGCATAAGCGGTATCAGGGCAGCCTCGCGTTTATCAAGCAATACAAATATCGCAGGCAATAGCCCCAGCATGACGATAAGTGCCACATAGGCGGCCTGATCAGAAGTGATGTAATCGTACTGGCGGATAAAAATGGCGTACACAGCCAGCAGTATCGCGGCGACACCTATAACTACATAGCGTAATGGTGAAATTAAGGCAGAGCGTCCCATAAGGTCAGGCAGATCCAGTTTCAAACTTTTTCACGATCGTTTCAGCCACACTGGAATAATCATAAGGCTCTTTCATACAACGACGATAGCCGTTTGCCTTTATGGTTTCCCTAAGAGCATCATCACTTAAGACTGTATCCAATTTCAGCAACAAGTCGGCCCCGCCGTTAAACAGCATAATTTCCTTTTCCGGCTGAAAATAGGATCTGACTTCCTCGGTATTCTCGTGCAACATGAATGATTGAGAAGCGGGGATCTGAAATGTGCGCACCGTAGTCTGGTCAGACATAGATGCATCACCGGCAGCACTACTCAACAATCCGAGGTTAACTTTGGATGCGCAATATGCAATGGCCAACTCATCACCAAAAACACCTGGACGTAGATTTTCCCCCAACAGTTTCTTGAACTCTGTAGACGCATATTTCCAGCCTATGCCGTACACCAGAACCTTGAGATTCCTGCGGTGGTTCAATATGCAGGAAATAAGCCGTTCTTTTTCTGGTGACCAGCACCCAACAAAACTCACGTCACACCCGTAGCGCGCAATTTGTGGCGGGGACAATTGAACAGGCCGGTGCACTTCCGGATCGAACCCATGCCGAATTTGCAGCAACTCATTAATATGGAAATCTGCAATTTCCTTTGCACCATGAAAAGATTTGGTAGTGAAGACACAATCATAATAACGGAGGGCGGGAGGTATATAAGAGCCGTGATCTTCAAAGCTGACATCCGGATAAAAGTTATAAACCGGCTTGCCTAATGCGCGCAAAACCCGCAATGTTTCCGGCTTCAGATACATCCCCTTGAAGACCAGTACAAAATCGAACTCGGAAGACATAGCCCGCTTCAATACATCCCGATTGTAATCATCTACCAATGCTCTTAAAAAGAGGCGGCGAAATACGCGTGAAATAAAGCCATTCCAGCGCCAAGGCACATAATCTTCGGCGTCAATTTCAATCAAGGCATGCCCTAAACTACGAAATGACTGAGCTAATGCGCGAGGATCACAACCGCGCCACTTGGCGAAGCCTATGGCAAGAATTGTGTAGTGCTTGTCTTTCATTGAACTATTTTCCGACACTTCTATTGTGAATATCAATTAACGGTTACTAATTCTCTACTGCTAATCAATTCAAATTGTTTTTCCCAATTGACCCTATATTCTCGCAATTGAGAAAAGTTCTCGGCAAAATGTTTACCTCTGATACTTCGCACAAATTCTCCGTTGAATTCCTTTGGATCGATAAATATACCATTAACGCCATTCGTCTCTACTGATACAAAGACATAGCCAAATTTTGCAAAAAGCTTCTTCCACGCCGTTATAGAGCACCCATAGTAAAGATTTTCTCCATGAGCCCTGCTATTACGAAAATTGCCACGATAGGGGATAGAAACGCTCAATTCCGGACCAAAGGAAGAGTTGTACTCGACAATGAATATTTTTGGCCGCATCCCCGATGACAAGACGGCATCAGCAATATGATAATCATTACCGTCTATATCCAGAGAAAAGACATCTGGATTCTCATGCAGCGAACGTATTTTTATGTCTATTACCTTCTCTTTTGTAACAAACATGCAAACGCATTCCACTCCGTAGTTGAGCGACGTGAATAAATATGAGCACCAGTCACATGTTTCTTGATCTCCTTCAATCCATATACCGCTGAATCGTCGGGCAACGGCTAACCAGGTGGTGTTATTTTCAAGCGCATCGGAAGCGCCGATTTCAATAAAATACCGATTCGGATTTTCGATGCGCCGAGTCAACAGGTCGATAATGCCATCTTCACCGTTCTGGCTAAAACCAGAAAACTCCCAGGTAGACGGATCGGACAAGTCGATAATTCTTAGTGAGCCGGTTGCACCGCCCCGCGCAAGAGCCATGTTTATTCGTTGCATGCTGCGTAGTGACTTTAAGTAACGCAATAATTTATCTAACATAAAAACCTTCAAAATGGTTTTCGCAGTTGTTGTGCATAATCAAATCCATTTGCATTGGGCGCATATATTGCGCGCCCAGTCGGCTTCCGTCGGGAATTCCGGTATAGGGCATTTCTCAAGCTCATGGCTACAAATACGGTCAACCATAATATCGATAGATGATGCCAAGTCATCGGTGCCATCTTCGATTATTTCAACCCAAGGATTTTTTTCCAGTATCTCAGAAACCCCCGACTCCTTGTGAAGAACAACAGCAACGCCTCTGGCCAATGCCTCAAGGGCCGGCAACCCGTATCCTTGCACGGCAGGCATCAAAAACAGGCTGGCGCCCGCAAAAACTTCCTCAACTTCTGCATCTGAAATTCTCCCGTGAAACACCACTCGTTCAGCAATACCCAACTGAACTGCAAGGTGTTGCAACTCCTCACGCTGCGAGCCGCCACCTACCACATCCAGTATCCAGTCAATTTTTTTGCTTAATGGCGAGGCTGACGACTCCAGTCCGGCCAAGGCATCCAATATCCAGTCAAGACGCTTGTTTGGCTCGAGCCTGCATACTGAGAGCAAACGCACTTTACCTCCTGCATGTAAGCTGCGCTTGGGGAGCGATGGTGGCAACTTCACCCCCGGACGTACAATATTGGCCTCCAACGAGTACAGCTTGCACAGTTCAGCAGCAATCGAATGGGTCATAGCGAAAACAGAGAGCGCATTCAATGTACCTCGCCGGTTGAGTCGGTGAGAGATTTCCCCCTTGATCATTTTAACAAGCGCAGGTCGCGATTCCTTTAAATTGCGAGGCCAATTCTGCCGTGAGGAAAAAGCGAACTTGCTAAGCTCCGAAGGCAGCAGACTGGGCGGGTCGGTCAAATGAAGATGATAGGGTAATGCAGGGAACATCCCCGCATAAAAAGCCCCCTTCAAATCAAACAAAAGAGGGGGGAGCGATCCTTCTGCATGAGCAGCTCGCATATAACGATTCAAAGCCATCCCTTCACTGATCGGATTACGCCGGGTTGTCAACTCCTGCACGGGCATCGGCCAGTCTGCATACGCCGCAAAATCAATCGTCTCGCTAAAACATGCGACAGTATGGGGCAAACCATGTTCGTGCAAAAAACGGGACAGCGCAAGAATCAATCTTTCAACGCCACCGAATGCGTGAATGTAAGGAACAAAAATTATTCTTCTCGGGCTACTCATCAAAACTAGACAACCTAAATGTTAGATACCAATACTTCCAGGTTGTAATTTTTTATGGGCAGGTTTTACAGCTTCCATATAAAGGCTTTCCCATTCATACTTTTTATCGTCAATTATTACAGCACCTGAAACCTTGCCATTTCCGAAGGATGCCCTGGATACTTGGCTGAACCCAGCAAGTAAAAACTGGTATTTGAGAAGCTCTTCGTCATATGCAATCTGGTGCTCGTATCTTTGTCTGAAATAAGAATTCACAGCTTCCATAGCACAAGAAGAATTAACACTACGTCTCTCAAGCAATTCTGACGGAGTATCGAAATATGCTTTCATAATCTTCTCTCCATCAGGAACAATAATTCGCAAACAACCACCCGGACGAAGCACGCGACAACATTCACTTAATAGACGCTGACCATTTTCAATATTGAAATGCTCCAATACGTGCTCACAAAAAATCCCATCAAAACAATTATCCTCAAACGGAAATCTACTATTGAAATCCATGCAATACATGACATTGGTGTCTTTATACCCATCCACATTTATCCAATTGCTGGATGTTAACCCTCTTGGGCCGCTACCAAGATTCAAATAAATAGGGTGTTTCAGTTTTCGAAGTTTGTTACGTAATTGATATTCCTTCGAGAACAGTGAGTTAACCGCACGTACCCCAATAAAATGGATATCCCAACGCAGCAGAGCAAGCGTATGATGACTTAAAATTTTCAGTAAGACGTTTCGTATTAGTGACATAAGTTTGGATTCCAGTTATTAGCAATTATTGATCTTGCCCTGTGTAAATTTTTAGTAAAGCCGCAGCAGAATTTTCAATGGAAAACGGACTATTTTTTACAGCCTGATTGCAGGTAGCCAGATCCGGAATTGGTAACTTCATAAGCACCAGAACCTCTTTTGCCCAAGCTGCAGCTCCCGCATTTAATGGCTGAAAAGTCACCATTCCCGGTATTGCCTCACACTCTCTGGGAACGGTATCCGAAGCCAATACCCGCAATCCTGCTGCCTGCGCCTCCACCGCCACCATACCGAGACCTTCGGCAATAGAGGGAAATAAAAAAAAATTAGCGCCAGACATCAAGTGTGGTATATCAGAACGGGCACCGATGAGTAGTATTGACTTCTGCATCCCCCATGCTTTTACCTTAGCCTCGAATTCAATTATTAACCCCCCCCCCCCTCCAGCCATCAAAAAATGAATGCTTGGGTCTTCGTCTATACATATCTTTGCCACCTCCAAAGCAAACCCGGGATTTTTTTGATTTAGCCCGGAGTTAAGCCTACCCACAAAAAGAAGTATTCGAGCGGTCTTCTCCCAGCCAAATTCCCTACAAATCTCATCATGAGTCAACTCATGCGCCCCGCTGAATCTAGCAACATCAAATCCGCAATGAACTACACCGCGCTTCACCTTGTCGAAACGTTTTTCATCAAACCCATACTCTGAAACTACTTGACGAGATGTTCCGATAACATGCGTGGCTAGATGAGCCAACAAATATTTCCCCGCTTCAGCGGTAAATTTTCGAGTTCGACTTGTATTATAATTTTTCAGATGAAGCACTGGATTATGGATATGTGCAACTCGCACCGACGGAAGATGGCCTATTCCGAACAGGAAGTGAAATCCCGACGTGTAATCCTGGTGGTCATGTATTGCGTCATACTGCCCTTCAGCCAGTATGGTACGGAATTCCCGCACGAACCTGAGCAAGTTGTTTCGGCTATAGCGTGGATAAAATAGCCTTGCGCCCAGCGCAACCGCCTCATCATCAAATACACCCTTATTCCCACTGGTCAGGCAAATATCAAATTGTATCCGGTACGGCAACTCATCTTTAATACGATTAAAATACCGCAGCAAAGCCATCAACCAGGTTTCAGCACCACCCACACCAAGAGTTGAAAACACTTGCAATACACGATATTCACTTTTTTTTGCCGGATCAAACAAATACATCACACACTTTCACAATATAAAATTCAACCTGACACAATATGAAAAATACCTGGCAAAACCAAGTCAGCCACATCAATAATACACTCCATCATCGGCCTCTTGTTAACGTGACCAGCCAGAAAATTCCCTGCCAAGCAATTCACTGAGACGGGACACATCCACTCTAAATAACGCTTCTAGAAACTGAAGGTTTGCCGGGCTGATACTGCATTTGCTTCTCTTATCAATGGACTTGCTAATAACACGACGATATTTATTTCGCACCGAGTCTGGAAATATTTTCGAGAAGCCCTCATAGCCAGGCCATCTTCTAAAAAACGCCGTCGGATTGTAGACACGAATACGCTTGCCGGCACCCGCGTTATATATATTGGCGATATTGGGGGGGGTGAAATCTTGATATACGCCAAGGAACTCAAACAATTTTTCCAGTTCCCCTTGTGGATTAGCAACCAAATCTTCAAGGGCGATTACATGTATATTGCTCAACGGAAAGTAATTCAGATAGCGCTTGAGTTGCCGATGATACAAGGTACTTTGTATAATCACTTTAAAAAAATGGTTTGCAATACCCTCTCCATCCGCACCGGCAGAGATGATTTCATTCAGAGTGATATCTTCCGGCAAATGCCTATTCGCGACCTCTTCAATATAATGCGAGCGCACACGTTCGATCGGGTCGCGTATCATGTAAACAATCTTGGTCAAAGGCAATGTTTCATACATTTTTCTGGCCGCGATTTCCGATTGATCTTCGTGCGAATACCCCGGAGAGCATTCCCCCCTTGCCAAGTATGCTGAAGAACCGGAAAACATGGACGAATACCAGGCCAAACCACGGCACCATGTTCCCCATGCGGCTTTGTCATCCTGAAAAAAATGCAATTCTTTTTGTTTAGGCAAATAGATTTTCGGATGCATGGAGAGATAGGCATGCAGGCTTGTCGTACCGCACTTTGAGGATCCGATAACTATAAAATTCGGTAAATCATCAACCGTTTTACAATGAACATCAGTGGGGTATTGATAGAGCTTTACCAAACCGGATAATGAATGGTAAGGTGAAAACGAAGACTGCTTGATTATATTTTCATACTCATCCCTACTATATGACGCTCGCTTACGGATCAAGTTGGTTATTTTGTTACTCCAGACTTTTGCTCCTGCCTGCAACGAAAGTCTTTCAACAAGCTCCGGAATAACAATGGCCTCCTCTGGGACACTCAATGACATGACCACTGGCAATCCAACCGATTGCGCTTCAACAACACTAAGACCCAACCCTTCCATAGGATTTTCAATCGACGGAAAAATCAGCACATCACTGGCAGCCATGATCTCGCGTACATCGTTACGCCAACCTAGGCACTTGACCCTGTCGCCTATACCCTCCTTTGCTGACAGGTCGACAATCTTTTCAATCTGATCGCCCTTTCCGACGAATACCCCGTATACATCTAGTCCTTGCTGCCGCAATAATCCAAGTATCTCAATAACAAATGCTGGGTTTTTATATGCGGTCATTCTTCCAACGAATAATAGTATCAGCGCAGATGCAGGAATACCTAGACTCCGCCTGAGCTCGTGGCCATGACAATCGCCTTGAATCGAAGAGTCAACATCTATTGCACAATGGATAATCGAACATTTTTCATTAACATCATTGCCATTCAAAATACTTATTAATGCACTCTTGGATACTCCGACAATGTGATCTGCCAATCGATTACAAATAAATCTGAAGAAGGTTTTACCAATATACTGTTTCGTCCTGCTCTTCGTCGGCAAGCTGAGCGAAGTATTATGAATATGTATGATACGTTTGCGAACTGGTAAACCTAGCGTTGCCACAAAATACACGGCACTCATTAGATCATGGTGACTATGAATAATATCGTAGCCGCCAGCACGGACAATCTCTCTCAACGCTTTGATAAACTTTACCGGTCTGGATATTGGATAGGGAGAGCAAATCACTTCACAACCCAGTTTTGCAAGTTGCTCACTGTATCTGCCGGCATTTTTTTCAATGCAATAGAAAGACCAATTAACACGATTGCCTCTTTTCACAGACTCGGTGACTAGAAGGGTCAACCATTTCTCTATGGCTTGTCCATCAAAACTCTCAATAATGTGCAAAACCTTGGATACCACCACTACTCCTCATAAGCACTAAATATCACTGAAATTTAGTAACAGTCATTGTTGAGTGCATCCCTGTACGCTTCTATTTGTTCTGAAATTGTTGGAAATTTCAATCCACCACCAAGTAAACGGGCATCATTTTCCGAACGACTACTACATGAAGACGACCCTAGATGCTTAGCAAGCCCATTGAATGTAATTACATCAGGAGAGTGCACATGCTCAATAAGTGCTTTGGGTTCACCATGGAAGTGGTTCACAACGTCAATAATTCGTTTAGCCAAAGCCCAGACTGTCACTCCATTCCACGTTCTATTTACAAATTGACCACCTTTAAGTAGCGTGCTTAAAATCCCTCTTCCTGTACTACTTATACCAATGAAAGATGCGCGGAAAATGTATGAACGTGGATCTTCTCCAAAAGCCTTCGCTACTTCATAAGGCGTGTGTGGGCTTGGCTGATCCTCTGGGAACCATAATCTAGTTTCGTGAGGCTCAAAAATCGCATTTGTTGAAATATGAATACATAACGCACCATTGGCATCACACCAGTCTGCGATCACTCTTGGCATACAACCGTTGATCATTAAGTGTAAAGCGGGATCCCTCCCAAGATACCCGATGCAGTTAATAACTGTTGAAGCCCCAGTTTGAGACAAATATCCAAACAAATCGACACTCCTGGTAAATCGCTCCTTAGATTGAAGAATTAATTTAAATTGAGGTGCATATTGTTCGAAAGCTTTAGCAACCTGCGACCCTAACATGCCGCTGGCGCCCAATATCAAAACCTTATTTGATTGAGACATATGGTAAAGGCAATACGTACTTCATTTTCTTATCCGGGAAAGCCGCATCCACCTTATTGCGGATACCTTCAAAATAGTTATGCGCCGAAACAAGACACCAATCACTGACGTTGGTCAACGAGAAGAATTCTTTTTCGGAAATAATGGGAACCGTCGTATTGGGAATCGCATTATTAAACCGCAAAGGACTCCCATCCACCACGAAATCAAGTGAGCCTGCGATCTGCGCCCAATTAATCAACGTCACGGCTCGACCTGCCGCGCCGTACGCATAGTTGATAGGCAGATGTTGGACACACTCCCTTAGTACATCCCTACTCTTGAAGCAATTCTGCCCGAATCCCCGCCAATCATCAGACGACAGTGACTGAGCCACGAGAGGTACGGTTTTGCCCACCTTACCGAAAACCGCGCGCAAGGCACCGCCGTGCATCGGAGTTGTCTCATAATCTTTAAGCGCGAAACCAAACGTACCCAGGCAACGTTCAAGAGCCTGTATGGTCCAGTAAAAACAATGTTCATGATAAAAACAGTCCCATTGCAGCCCAGTAAACAAATCATGCGCGGAATGAACTTCAACCCAGAACTCACCTTCTTTATCAAGCAAACTTGCAACCGCTTCTATAAAATCATTCACTTTCGGGTTATGAGCAAATACATTTGAACAGGTGACAATATCGAACTTGCCATATTGGTCTGCGAGTTGCCGAGCCTTATCAGGGCCAAAAAAGCCCGTATGTACGTCAAGCCCTTTTTCCCTTGCCATGTTCGCCACATTGTCCGATGCATCAATGCCCACGACATCAAAACCATACTTTGAGAGTGGCGCAAGAAACACCCCATCATTACAACCGATCTCCAACACTTTTCTTTTGCTCCCAATCCCATATCGTGATGCAAAAGAACCGGCATATGATTCGAAGTGCCTGACCAATCCCGGCACAGTTGAAGTTGCGTAGCAGTAGGCAGGGCCAAACAACAAAGATTGATCCACTATATCTCTGACTTGCAATACACCGCATGACTCACAACCATCTATAACAAGTGGGAAAAGCTGATTCTTCATTCCCATAGGTCGAAAATCGCCAGCCAAAGGCATTGCACCCATGTCCAGAATTTCATATACAGAAGAACTTCCACATACCCTGCATTTATAGCTCATTACGTTCATCCTAAAATATGGCTCGCTGTCAAAAATTTGACAACCTAGAATCACTTACCTCTTAAGGTAGGGAAACATGACTCGCGCGCCAATAACGCTGCTATCTGCTGTTTTGTCAGACGAACGGCAACATCACTTGAAAATGCAGTTTCTTCAGTACCTGCCGCATAAATTGTTTCGCTGGACAGACAAGGCTCGATTCGCCACATGCCACCAAATTTCTTTGCATGCCTCATCTCTTCCGATGAAATAAGCGTTTCATGGAGCTTTTCTCCCGGCCTGATTCCGACCTCACTGACACTCACCTTCCATCCTAAGTTACCAGCCTGCGTTGCCATCACGTCAGCCACATCTGATATATGAAAGGCTGGCATATCCAACACATAGATTTCCCCGTTTTTACATTCACGCATAGCGAATAAAACCAAGTCAACAGAGTCCTCCAGTGTCAGCACAAATCGCGTCATACGCTTGTCTGTTACCGGCAGAATAGGTTCACCACCCTCAATCAGTTTTTTGAAATATGGGATAACCGACCCATTCGAAGCTAGAACGTTGCCATACCTGACAACCCCAAATCTTGTTTTCCCCCCACAGAAAGAACTAGTGATTCTCTCCTGTAACGCCTTACTCATGCCCATCACATTAACAGGCTCCACTGCCTTATCTGTAGAAAGTGTCACCACTGCCTCAACACCGAGTTCAACAGCTACATGACATACGTTATAGGCGCCTAGGACATTTGTTTTTACAGCTTCCATTGGATGCTCTTCAGCCAAATGTACGTGTTTTATTGCGGCAGCATTAAAAACCATATCTGCGCCACGCATCGCATAACGAAGCCTCTCAATATCCCTGACATCACCAATCACTGTGCGCAAACGCGGGTCAGCAATATCCCTTCTTAAAGAGACATGTTTCTGTTCGTCACGACTAAACACGGTCACACTTGCAATGTCTTTATTTGAAAGACACAACCTGACGAATGTCTTGCCAAATGAACCAGTTCCACCAGTCACAAAAATATTTTTTCCAGACAAGTTCTTGATCAACTCTGCTCTACTAAACCCGATATCACCCATCGTAAAACCCTCCTTAACCATAACTGGTGTCCTTGGCAAAGGGCACCGCTCACTAAATTCAAAAAATAGACTTACAATTTGAGACGGAAAATTATTTTTTTTAATGCCCTCATTGATGGCACAGCCCTTAGAAACATATACACATGCAATCCTCCTCCATCACCCAAAACTTGCCAAATCCGTCTAGTCCAGAAAGACATTTTTTGGTCGACATTCTCAGAAAGCTCATTTTCGAGGTTGACACGTAAAACAATTGCCTTTTTTACCCATTCTGCCCGCCCTGTGCGAAGCCCTTCGAATAGCAGTGCATTAATAAATCTAAGTGCAAGAATTTGATACATTTCGATATGTTGAGCATCCAGGTGAGCATGGTCTTTACTAGAACGAATTTGAAACAAATAATCTTCAGCGAGTTGGAGAGAAAGTGATTCGAGTCTTCCTGTGATTGACGCTGCATGACATCTAACACTTGCGAGTGGCTCAGTCATCCCCACGACACTAGTCACCCCCCCAATTCTCACAAACAGATCATCGTCTGCTATTAGACCGGCTTCCCTTCTTATCGGACAGTCGTTGAGCAACAACTTGCGCTCCATAGCAATCCCGGCAAAACGATGGATATGTTCTCCGAGAAAGACTCCTTGGAGGTAATTTTGGGCATAGCTTTTACCATCGTACAATTTAGCCTTTGTTGAATGCGGTGCTGGGGAAACACCCATAAGTTCGCCATTTGCGTCTATATAGTTCTGTCCGGTGTAACAAAATCGAGCCGACCTGTTGCCGACCAATGCTCTGTCAACATAATAAAGAAAATCATTATGGAGCAAATCATCGCATCCTAGAATGGTAACAAAGTCCCCATTAGCTAGCGTTGCAATACGATTAAATGCATCCACCCATCCGCTAGGTTCCTCGTTATATACATACCTAACTTTGCCCCCCCATTCATCCGACATGGCAATAGCTGCAGAACTGTCGGTAGATGCATCATCAACGACAAGAATTTCATCCGCAGGGCGAGACTGTGTAATTGCAGATAATATAGCGCTTCGCAGATATGCTTCACCGTTACGTACGGGAATACCAATTGTAAACTTCACTTTTTATTCACCGTAAATCAACGCTTGGTACGATTGTTTGTTATGCATTTGAAATCTCACGATAGAGCTTCACATATCGATTAGCAATCACACGTGAATCGAATCGACGCGCATTGATGAATCCATTTTGAATTAATGATTCACGATAAACCTCATCATTCATTATTCGTAAAATTCCGGCCCGTATTTCTGAAATATTATATGGATCGACGATACAGGCAGCATCTCCGGCAACTTCCGGCATGGACAGGATGTTGCTGGTGATAACGGGTCTACCCACTGCGTTAGCTTCCAATATCGGCATTCCGAACCCTTCATACGTCGATACAAATGCAACGAAATCGCATGCGTTATATTTATTAATAATTTCGTCTTCAGAAAGATTGAAGGAGTTTGTGTATTCGATGCTGCCGACCTGCAAAACTGCAATCTGCTCCCGAGATAATTTCCCGATAATTTCCAAATGACATGGTATGCCTTGTAGCGCACTTGCCAGACGCAACAGATTTTTATTTTCAGCCGTACCTACCTGTAACAACCTCGGCTTGTCCGCATTAAAGTTCTTATCACAACGAGTAAAACTGGGTGAAATACAAACGGGAACCACTCTAACTTTATCTGGATCGCACGATATGAATTTTATTAGCTCATCCTTGGTTGCTTGAGAGATAACCGAAATAAGTTTCACTCTTTTTTCAGGAATGACATACCAGAACAAACGCAACAAATACCTTTTCAGCCCCTTTGCGTTGTACATGACCACGCAATCGAGTATCGTCAATAGTGTCTTGTCACGCGCGAGCAAGTAGCTTAAAAAGTGAACATCCCCGGTAATATGATTGACTTCACCCTGTCGGAATGCTGCCTCAACAATGTTGTACAGCCTCTTAAAAAGACCTCTGCTGTCGAAGCGGGATTGAGCAACAATGCATTCAACATCTGCTGGCATGGCCTCACGAATGGCCTGAAAAGCACCTTCCACACTAAAATTATTCAGCTTTGGCTTGCGATGAAAGAAAACAACCTTCATACCGAGTCCTTATAGCTCAAAATTACTGAGTAAGCATCAGCCATGAATATTGATTTCATCCTGTGCCACCTCAACCATCTGTCGAACAACATCACTCATTTTGGAGTCAGCCACCCAGCCTAGCTGCTCACGTGCCTTTTCCGGATTAGCCCGACCAATCTTAAGGTCGGTTGGGCGCAACAGCGTTGGATCACTTTCCACATGGTCGCGCCAATCCAGACCAACCTGATGAAAAGCCTCGGCTACAAAGTCTTCCTGTCGGCTAGTTTCCCCAGTGGCTATCACGTAATCATCTGGGCGATCCTGTTGTAGCATCCTCCACATCGCATCCACATATTCTGGCGCCCATCCCCAGTCACGTTGCACGGTGAGATTGCCAAGCTTAAGTTTTTCCTGTTTGTGCGCCGCGATTCGGCAGGCAGCGCGCACGATTTTCTGGGTGACTAAACGTTCGGGTCGTAACGGCGATTCGTGGTTGAACAGAATGCCAGAGCAAGCATGCAGGCCGTAGGCCTCGCGATAATTGGCCACCTCCCAGAATGCCGCTGACTTAGCCACGGCGTAAGGGCTACGCGGCCGGAAAGGGGTACTTTCGTCCGCAGCCAGCTCGCCGGTCTCGCCAATACGCTCGCTGGAATTGGCGTCGTAGAAACGAATCTCCCGGTCGAGGAAGCGAATGCACTCAAGCAGACTGAGGGTACCGACTGTGATACTTTCCAAGATTTCCACTGACTGCTCGAAAGACAGCGCCACTGAACCTTAATCTGCCAGGTTGTACACTTCGTTTGGGCGGGTTTGATCAACACCTGCAGCACCCTCCGGAAATCATTTAACGCCATCGATACCACCCGTACGCGCTCCACAATGCCAGGCCGATCGAGATTGGCGAACCGCTCATTTGGGCATCGCGAGATGTACCGACGACTTCGTAGCCCTTGTCGAGCAGCAGCTTGGCGAGATACGTGCCATCCTTGCCGGAGATTCCGCAGATCAAAGCTGTTTTCATTTTCGTACTGCCTTACGCGTTGCTTTCATTTACCCGCCTTTGAAATTCCGGAGAGGCGGAATACGCCAGACCGTCTGATACGCCATGGGGATCATACGCACATACTGCCTACCGAATGACTTTGTGCCGCCGGTAATGCGGATGGTTTTGTTGTTGAACATAAGAACACCTTCTGTGTTATCCGCTGGCTTAACTTGCAGACATATTATCTGGTGCCCCCTCTTCCACCACCCGTCCCCGTTCCAGCCGGTATAGCCTGTCGCAATGAGCCACGGTGGAGAGACGATGGGCGATAATGATAATGGTTTTGGTACCTTGCAGAGCGCGCACAGCCTGCATCACATCGTGCTCGGTGGCGGTGTCGAGCGAGCTGGTGGCCTCATCCAGCACTAGGAGGGCGGGGTCGTGGTAGAGCGCCCGAGCGATGCCGATACGCTGACGCTGACCGCCTGATAGCCTGACGCCACGCTCACCCACCAGAGTCTCCAGACCATCTGGCAGATTCGCCAGAAAGTCTTCCAACTGAGCTGCTTTAATGGCTCTATGCACAGCAGTCTCGTCAATCTCTTCGTCGGGCAAGCCAAATGCCACATTGCGCCGCAGCGTATCGTCGGTGAGATAAATCGTCTGCGGCACATAACCAACCTGATCCTGCCAATTTCTTAAATTTTCCTGAATATCCTTGCCGTCTATTCGCACGGTGCCGACATCAGGGGTGAGCAAACCCAGCAGAATATCCACCAATGTGCTCTTGCCCGCACCACTGGTGCCGATAAAACCGACAGATTCACCACTCTGAATAACCAATGAGGCATCTTTGAGGGCTGGCTGTACAGCGTTTGGATAGGAATAAGTTATATGACTCAGTTCCAGTGCCACTTGGAACACATATCTTGGACTGACAGTGCTGATAACTTCTGGTGAGACAAGTTTTATTTCTGTATACAGACTATCAATAACTGGCTGAACAAAGCGCAGTGCTTGCATCGATCCCAAGACACGATTGACTGATGGCATGAGACGAAACGCGGCGGCGGCGAACATACCCAACGTTGGCACAACTGACTCCAGCGTGCGCCCCTGAGTAAGCATGCTGATCACCATTATGGCAAGGCCGCTAACCGCAAGAAACTCAAGCCATAGACGAGGCAATTGTTGCATGGTGGTTTGCAACTGCCCCATTCGTGCGCTTTGAACATTGTGCCAATCATATTTAGACAGGAATTCAATTTCTCGCCCGAGAAGTTTCACGTCCTTTGCGCCACCCAGGCCCTCTTGCAAATGCTGAATTCGCAAACCTTCATGGTATTGGCGCGCGGCTCCCCATCGAGCGACATTACTGCGAGTAAGTCGATAAAACACCCAAGCTGCCGGACCCAACACACTCAGAACGATCACCGTACCCAATGGCTCAACAATAAATAGCAGGCTGCATAAACCAAGCAACACCAACAACTCCGAGAGCAATAGAATGCCCGACATCAAACCGTTGCCGGCAAACAGACTCACTTCGCTAATGACATTACGAATCAGTTGTGCCGAGTTTCGTTGCAAATGGAAAGTGTAAGGCTGGTGTAGATAGACCGTAAACAAGCGCTGCGATAGCTGAGCCTGAGCATCATAAACAAAACGCGTCTGCCACCAAGATAAAAAGGCGAGGAACAACGTCTTGACCAGATACACCCCTACCAGTAGCAACATGCCACCAATAATAAGCGTTTTCTGACTGGGATTGCCCAGTGTTTGAATAACGGATGGGAGTAGCGGAAAGTTGCGTACAACATCACTATGTGTAAGCAAGCCAAGTGCCGGGATTACCATACCCACACCGAGCGTCTCCAGCACCATACCGATAAACATCAGGCCCAGCAACACCAGCGCCCTACGTCGCTCGGCGGACGTGAGCAGGCTCCAGATTTTGTGGGCGGTTGAAAGGTTAATTGTTTGTGTCATTTAATCAAAAAGAGAGGAAAAAATGAGGATAAATTGGGGCAGACTCCTCAGTCATCTTGCCCCAGCTTGCTTTAAAACGCTCACCAGCGCACCACCCTTGCGAAACACCCCCAAGTGTAGACAGTGCGGCGGTGCTGCTCCACAAAGGCCGGTTTGACTTTCACAGGCGGCCATCCACTTCGCTTTTTGGAAATAAGCCCTTGATGTCGTAAATGACCGCGTGACCATTGGCCAGCCGGCGCAGACCGTTAATGCCAAGGGTCTTGAACTGGTCGTGGGCGACGGCCACAACCAGCGCATCGCAGCTGCCGGGCGCGGGCATCTCTTCCAGCAAGTCAATGGCGTATTCGTACTTTGCTTCAGCGCGATCAGCCCACGGGTCGTATATATTGACCTTGGCACTATAACCCTCCAGTTCGCGCACAGATTGATCACGCGCGTATTGCGCAGGTCGGAGCAGTTTTCCTTGAAAGTGAAGCCGAGTACCAGCACGCGGGCACCGGCAATGGCATGGCCTTTGTGGATCATGAGTTTGATAACTTCGCCAGCCACGTGCTTGCCCATGGCGTCGTTGATGCGCCGACAGGCAAGCAAAATATCCGGGTAGTAGCCCACTGACTGTGCCTTTTGAATCAGGTAGTAGGGATCCACACCGATGCAGTGGCCGCCGACCAGCCCCGGCTTGTACGGCAGGAAGTTCCATTTGGTGCCTGCGGCTTCCAGCACTTCGTGTGTGTCGATACCCAGACGGTTGAAAATAAGAGCGAACTCGTTGATCAGGGCAATGTTGGCGTCACGCTGGGTATTCTCTATGACTTTGGCGGCTTCGGCCACCTTTATGCTGGGTGCCTTGTGGGTGCCGGCGGTGATAATGCTCCGGTACAGTGCGTCCACCATTTCTGCGGCCTCAGGCGTTGAACCGGAGGTTATCTTGAGAATATTGACCAGGCGTCGCTGCTTGTCACCCGGGTTGATACGCTCTGGGCTATAGCCAACAGTAAAATCCAAGTTGAATTGCAGATTCGAAGCCCGCTCGAGTTCCGGCACGCAAATCTCTTCGGTTGCGCCCGGATACACGGTGGATTCGTAGATCACCAGGTCGCCCTTTTTCAGCACACGACCAATCGTCTGGCTGGCCTTGACCAGGGGGCTGAAATCGGGGCGTTTGTCATTATCAACTGGTGTGGGCACTGTGACGATGAAGACGTTGCATTCGGCGAGCGCGGATGGGTCGGTGGTGTAACTGAGGAACCGAGCCGCCTTGAGCTCTTCCGGTTCCACCTCCAATGTGTGATCCTGACCGGATAGAAGTTCGGCGACACGTCTGGCATTGATATCGAAACCGACGACCGAGTATTTCTTTCCGAATTCCACAGCGAGTGGAAGCCCAACATAACCCAGGCCAACGACTGCTATTTTCATACACTTATCTTCTCTTCAATATTAAAAATATGTCTGCTCACGTAGTCGCGCCCGTCACCAACAACGCCTGCCCAGCGAAGCGACCGTCCACACCACCATCATTGCGAGGCGCGTAGCAACGCGGCAACCAGCAGTGCGGACAGACTCACTACGCCCAAGTCGGATGAACCGAAGCCAGATGTAGGTCGGGCTATGCCTGTCCTGCGCCTGTCGAAGCGGCCCGACATGGTGGGCAGAGCCCACCCTACCACACCGAGTTGGTCAATGTTCATGCATGATTTCACGTTTTTGTGGTCCAGCATCCTTATGCTGTGGGGTTGTTAAACGCCCACCACATCGATAAGGGCACTGCATACAGGTCGTCGCCAAATGGCACTACTTCGCGGCCGCTGTACAGTACGATACCGCGCTGAAAAAATTGCGGTTCTGTTTCCTTCAGGTGGCGCAGGCCATTGAAGTCTTTGCTGCCTACGGTATGACTCGCCTTGACTTCGATACCCGTTAGCTTGCCCAGCCGGTTTTCCAGTATGAAATCGACTTCGATATTGGATTGTGTGCGGTAGTGCCACAGGGTCAGTTGCCTTTCAGAGAAGGCGAGATGTTTGAGTATCTCGCTCAGTACAAAGGTTTCAACCAGGCTGCCGGGCAATCCCGCTTCAATAGCCAATCGTTCTGGTGACAGTTCGACCAGGTGAGCCAACAGTCCACTATCAGGCAAGAATACCTTTGGGGCTTTTACCAAACGCTTGCCTAAATTGCGCTCCCACGATGGCAGACGATACACCAGGAACAGGGTTTCCAGCAGGCTGAAATATCGTTTGAGCGTCGTTTGCGGTAGCCCGCTGGATCGAGAGATTTCAGCGAAGTTCAGCAGGCTCGCACTGCGGGTGGATAACAGTTGGATTAAATTCGGAATTTCAGTCAGTTGCTCAACATTGGCCAAATCACGCACGTCACGTTGCATGATGGCCTGCAGGTAGCTGTTAAACCATGCTGCCCGCCGCCGTGGCGAACTACGACTAACCACTTCGGGGTATCCGCCACACAGCAACTTTTCAATCAGCTGGGCGCGGTCACATGGTGATATCTTCAGGGTGTTCATTGGCCCGTCAAATAGCCAGTCGACGAGATTGATGGTTGGTGATCCCGCTATTTCAGCATTCGACAATGGCCAAAGTGATAATATTTCCATGCGCCCCGCAAGCGAATCGGCGATGCCGGGCAATAGCAGGACATTCGCCGAACCCGTCAGCAAGAACCGTCCGGGGCTGCGATCACGATCTATAGATGCTTTTATGGCGAGGAAAAGTTCTGGTACCCGCTGCACCTCATCAAGTGTGACTGGGCCACTGAGGCCCGCAATAAATCCATCAGGATCGCTCTTGGCCGCTGCCAGCGTGACGTGATCATCCAGCGTAAAATAACGGCGGTTATTTCCGGTAGATAGCGATTGAGCCAGTGTGCTTTTGCCGGTCTGACGCGCACCATTCAGCAATACTACTGGCGTGTCTGCGAGTGCTTCATTGAGTAAAGGGAGAATATGTCTGATGTACATGCCGGGATTGTACCCGATGATAATCATCCGTTCAATGGACGATTATCATCCTGTAAAAAGCAAAACAATTGGCCCGTTTTGTTGCGTGTGGGGGCTGGACCACTCATGCAGTAATTCGTGAACGGTTGGCAGCGAAAATTTTCCACCGGTTACCGTAGGCTGAACTAGCCCTCTGGGCGAAACTCACCGTAGCTTTCAGTATACAAATACACGTTATTGAGAAGAAACGACACCACGCTGCATTATTTTATCGATGACCTGCTGCACGCATGCATCCAGTTCTGCTTCGCCGGTGTTCACGGTTATCTCGGGGTTTTCCGGGGCTTCATAAGGCGATGAGATGCCGGTGAAGTCGGCGATCTGCCCGGCGCGGGCTTTTTTGTAGATGCCTTTTACGTCGCGGCTTTCGCAGACTTCAATGGTGCTGTCGCAGAATATCTCGATGAAGTCGCCGTGTTCGACCATGCCGCGCACGCGCTCGCGGTCGGCGCGAAAGGGGGAGATGAAGGCGGTCAGCACGATCACGCCTGCTTCCATGAAGAGCTTGGCGACTTCTCCGATGCGGCGGATGTTTTCGATGCGGTCTTTGGCCGAGAAGCCAAGGTCGCCGCACAGACCGTGGCGCACATTGTCGCCGTCCAGTACGAAGGTGCGGCAACCGCGCTGGTGCAGTTCTTCTTCGACGGCATGGGCCAGGGTGGACTTGCCCGCGCCGGACAGGCCGGTAAACCAGATGATGGCGCCGCGATGGTTGTTTTGCGCTTCGCGGCGCGCGCGGGTGACGGTGGCGTGATGCCAGACGGTGTTGGTTGAGGTTGGTGGTTGTACGGTCATATCAGTTGATCAGTTGATTCAATTCGTTATGCGGCAGTGTACCGTCTTTGCGAGGCCCGCAGGGCCGTGGCAATCCAGTCAGGCTGTGCATCATAACGAAAAAACCGCTGGATTGCCGCGTCGACGGGGCCTCCTCGCAATGACACACCCGTCACTGCGAGGCACGAAGGGCCGTGGCAGTCCAGTAGCGCTGACTTCAGGCTCGGCAAAAACCTTCTGGATTGCCGCGTCGACGGGACCTCCTCGCAATGACACACCCGTCACTGCGAGGCACGAAGGGCCGTGGCAGTCCAGTAGCGCGGCTTTGGCTCGGCGAAAACCTTCTGGATTGCCGCGTCGGCTGCGCCTCCTCGCAATGACAGTGAATTGCTTCACCCGGGACGGCGGATTTTCAGAAGACCGAACAAAGCCTCATCGGCGGCGGGCAGAACCAGAAATTCGGGGTTATGCAAGTCCGCCTTGTTGTAGCGCAGCTCCTCTCCGTTCATGTCGCATACCGCGCCGCCTGCCGCGGTCACCACGGCGTGGGCGGCGGCGGTATCCCATTCCATCGTCGGGCCCAAGCGCGGATAGAAGTGTGCTGCGCCTTCGGCAACCAGGCAAAGTTTGAGCGAACTGCCCATGCTGACACACTGGTGATCGCCAAGTTGTTTGAGCAGCGCTTCGGTGCGCGCATCGCTGTGCGAACGGCTGGCGACGACTTTGATGGGTTCACCCGCAGTGTGGGGTTTCACCGCGATAGGCTGTGCCGCGCCATTGCCGCGCTGCATGAATGCGCCTGCACCGCGTGCGCCGTAATAACACACGTCCGGCACCGGGGCGTACACCACGCCGAGAACGGGTTCGCCATTCTCGATGAGCGCGATGTTGACGGTGAATTCGCCGTTGCGTTTGATGAATTCCCTGGTGCCATCGAGCGGATCGACCAGCCAGAAGCGCGTCCACTGCGAACGCTCCGGATAGGGAATTTCAGCGGCTTCTTCAGAGAGTATCGGGATTTCCGGAGTGAGCCTGGTCAGTGCATCAACGATGGTTCGATGCGCGGCCAGGTCTGCCATGGTGAGCGGGGAGTTGTCCGCTTTGCTGGTCTCGCCTGCATCGCCGCTGCGATAGACTTCCATGATGGCTGCTCCGGCCCGATGCGCGATGTCGACTATTTGGTGCAAGTATTGTGCGTTCACGATTAAGACTTTTTGTAATTTATGACAGATATTTTAATTGCAACCTTCACTGCAAGGAGCGCAGCGGCACGGCAGTCTGGCAGCGCAGCGTCATACTTAACGGAAACCTCTGGATTGCCGCGGCCCTGCGGGCCTCGCAATGACGATCTCGTCACTGCGAGGAGCGTAGCGACGCGGCAGTCCAGTCAGTGCAGCGTCATACTCAACGGAAACCTTCTGGATTGCCGCAGCCCTGCGGGCCCCGCAATGACGATCTCGTCACTGCGAGGAGCGTAGCGACGCGGCAGTCCAGTCAGCGCAGCGTCATACTCAACGGAAACCTTCTGGATTGCCGCAGACCTGCGGGCCTCGCAATGACCCTCTCGTCACTGCGAGGAGCGTAGCGACGCGGCAGTCCAGTCAGCGCAGCGTCATGCTCAACGGAAACCCCTGGATTGCCGCAGCCCTGCGGGCCTCGCAATGACCCTCTCGTCACTGCGAGGAGCGTAGCGACGCGGCAGTCCAGTCAGCGCAGCGTCATACTTAACGGAAACCCCTGGATTGCTTCACTGCCTGCCGCGCTTCGCTCGCAGCTAAAGGTTTATGCAATGACCTCCTCTGGATTGCCGCGGCCCTGCGGGCCTCGCAATGACGCACTCGTCACTGCGAGGAGCGTAGCGACGCGGCAGTCCATCGCTTTTCACACAATACTGTCGTACAAATCTTTCCACCCAATGTTCATGGACTCGATCATCTGTATCTTCTTTGCCCTTGAGCCAGCCTTGATCTGTTTCTCGCGTGTTATCGCCGCATCCATCGTATCGAGAAGCTCGTAGTACACCAGCATGTGCACCGCATAACGGCGTGTAAATCCTTCCACCAGATCATTCTTGTGCTCCCAGACCCTCTTAACCAGGTTGGAGGTTACCCCGGCGTAAAGCGTGCCATTGCGTCGATTTGCCAAAATATATACTGCTGGCTGTTTGTCCATGTCCATACCCTGATCGCGAGAGCATATACAGCGAAACGCGGCTTTCCAGCAGCGCAGCGTCACGCTCAACGGAAACCCCTGGATTGCTTCACTGCCTGCCGCGCTTCGCTCGCAGCTAAAGGTTTATGCAATGACCACCTCTGGATTGCCGCGGCCCTGCCGGCCTCGCAATGACGCTCTCGTCACTGCGAGGAGCGTAGCGACGCGACAGTCCATCACGACTGGTTGTCTGGTTTCGCGCCTTGTTTGTAGCTGCCGTACTTGTATCCGTAGCCATAGCCATATCCATAGCGGCTGGAGACGCGCTGCAACTGGCCGTTGAACAACACCCCTTTGACCTCGACCCGCGCCTGGCCAAGCCGCTTGACTGCCGTGGTCAGGTCAGCCAGCGTAGAGACGCCATCACGCACCACCATGAAAGTCGTGCCCATGTTCGGGCCGATGACCGCCACATCCGAGACCAGCAGCGCCGGGCATGCGTCAACGATGACGATGTCGTATTGCCGGCTGCACTGTTCGAGGAACTGGGGCAGGCGCTCATTGAGGAATAGCGCACTCGGGTTGGCGACGAGTGTTCCATTGGCAATGAAACTCAGGTTTTTCAATACTTCTTTGTGCGTTGCCTGCTCCAGCGTGATTTCGCCGGCGAGTATTTCGCTCAATCCGCCAGTTCGCCCCAGACCGAAATACTGGTTCAGGTGTCCTTTATGCAGGTCCATGTCGACCAGCAGCACGCGCTTGCCCGCCTGGGCAAGTATTGCGGCCATATTGGCGGCGAGAAAGGTCTTGCCGACTCCAGGCGTCGGGCCGGTGATCATCACCCGGTTATTCGCCGCGTCCAGCATGGCAAATTGCAGGGCCACACGGAAGCTGCGCAGGCTCTCGATGGAAAGATCGTCCGGGTGTGTGTCTGCCAGGATGAATTGGCCCGTTTCTCTGGCCTGAATTTTTCTGGAGAGCGCTTCCTGCTGTTTGCTTTCCAGTACTGTCGCGTAAACCTGCAGGCCGGTCGCGTCTTCGATCATTTTCGGGCTGTCGATCGCGCCGCGCATCGCCTTGCGGATGAATGCGGCCATCACGCCGGCGAGCAAACCGAGAAACGCTGATATCAGGATGATCATCCGGCGTTGCGGCTTGACCGGTTGTTCCGGTACGACCGCCTCATCAATCATGCGCGATGTGCCGATCTTGCTGGCCTTGGCCAGGCGCAGCTGCTGGGCGGTATTCAGCAGCGAGGTATACAGCTCGGTGCCCACCTTGACATCGCGCATGCTGGAGATAACGTCCTGTTCGACACCTGGCAGTCTCTTGATCTGTTCCTGGATGGCGGCCTTTTGTGAGTTCAGGATTTGCAGTTGCTTATCCGCATTCACGACACTGGGGTGCTGCGGAGTAAATTTCGATAGCAACTCCTCGCGCACGCGTTTGAGATCGAGCAGTTTCACCTCGATTCCGACGGCCTGCTGCAATATGTTCTTGGCTTCTTCGCCGATATCTATGGTGCCGCGCTTGTCGCGCAGCTGGTTGTATCGGGTTTCTGCTTCCTCGACATTGCGCTTGATTTCGGGCAGATGGGAATCGAGAAAGATGATGGTTTTTTCCGCTTCTTCGGACTTCCGGTCGATGTTCTGGCGGATATATTCATGGCCGACCGCATTCAATATTTTGGCGTTCAACAGCGGGTCGCCCCCTTCCAGCTTGACTTCGATGATACCGGACAGCTTGCCCTTTTCGGCGATCTGCAAGCCTGTTTGCATGCTCTCGATGGCTTTCAGCCTGGAATTTCGCCACAACAGAAACTGTGTGCCGGGATTGGCTGCCAGTTTTGTCACCAGAATTTCCACTTTGCCGGCCGGGGTCTGCTGCACGGCGGTTTGCCCGGTCTTGCCCTTCAATGCAATGTCATGATCAGACTGTTGCAGCTCGAATTCGCCGTTGTCTCCCGCGATCAGGATGAATTCGTGTTCCTGCAGCTCCTGCGGCAGGTTGAAAACCGGCACTTCTATCGCTTCGTTGCCCCAGGCGTAGCCGCCGTATCCCAGGATGCCCGGATTGGAAAGCTGTTTGCTTCTGCTTGCCCACCAGCGCCCGACGAACGGGAAGTATTTTGGCTGTGCCCCGATATACAGGCCGAGGCTGTCCACCGCATTTGCCACCACCATGCGTGAACGCAATAATTCCATTTCAGCCGATGCGGCCGTTTTGGTATCGAAAAGTGCGCCCGCCTCTCCCAGCAGGCTCCTGGTGGAACCGGGGCTGTCTTCCACCTGGACGATCAGGTTGGCTTGATATATCGGCTTTGCCATAAAGGCATAGGCTGTCCCCAATGCTAATATTGCGACCGCGATCAGCCCCACCATTTTTCTGTCCAGCCAGAGGCTGTCCAGCAGCGAGCTTAGGTTGATCTCGTCTTCGTTCATTCCAGTCGGGTTTATGCCGGCCATGTTCTGGTTCATGTCGTTGTGCCCTCGTCGTTAGCCGATGCTGTTGATGCGCTTTACCCATTCGTTCACTCCGTTTTCTATCTGTGAGAAAACCGTGCGGAACACTTCCGGGTCTTGCCGATAGGGGTCAGGGATATCCTGTTTTGTTGCCTCTGCCAACCGAAATACTTTGCCGCGCACATAAGGATATTGCGTTGAGATTTGCTGTTTTTGCAGGTCATCCATAACCAGGATCAGGTCTGCGTCGCGCGCGATCGCATCGGTCAACATGCGCGCCCGGTGCGCGGCAATATCGACGCCTGCCCCGGCCATGATCTGCACGGCAATCGGATCGGCCCCGTGGCCCACCAATGCCGACATTCCCGCCGAGCAGATTTGCACATCGGGTAGCGCTTGCCTGAACAAACCTTCAGCCATCGGGCTGCGGCAGATATTTCCGATACATACTACCAGGACCCGCCGGATCATTGAAACCCGCGATTGATGATCGTAAGGGTCTGCGCGGTCGGCAGTATCAGGCTGATCAGGCGGTTGAATCGCACCATTGAAGCGGCATCGACATACACCACGTCTCTGGCTTTAAGCTCGAAATTTTCCGCCAGCGCAAACATGACCGGCGAGTGTGCGTCGAGGTGGTAAATTATTGGCTGCGCATCATTCGCATTGCGTATCACATAGACCTGGTTGGCATCGGCTGTTTCCGGATTAACGCCCCCCGCTTCTCCAAGCGCTTCGTTAAGGCTCAGCCGGCCATTGTGCATAATCAATGTGACCGGCTTGGTCACCTCGCCGAGGACAAATACCTTGCTTTCGTCACGCGGACTCACGCGCAGCATGTCGCCATTGCTTAACATGATGCGCGACGGATCGATGCCGTCCACCGTCAAGCGCGTCAAATCTACCCGGTAGGTTTTGCCTTCGCGAGTGATCGTGATACGGCTTTGGTCTCCCAGCGGGGTAATGCCACCGGCGCGGTTGAGCGCTTCCGGCAGGGACAGCGGGATGTCGTCGATCTGGACGATACCGGGGAGCTTGACTTCGCCATCCAGGTAAATTCGCTTGCTGCGGAAGCTCAAAACCCTGAGGGTCACTTCAGGTTTTTTGATGTAGTTCGATAAACGCTGGACGAGCAAGTCACGCGCTTGCAGTTCTGTCAGGCCTTCAACCTTGAAGTCGCCCGCGTAAGGAAACTGGATCTTGCCTTCCGGGCTGACGGTATAACCCGCCGGGGTCGTTCCCGATAACGTGGCAAGGGTTCCCGAGACGGTGCTGACCGGCATCAATAGCTCGGGATGGTCCCACACCGTTATCGCCAGATGGTCGCCCGCGCCTATTTTATAAGGCTGCGGTGGTGTCATTATTTCGGTAAGGTCGGCGTGAGTTCCGGCTTTGGCCAGCTGCAGCTCTTGCTGGATCAACTGTGGCGTGATGGTTTTGATGACAGGGGTAACGGCAGGTGCGCCAATGACGGGCTCGATCCTGGCATTGTTATGATCGAAGCGCATCCCGGGAGCCAGCGCACAGCCAGATAAAATGACGGTCAAAACGGCAAGAAAAAACGACCGGGCGGGGGGCGTGTGCAGATTAAAATATCCCATACACAAATGTCCAATCCCGTCGAAAGATCATAAAGTTGTTAACCGATTTGTGTGCTGTCACTTGTTCGCGAAACCTGAATGTGGGCGAATCTTAACACTGCGCACGCCTTTGTGGCGAATGGGGTTTATTGCAGGCTGGGCTGTAGGGCGGGCTCGGCCCGCCATGGCGGGGAGTTTGTCCATTCTGATTACAGCATCCCTGACTAAAAGCCGTGGCTGTCGACTTCGGTAGG
>MGWZ01000097.1:3981-46278 GCA_001801175.1 Gallionellales bacterium RIFCSPLOWO2_02_FULL_57_47 | reverse complement strand
GCCCTACGTGCTGCGCACCCCGACAGAACTGCAATTTGATGATGTTTTTCGTTTAATGGATAATCCACCCAACCCAATGACCCGTTTGCGGGACAGGCTGACAAGAGCATAGCGAGCGTTCAGCCGCGAATCAGCGGCAGCCATCCGTCACAAACCCGAAGAAAGCAGGAGATACACTGCTTTTTTATTTTTTGCAGAGAACCATAAATGATCTGGAAACCCAACGTCACTGTCGCCGCCGTCATCGAGCGCGATGGTAAATTTTTGCTGGTGGAGGAGGAAACCTCACAAGGGTTGCGCTTCAACCAGCCTGCCGGACATCTGGAAGCCGATGAGTCGTTACTGGCCGCAGTGGCGCGCGAAGTGCTGGAAGAATCCGCTTATCACTTTGCCCCGCGGCATCTGCTCGGCGTTTATCGCTGGCATTCCGATGAATCCAACACCACCTATCTGCGCTTTGCCTTTACCGGCGAGATCACCGGATTTGAAGCTGGCCGTCAGCTCGACACAGGGATCCTGCACGCCGTGTGGCTGACGCCCGATGAAATCCGCGCCAGTCAATCCCGTCATCGCAGCCCGCTGATTTTGCGCTGCGTCGAGGATTATCTCGCCGGCAGGCGTTTCCCGCTGGAATTGCTGGTTCACTATGACTAACAAGCAAGCTCTTTCCCCTACCCATGAACCTCAAGCTGGCAACGGATTTTGTAGGGTGCATTCCATGCACCATGGTGCGCAGAGCGCACCCTACGGTGAAGTTCACAGGGTTCAACGAGGAATTGGCGGCTGCGGTCTCTCCCCGACTCCGCTCCCAGCCCCACGGGTGAGGGGGCAAACGTGAACAACCATCTTCAACCCCGGCGCATCGTCGTCGGCATGTCCGGCGGGGTGGACTCCTCGGTCACCGCGCTGTTGCTCAAGCAGCAGGGCTATGAGGTGATCGGCCTGTTCATGAAGAATTGGGAGGATGACGACAACGACGAATACTGTTCGTCGCGCCAGGATCTGCTGGACGCGGTGTCGGTCGCCGACAAGATCGGAATTCACATTGAGGCGGTCAATTTCGCCGGCGAATACAGGGAGCGCGTGTTCAGTTATTTCCTGCGCGAATACCAGGCCGGGCGCACGCCCAACCCGGATATCCTGTGCAATTCGGAAATCAAGTTCAGGGCGTTTCTCGACCACGCGATACAACTGGGGGCGGACACGATCGCCACCGGGCACTACGCGCAGGTGCGCGAGGCGGACGGCCTGTTCCAGTTGCTCAAGGCGAGCGATGCCAGCAAGGACCAGAGTTATTTCCTGTATCGCCTGAACCAGGCGCAATTGAGCCATGCGATCTTCCCGCTCGGCAAGCTGCTGAAGTCGCAGGTGCGCGCGATCGCCGAGCAGCATGAGTTGCACAATTACGCCAAGCGCGACAGCACCGGCATTTGCTTCATCGGCGAGCGCCCGTTCCGCGAATTCCTCAATCGCTATTTGCCGACCCAGCCCGGCGAGATGCGCACCCCCGATGGCAAGGTGGTGGGCCAGCACATCGGGCTGTCTTTTTACACCATCGGCCAGCGGCAAGGGCTGGGCATCGGCGGTGCAAAAGAAGCCTCCGGCGAACCGTGGTTTGTGGCTGGCAAGGACATGGCGAACAACCGCCTGATCGTGGTGCAGGGGCACGGCCACCCGGCGCTGCTGAGCAAGCGGTTGACCGCGCTGGATTGCCACTGGATCAGCGGCACTGCGCCGCTGCTCAATCATCCCTACGCTGCCAAGACTCGCTACCGGCAGGTCGACGCGCCCTGTCAGATCACTGAACTCGATAATGGCCGCTGCACAATTGATTTCATCGAACCTCAATGGGCCGTCACGCCGGGACAGTCGGTGGTGCTCTACGATGGCGAGGTCTGCCTGGGTGGCGCAATCATCGAGTAGGATGGGTCGAGGCCGCAGGCCGATACCCATCGCCTGATAAGCAAGCGCAGTATCGATGATGGGTATCGCGACGCTCAACCCATCCTACGGCTTTCGCGTAAAATATGCGCTTTCGCATTGAGACTTCATCATGACCGGACTCACCAGACTCACCGCCCTCTCCCCTCTTGACGGGCGCTATTTCGGCAAGGTGGATGCCTTGCGCGATTACTTCAGCGAATTCGGCTTGATCCGTTTTCGCGTGCTGATCGAAATCGAGTGGCTGAAATCTCTCAGCGCACAGGCCGGCATTCAGGAAATCGCGCCGTTCTCCGCTACCACTATCGCGCAACTGGATGCCATCAACGCGGCATTTTGCGAAGACGATGCCTTGTCGATCAAGGCCATCGAGAAGCGCACCAATCACGATGTCAAGGCGGTGGAATACTGGCTGCGCGACAAACTTGCATCCAATCCCGAGACCGCCGCTGCGCTGGAGTTCATCCATTTTGCCTGCACTTCTGAAGACATCAATAATCTCAGTCACGCGCTGATGCTCAAGAACGCCCGCGATGCGGTGATGCTGCCCGTGCTGGATGACATCATCGCGCGCTTGAAAGAGATCGCCCACCAGCTCGCCGATGTTCCGATGCTGTGCCGCACTCATGGCCAGACCGCCACGCCGAGCACGCTGGGCAAGGAAATGGCGAATGTAGTGTATCGCTTGCAGCGCACCGAGCAACGCCTTGCCACAGCGGAAATTCTCGGCAAGATCAACGGCGCGGTGGGCAACTACAACGCGCATCTGGCCGCCTATCCGGACATCGACTGGGAGGAACATGCGCGGCGTTTTGTCACTGCGCACGGCATCACTTTCAACCCTTACACCACACAGATCGAGCCGCACGATTACATGGCGGAGTTGTTCGATGCCTTTGCGCGCATCAATACCATTCTGATCGACCTGGATCGCGACATCTGGGGTTATATCTCGCTGGGCTATTTCAAACAGAAAGTGGTTGCGGGCGAGGTCGGTTCCTCGACCATGCCTCACAAGGTGAACCCGATCGATTTTGAGAACTCGGAAGGCAATCTCGGACTGGCAAACGCACTGTTGCGCCACCTCAGCGAAAAGCTGCCGGTCTCTCGCTGGCAGCGCGACCTGACCGATTCCACCGTGCTGCGCAACATGGGCGTGGCGCTCGGCTACACGCTGCTCGGCTACGAATCCTGCCTGAAAGGCTTGCATAAGCTTGAAATCAATTTGCAGCGTGTCGCGGATGATTTGAATGCAAACTGGGAAGTGCTGGCTGAGCCGATCCAGACCGTGATGCGCCGCTATGGCGTCGAGAATGCCTACGACAAGCTCAAGGAATTAACGCGCGGCAAAGAAGGCATTAACCGTGACACGCTGCGCGCCTTCATCCAGACGCTGGAAATACCTGAAGCGGAAAAGCAGCGCCTGCTGCAGCTGTCACCGGATACCTATATCGGCAAAGCGGCGGAACTGGCGCGGCGGATTTAATCCTCACCTCAAGTCCACAACGAACAAGCCCGCGATTGCGGGCTTGTTCGTTGTGCGCAAGCATGAGGCTTTCTTTAAGAAACCGCTGATTTATTCACCCAAGCTGTCGTTGCGAGCGAAGCGTGGCAATCCAGTGTTTGATATAAAACGAGCTTCTGGATTGCCGCGTCGCTACGCTCCTCGCAATGACGATTTAATCTGCGATTCCTTAACGATGGAACGCGGTCACACCGGATATCACCTGGGTACTCGCTGCGCCAACATTCTGCAATCCATATGCCATCATCGCTCCGGTAGCGCCCGCACCAGTGAAGCCGCCCACGATCACCCCTTGAGCTGACGTGCCGCAACCGGTTGTACACGTTACCGTCAGGTGCGCCGCACCGGGCATCTGGCTATCGGCATAAAAAGCTGTCCTCTGGATGATCGGCACATTCGCGGCAGCCGCATCCAGGGTTGAGCCCGCAACCGTCACGTTTACGCCGACATCCACCGTTTGCGCGGTAAAGTTGGCACTCAATGTTGCATTGTTCAGCGTGCCCGTATTGCCCAGATTGTCGGTCGGCAAAGTTCCCCCGGCATTGGTGTAAGTATAGGTGCCCGAAACCGGCAGGGTCACCGCTGCCGTTTCTGTCGGCCCGGCGATCCAGTGCAGGCTACCCGCCAGCGTATGCGGTGTGGTCACGGCGTTGTTCCTATCCGTGGCATTCACGCTGCCGCCCTCCCAGCGCCCCCAGCTGATGCCGCTGGCCGCATCATTGCCCGCGTCGGCCAGCAAACTGGTGTCTCTGGTCAAGGTCATTGACGGATTGTTGTCTCCGCCATTGTTGATGGTATTCATGTCAAACTGGGTCAGGTTGCCTGTCACATCCGTCACCGTCCGGGCCGGTGCATTCGCATAGTAGCCGAGCACCGGTACGGCAGGTATGACCGCAACATTCGGTTCGGTCAGGGACATCAGCACCTGGCGATGCGGTGTTGCGACGTTACTCGTGGTACTGGCCAGCGCCGCCACCCCGTTAACCTGTTCGAAAGCAAATGAAGGCAGCAGGGCATTCAGGTCGTAACTCAAGATCGCGCCATTCAAACCAATGCCGGTCAGCTGCCCCGAAACGTTGCCAAAGCCCGGTGTTTCACCAGCCGTACCGGCATCCACGGTCACGGTCAGCAGGCCCGGCCCGGTTCCGTTATAGCTTGAAGCCCGGAAAGCCGCCCCGCCGATACCCCTGCCGCCATTGATGATCGCTTCATCGCCCGGCAATGTTTTGGCATTCCAGGTGTGTGATACCGGCGTAGTCTGCATATCTGGAACCGACAGGTCGAGGTTAATGCCCACCACCTGCCGGGTGAAATCCACGGTCAGTGCGGTCGTGCCCAGCACCGTGCCCGGGGTCCCGATGAAATTGGTCACCATGCCGCCATCAAAACTGAAGGTCTTGGTGCCGACCAGCGCATTCGCCAGGAATAGCGGCCCGGCTTCCGGCCCGGTGATCCAGTGCGGACTCGCTGAACCGATACCAAACCCCCAGGTTTGCGTAAAGCTGCCCGTGTCCCAGGTGCCCAGATGGATGCCCGTCGCTGGTGTATTCGCAGTGGGAGCAGCCACGGTGCAGGTGGTGCAGGTTACCGTCGTCGACATGTAGCCTGTAGCCGCCGCGCCACTCTGGCTATAAGCCGTCAGCACGCCGCTGACGTCGGTGCTGAGGGTATCTGCCGTTTGTATGCTGCCGCCGAAATCGGCCACGACATACATGCCGGTCGGCGTAGCGGTGCCATCAGTGATTGTCGGTCCGGTGCGAACCAAAGCCGCCTGGCCGGAGACCTCCCCGCCTGCATTGGCACTACTGTCCCCCAGGTTGTACGACAGAATCGCACCGGCGTAATTCTGCCCGGTGAAGGCACCGCTCAGACTGCCAAAGCAGGTCTGGCATGTGGTGGGCGTACCTGCCCCCATGGAGACGATCAATCCCCCACCACCGGCATCCGCAAAAAACTGTGATCCGTTAAGAGACATGCCGGTCGCGCTCGCCGACCAGGCCTGGCCTCCCACGGTCAGGGCAACATCTGCGCTGACCAGGCTGCTGATGAAATCGACGCTGATGGAAGCACCGGTCAGTGTGCCGCTCTGTCCGGACTGACTGTCATAAGGCGCCGTGCTGCCGTCCAACGCGTAGATGAAAGTCCCCGTCGGAACCGTAGTATTCAAATCATCCCAATACCCCTCCGGCCCGTACATCCAGGTAGTTGGCACACCCCAATTCGCACCTCCCAGCGGGGCAGCCAGGGTAAATTCAACCGCGTCAACACTGCTCCAGCGGCCGAACCGGATGCCGGTGGCGGCGGTAGTTGCCGCGCCGGTTACCGGCGTGGCCCCGCCTGTCACGGAATAACTGATGCTCGCATCCCCGACAATTTCCCGGTCGATGAAGGACGACAGGTTGCTGCTGCCGGTAGGGTTATAAGTGATATCGGCCGGTGCCGCCATCGGATTCCCCCACCCCATGCTGAAAAACGGTACCGCAGTCTCGATCAGGATGTTGCTCGGGGTATAAGCCGCGAAGGTTCCAACAGCAGGCGGGGTGGCTGCGGAGACCAGTGCCACGCCCTGCACCAATTCGCTTCCGCCAATGATGTTGTAGGGGATCGCCACTTTATCGGCGGCATTCCCCGCAAAGCGCGCCCAGATATCGGCACTATAGATTGCATCCTGGCACGAACCGCTACAGGTTACCGCGCCCGTTCCCCAGACAGTATCCCCGGAAATTGCGATGCCGCCGGGTGTGGTCACCGTGTATGCCTTGTCATCCGTGCTGATATTGACCGGATCAGCAGTACTGAACGACAGCGCCAGTGAAGCATTGACGATTTGATTGATGAAGTCCGCAGTCAGCGTTGCTGCGGTCAGCGTGCCGATGTTGCCGAGATGGTCGGTAGGGTGGGTCGCGGCGGTCAAGTCATAAGTCTTGGTGCCAACCAATGTTTGTACAAACCCGGACGGAGGGTTGGCAGCGAGGACCCATTGCATGCTGGTGGGTTTCATCGTGATGGTGTTAAGCATATCCACGGTTGTCATTGTTTCCGGGTCGACATACGTTCCCCCTTGCCAGCGCCCAAAATAAACGCTGCCGTCTGCTGATACATAGGTGTCCTTGGCCACACCACCGTCAAATTTGGTGTTTTCAACAATGGAGCCGCCAACAACCCCCACCAGATTATTCCCCCCATCCAGCAGGTAACTGCTGCCGGGCAGCTCGATCGCGTAAGGATTGACCCAGCCCCCCGCAGCGTCCACCCCCAATGCCTCATAGCCGTAGCCGTTCAGCGCGTTATAAGCTGGATTATGCGTTGTACCTCCACCAGTAAGATCCTTGCCGTCTGTAGTTGTAATGGGTCGCTGCAGGATGTCTGTCTTAATTTCTTCCCTTGCGGCTGATGCTACCTCAACCGCAGGTGCTGCCCCCTGCTCTGCGGTGTTGTCCACCGTCGCAGTTTCGCGCACTTCCTTGCCGTCTTCCTTGTCGCTCTTGGCTTCTCTGGCTGGTTTGTCTGCCACGGTGAAAATGTCGGTGTCAAGCGGTCTCAGTTCGGGCATTTGATCAGCCGCACCCGCGTAACCCATCTGGTTGGGCAGCACGAAAATGGTGCCTTTGTCGGTGGCTATGAAAGTTTCGCCGACATTCACCTTGTTGTAGGTGCCTGGCTGCACGCCATTCGCCAACGAACTGTCCGGCGTCACCACATAAGTTTCGTGGTCGGTGCCGCGTATGCCTATGGTTGCCACTGATGTGGTAATACGATAATTGGGTTTGTTCACCCGCCCGATCAGACCCGTCACCGCACGGAATCCGCCCTTGAACAAGGAGAAGTAACTCCTTTCACTGCCGTCTTCCTTGCCGCTGAATTTAAAACTGTCGAACTTGAGTTGGGTGTCCGGGCGCATGGCGACGAACCCGCCATCCTGCATCCTGATCTGCGCGCTGGCGCCCTTCGCCGAGATCACCGTATCGCCTTCATTGACCGCTACACCCTTTTGCAGGGTGCGCGCCTCTCCCGCTGCGCTGACAATCCGGACGCTGCCGTTAACGAACTGCGTGTACCCGGCGATCCCTGCGCAGGCCGTCACTGGCATCAAGCTGGCCAGGGCAATGCCCAAACAGATAGCGATATTTTTTGTGGCATTCATGATTACACCTCCCTCAGTTTCGATTACCGGAAATCACGGCGAACAGTCAGGGAAATATCCCTCCGGTTATAGCGATAAATGACGATATCGGAATAGTTTCTCGCGTAGTTAAACTGTGGTCGCAGCGTCCAGTTCTTGTCCCAATGCCAGTTCGCGCCGGCAGACAGATCCAGATGACGATCCTTGCGTTTGCGCAAGAACGATGCGTTGGTCTTGTCATATGAACCCGACTGGAATCCCAGACTAGCAAACAGCTCGGTGTCCTCGCGCATCGCCGTTTGTCCGCCTGCGCGCACACCCAGCGATTGCTTGTTGCCATCGGCGCGGCCACCGCTTGGGTTGGCCGGTGTAACAGGAGCCACATCGTTTTCATTGGCCAGAAACAAACTGCCGAACATGACCGATTGCCGATCCGCCAATGCATGCAGCCAGCCGGTGCCGAGTATGGTCTGGTCGAAATCGTTGATCGTCATTGCGGGATCCACGAAACGATTGCGCCCATGCTGCGCGAACAGGCTCACTTGATTTGCGGGACTGTACACATGCCGCCAGTCCGCGCTGAAGCCGGTAGAATCGCGGTCGTGCACTCTCGCCAGGTTATATCTGCCGCCTGTTCCGCCGATACGGAAAATATTTTTTCCGCTGTCGGTAAACGTCACGCCTGCACGGCCGTCCAGACTCAGCGTGTCAAAACGGGTTTGGGTGATATTGCCGCGCTGGCGCACATCTGCACCAGCGTACAAACCCCAACTGGCATTCAGGTTGTGGCTGACCTCGCCGCCTGTTGCAGCGCTATAGTAATTATCGGCGGTTTTCAGATTGGTCGGGTTGAGGGTGAACGTTTGATTGCCAAAAACCGGGACATCAATCTGCGACTGGCTGGTGGAGTTGTTGACGTTGGTGTCATGTCCCAGCCCCACTTCCACATAGGCGCTGGATCGGGTCTGTTTGGCCGCCTGCTGCGCGGCTATCGCATCCAGATATTTCCGGATGGTGACGCGCGCCGCTTCGGGAGGGTTTTGTCTCGATACGGTTTCAAACTCGGTCTGGGCACGCGTGAGATCACCGAGTTGATAATAAGCGCGCGCCATGTCCAGACGCGCACCGGCAAAATTCGGATCCACCGCCAGCACTCGCTCAAAAGCGAGCGTTGCCTTGTCCGGCTTGCCGCTATCCAGCGCGGCAATACCGATCAGATAATCAAAGCGCACCTCGCCGGAACGGTCGAACTCAAGGGGCAGCAGCAGATTATAGGCCTCGGCGGGCCTGCCGGCTTTCATCAGGGCTTCGGCATCGCGCAGTGGTTTCTCGCGAGCATCACTCCCGTCCGGCTTTCGAGATTCGGGCTCGGCTAGCTGGCGCACTTCCTGCGCATAAACCCCGCTTGCCGCGAAGATCAATCCAGCGAATACCCAGCCCAGCGATTTTGCGAACTTCATGATTTCCACCTCGCATTGTATTTATTCTTGAAAAGCATAATACGCTTTCGCGGCGCGAGGTCAACCTGCCGAAAAGTTCCGTGTTATAGCAACCCTCTTTCAGCAAACGACAGGGTCTGTCCAACCGCCACCACGAAGTGATCCAGCACACGCACTTCCACCAGCGCCGGGGCCTGTTTGAGCGCGCCGGTTAACAACTGGTCTGTCTGGCTGGGTTCGGCCACGCCGTAGGGATGATTGTGCGCGAGGATGACCGCGGCAGTGTTATGCGCCCATGCGCGTCTGATTACTTCGCGCGTATAGACGCTGGTCTGGCTGAGTGTGCCGTGGAATATCTCTTCCGCGGGGATCACGCGGTGCTGGGTATCGAGGAACAGCACCAGGAAAACTTCCTGCTGGCCCCCGCAATAGCTGCAAAATAGTCGCGTACCGCACGCGGGGAATTGAGCGCGTCGCCGCGATGCAACTCCTCCTGCAACGCTCGCCGGGTATAAGGTTTGCCGGTGGCCAATCGCCGCCGCTTCAGAATACTTTCGGTGGCGCAGTCGCTCCGCGATCCTCGGTAATGGGGCTCAGTGTAGCGGGCGGCGGCACAACATTCCCGGGCGCCGTATTCTGTTCCTGAACCGCGCCATCCACCACCGTGCTTTCACGCCCCGCCCCACCTGTTGCGCCACTATTGCCTTGCAGCGCCGGGGATGGCACGGCGGTGAACAGGTTGAGGTTGACCGGTAGCAGTTGCGGCATCTGGTCGGCAGCGGCGGCAAAACCCATCTGGTTCGGCAGAATATTGATGGTGCCTTTGCTGGTAGTCATGACGGTCTCGCCGGTATTGACCTTGTTATAGGTGCCGACCGGTACGATCACCGCCAACGCGCTGCCTGGCACAACTACGAAAGTCTCATGATCGGTACCACGTATGCCGATAGTCGATGCGCCCGCGAAGATACGGTAATTGGACTTGTTTTTCTGGCCGATCAGGCCGGTGACCGCGCGGAATCCGCCACTTAACAGGGAGAAGAAGCTCTTCTCATTGCCGTCTTGTTCGCCGGTAAACACGAAACTGTCGAACCTGAGCCTGGAGTCGGGGCGCACGGCGATCAGGCCGCCATCCCGCATCTTGATTTGCGCCGAACTGACCCTGGCGGTCGTCACGGTATCGCTCTCATGCACCACGTCGCCTTTTTGCATGGCGCGCGCCTGCCCTGCCGCGTTGGTGACCTGAACGGAACCGTTCACAAATTGCGCGTGCCCGGCAATTCCCGCGTAAGCAGCCTGGCCAGACAATGCCAGGCAGGCTGTTAACAAAACACCCAGAAAGACAATGATGCTCTTTGTCGCTTTCATGATTACACCTCCATACAGCTAAAATTACCGAAAGTCTCGGCGAAAATTCAGTGAAACATCCATCCGGTCATAGCCGTAAATGGCAATATTGGAATCGTTCCTGGAATAGTTCAGTTGCGGACGCAGCGTCCACAGCTTGCTCCAATGCCAGTTCGCCCCCAGCTTCAGGTCGTACAGGCGGTCTTTGCGCTGGCGCAGAAAGAGATAATTGACTTTGTCGTAGACGCCGGTCTGCATACCCGCACTGGCGAACAGCGTTGTTCTTTCAACGAAGGACGTCTGGCCGCCAATGCGCAACCCGCCGAATCGCTTTCCTCCATCGTTTCGCCCGCCACTCGGGTTAGCGGTGATGAGGCCGAAGGGTGGAATATTCACTTCGATGATTGGCGAGACATCCTTCTCGGCACCGTAATGCACGCTGCCGGACAGTGTCGATTTGCCGTCAGCCAGCACATGCAGCCAGCCGATTCCGGCGGCCTGCTGATCAATATCATTCGGTTTCATGAAAGGGTCGACATAGCGATATTGCACAGACTGGGCAAATGCATTCAACTGGTTGATCGGGCTGAAGACATGGCGCAACTCGGCTTTGATGCCGGCAGTATCGCTGTTGCGCGCTCCTCCCAGATCGTATTGCCCGCCGACTGCGCCCACACGCAACCGGTTAGCCTGCGCCTCATATACGACTCCCGCACGCACATCGGTGTTGACGGAATCGAATTGTGTATGGGTCCGGTTGGCGTGCTTGCGCAAGTCGGCGCCAGCGTACAAGCCCCAATGGGCATTCAGGCTGTGCTTGATCTCGCCGCCCGCAGCTGCGGCATAGTAATTGTCGGACGTTTTTACGTTGGCGGGGTCAAGCGTGGCAGTTGCCCAGGTAGGGATGGTGTTGTCAAAAAAGAGTATTTGAGATTGGTCGGTGGAGTTGTTGACGTTGCTGTCCCGCCCAACCCCCAATTCCACATAGCCCGAGAAGCGCGTCCGTTTTCCATCTTTCTGGGCGGCTATCGCATCCAGATATTTCTGGATATTGGTGCGTGTCGCTTCGGAAGGATTCTGCTTCAGGGCTGCTGTAAATTCTGTCTCGGCGCGGGGAAAATCGCGCAGTTGATAATAGGCGCGGGCCATGTCGAGCCGCGCAGCGGCAGAGTCTGGATCTACCGCCAGTACACGCTCGAAGGCCAGTGTTGCCTTGTCCGGCTTGCCGCTGTCCAGTGCGGCAATGCCGATCAGGTAATCGAAGCGCACTTCGCCGGCATGCTCGAATTCGAGCGGCTCCAGCAGGTTGTAGGCATCGCCTGGCTTGCCGCTCTTGATCAATGCCTCGGCATCGCGCAACAGCGCCTCGTAGGAAGCGGACGGGTTACCGGCGACTGACCCAACAGGCTGGAGCGTTTTCTGCACGGCTTCCTGCGCGTACACCCAATTTGCCGCTGTCAGCAAGCCGAAGAATAGACCGATTGCCGACCTGGCTTTCATGGTGATGATATTCATGTGTGTTGCTTAATCGTTGTGGCATTCCAGGCTGTCGTCATGGTCATCATCATGCTCGCCACCGTGATCGTCATGGGCATGATCATGTGCGTTGTCATGTGAACGGTCATGGGCGTGCTGGTGAGGATGTTCTCCGCTATGGAGTTCATCACGACCATCGTGACCCTCGCCATGACGAACCCGGGTCTCATCTATCGTGTGGTTATGGTGGACAGAAGCGTGCTTCTCAACATCCGCGCAGACTGCATGCGACTGGGTGACAGGTGCAGGAGCTGGCGCGACAGGTACAGGGGCCGGCTCGATCGGCACAGGAGCCGGCTCGACGGGCACAGGGGTCGGCTCGACAGGCACGGGGGTCGGCTCGACAGGCACGGGGGTCGGTTCGACAGGTGGTGGGATGACCAATGCCGGACGGGTGAGCGTTGCTCCAACAGGATAGGCATAGGACACCGAGTTCGATGCAACGCCGAAGTCATAGACCAGCGCGCTATAAGGCACAGAGCCTGCGAGCGTGTGCGCTCCGGGGGTGACCGGAATCGTGCCGGACGAATGGATGCTGGTCGGGCTGATCGGGGTGAAGAGCGATGGTTGTACCATTACATTGTCCAGCTTCAGGTTAGCCAGCGCGGCTGTCTCGGTGACCACATTCATCAAGGCGCCGCCGGTCCCGGTAAGGCCGTAAACCCCGAAGGTGGAATCGGTCACGCCCATTTCGTCAGGTGTACCCGCAGTCGGCGTAACCAGCACCATGCTTGGGTCGCCTTTGCCGGCGGAATCATCCGCGTAGCTGCGCATGAATTGCGCCACGAGCACCGGGGTGCTGGACACGAACTCGCCGACACCCGAGAGGGTTACGTCCGCGAACTGTCCGGCGTTCAATGTGCCGATTATTCCTGCCGGTGTGGTGGTGAAAGTGGTGCCATCCTGGGATGCCATTACCCGCACCGTGTAACGTGCGCGCCCGCTGAACGGCACGGTATGGTGAGTCTTGCCCCAAATGGTAATATCGGGAATCTGTTCGGCGAGGTAGTCGCAGTAGCCCACATTGGATGGCACTTCGGCACAACGGTGCCCGCCGAATACCGCAACGGGTTTGTCGGCCATCACTAGCGTGCCGGTCATGTCCGCGCCAGCCGGATTGGCGAGCTGGTAGGTTTCACCGCTGTTAAGCACGACCGTAAATGCAACCCCGGCCGGTCTGGTAGCGCCGGCAGCGGCAGGCGTGATGCTGACGACAGTGTTGTTCTGGGTGGCTACCACGGCGAATTCCGAACCGGCGTATCTGGCGCTGGCGTACGACATGACGTAGTAATGGGTCCCGATAGCGGCTGTCGGGAAGGCCAGGTAACCATCGGCAGAGGTGGCGGTTTCCGAGACTACATGCACAGAGACCGGGGCCCGTGCCGTCACATGGATTCCCTTGGTTTCGATCGTCTCATTCGATGTGAGAACCGCAGCCGGGTTGAGCGTAATCATCGCCTGGCTGCCTGCCGCAACGGTAAAGGGCGTAACCACGCCGTTAAATGTCACCTCGCCGGTGGTCGCGGTTGCCGCAGCCACAATCAGCTTGTTGGTAATGGGTGCGTTATTGCATAAGGCGGGACTGCTGGCGCAGAGATGGTCGGGCAGCGTCAGGTAAAAATCTGCTCCCATCGAGCTGAAGACGGCAACAGGAACTGATGCGGAAGTTGTGGTGGTTGTGCCGCCCCCGCCGCACGCGCCCAACAACACCGAAGACAGGAGCAGCGCACTTTGAATAAACTTCGCATTATTTGGACGCATGACGATACCCCTCAACCTCGTTTTCAGTGCCGGAAAGGAGCAAATGGTTCGGGCGCGATGGCGCAGTAATGCTGCGTAATGACATACGGACGAACGTCCGTATCGCGGTCCCGCTGCCATAGATTCCTTTAGGCCGGTGACTTTGCGTCCTTACCTTTCGGTAAGTTTGCCAAGTGAGCGCAGATTAGACGATGACAAACATCAACGTCAAATCCTGAGCGACGAGTGGTCGAAAATATGGACAAACGGTTGTCAAGATTTCGTCACATCCCTGATTCACATGATTTGGCGCGCTAGTGGTGTGACGAAATATCGTCATGCAGTCAAATCAAACCTTTTTCCGCGAACGAAAGGGTTTGCCCAACCGTTACAACAAAGTGGTCCAGTACACGGACGTCCACCAGCGCGAGGGCCTGTTTGAGCGCCCCGGTCAACAACTGGTCCGATTGGCTTGGTTCAGCCACACCGGAGGGGTGATTGTGCGCAAGGATGACAGAAGCGGAATTGTGCGCCAACGCGCGTTTGACCACTTCACGAGGATACACGCTGGTCTGGCTGAGCGTGCCGTGGAATAGCTCTTCCGAGGCGATCACGCGGTGCTGGGTATCGAGGAACAGCACCAGAAAAACTTCCTGCTGGCGCCCGCCCAGCAAAAGCTGCAAATAATCGCGCACCGCCCGCGGGGAATTGAGCGCGTCACCGCGTTGCAACTCCTCTTTGAGAGCACGCCGCGACATTTCCAGTATTGCTTGCAGCTGCACATATTTCGCCTGCCCCATGCCCTTCGTTTCGCAGAAATCGGATTCGCTGGCAGCGACCAGCTGGGTGAGATTGCCAAACCTGGTGAGCAACTCGCGCGCCAGATCCACCGCACTCCTGCCGGTCACGCCGGTGCGCAAAAAAATCGCCAGCAGTTCGGCATCGGAAAGCGATGCCGCGCCTTTCTGCAACAGCTTCTCCCGGGGTCGTTCTCCTTCCGGCCAGTCGGTGATTGCCATATTCCCCTCCCAGCCCAGACGGGCTGTTTCTTGATAAGATGCGCAGCATTATGGAACAAGCCAGTCAAAAACGCATTGTGCCGGTGAATCGCCTAGTCCTGGGCATTACCGGCGGCATCGCGGCCTACAAGGCGGCAGAATTGCTGCGTCTGCTGATAAAACAGGGCATGGAGGTACAGGTCGTCATGACGGAGGCGGCGTGCCATTTCATCACGCCTGCGACGATGCAGGGATTGTCCGGCAAACCGGTGTTCACCGATCAGTGGGATGCGAGTATGCCGAACAGCATGGCGCACATCAATCTGAGCCGCGCCGCCGATGCGATTGTGATCGCCCCCGCGACTGCCGATTTTATTGCCAGGCTGGCAAACGGTCTGGCGAATGATTTGCTGTCCACATTGTGTCTGGCGCGCAATTGTCCGCTGCTCATCGCTCCGGCGATGAATCGCGAGATGTGGCTGAATGCCGCGACACAGCGCAACGTCGCGCAGCTGCTTGCCGACGGCGTGCAGGTGCTTGGCCCGGATAACGGCGTGCAGGCGTGCGGCGAGGAAGGGATGGGGCGGATGCTGGAGGCAGGGCAATTGGCGCAGGACATTGCGGCTTTCTTCCAGCCAAAACAACTTTCCGGCAAAAAAATCCTGATCACCGCCGGCCCGACCTATGAGGCGATAGACGCGGTGCGCGGCATCACCAATCGCAGCTCCGGCAAGATGGGCTATGCCATTGCGCAAGCCGCGCTGGAGCTGGGCGCTGAAGTGACGCTGGTGTCCGGCCCGACCGCGCTCGCCAAGCCGCACGGCGCACAATGCGTGGACGTGCAGAGCGCCGCGCAGATGTTTGACGCGGTTAAACAACACGTGGATTCCTGCGATATTTTCATCGCCGTGGCGGCGGTGGCGGATTACCGTGTCGCGCAACCGGATGCACAGAAAATCAAGAAGAGCGCGAATAATCTCACGCTGGAGCTGGTGCCTAACCCGGACATTCTGGCGTATGTCGCCAATCTTTCCCATCCGCCGTTCTGCGTGGGTTTTGCCGCTGAAAGCGAAAATCTTGCCGAATATGCCGAGCAAAAGCGTCGCGCAAAGAAGTTGCCCTTGCTGGTGGGCAACCTCGCGCAACACGCCATCGGCAGCGATGACAATGAACTGGTTTTATTTGATGACAGCGGCAGCCATATGCTGCCGCGCGCCGGCAAATTCACGCTGGCAAGGCAATTGTTGCAATATATTGCGCAGCGCTATGAAGGAGCAGGCAAATGAAACATCTCGCCCCAATGAAACACATCTCCGTAGACGTCAAGATTCTCGATCATCGTTTGCGTGACAACATACCCGGCTATGCGACACCGGGCTCGGCGGGTATCGATCTGCGCGCGTGCATCGACCACAACATGGTGATACAACCCAAACAGTGCGAGCTCATCCCCAGCGGCATTGCGATACACCTCGGCAATCCCGGTTATGCCGCGATGATTTTGCCGCGTTCCGGTTTGGGACATAAGCACGGCATCGTGCTCGGCAATCTGGTTGGTCTGATCGATTCGGATTATCAGGGACAAATTTTTGTTTCGCTGTGGAACCGTAGCCAGATACCCTTCACGCTGATGCCGATGGAGCGCATGGCGCAATTGGTCATCGTGCCGGTGATGCAGGCGCAATTCAATATCGTGGAGGAATTCCCGTTGAGCGAGCGCGGCAGCGGCGGGTTCGGCAGCACCGGCAAGCACTAAGAAAAACACCCAGTCAAGACAAGAAAACAAAAAAGCCCGCCGAAGCGGGCTTTTTTGCGCCTTGCAGGATTAACGCTCGAGAATCAGCTCCAATTCGGTGTTGTCGCCCTTGCGCACCGACACTTTTTCGCTCACCGTCTTGTAGCCGTTCAGTGTCACGACAACGTCATGAATTCCCGGCTCGATTTCAGATCGCAACGGGGATAATCCGAAATACACACCATCCAGATACACCTTGGCGCGCGTCGGATTCGTACTTACCGACAGCAGGCCCGTTGTGGCGTTGGCTGGCGATGCGTCACCCTTCGCGGCCACAGGCATTGCCGGCAGAGTGACGGCAGGGGCGACCGGTGGCGCGACGTAAACCTCCACCCCCTTGATCGCCTTTGTGCCGGGTGTCAACTTGAACAATTCAGGCCGGGATGCCGCCAAAGACGCGCCAATAGCATCTACCGTTTTGCCGCTAACGATGCGCAACCCTTTATTCAGGTACGCATCCACATCCGCTTTGTTATTGCCGGTAACTCCTGCAAAACGATCGCTCTTTTCAGTCACCAGACCCGACCATAGCACCTTGCCGGTAGCCGCATCTTTCAGCGTGGTCTCAATCGAAATGTTGATTTCATCGCGGTGTTTGACATTCAGGACCAGCTCCTTGATGACCCCGGAAACCTCGAACAGCGCGTTATCTGCATCGCCGCCTTCCAGCAGCTGAAAACCCTCGGCAGCAAAATGCTTTTTGATTGCAGCCGTCGCAATCACTGCGATATCCTGATCCAGGATCAACTCGTTGCCGCTTACTCCGGATACCCGGGATGCAATTTGTCCAAGATAACGCGGATTGCCCACCTGGCGTTGATCGACATATTGACCGACACGCAAAGTCACAGCATTACTGAGCCTGGACCCGGTATTGTCGCCGGCCGCGTTTTTTCCGGCAGCGGTGCCAGGCGTACCGCCGGTAACGGGATCCTTGCCATCCTTGACGGCGGAACACCCGGCAACCGCAGACAACAGCACAACCAGTGCGGCACGCCGCAATAATGAACTCATGAATTCTACCTCAGGGTTTTTCGAGAATTTCAACCGTGCGCGATCACCGCTTCGATTTCGGCAAAAGTGTGCGCCACTTCGAAGCTTTGAACTTGGGCGCCCAACTGGCGGGCGATCTGGGTAACTGAAAACAAGCCGCATACCGTTTGTCTGCCATCCGCGCCTTCACACATCACCAGCGCATGCTGCCGGTGGGATTTTTTCAGGGTTGCGACTATGTGCCCTACTTTGGCATGCTGCACATCTTCCATTTTCATCGCCTCCATCTCGCGCAGCGTGCTCATGATATCGCGCACCATGATGTCAGCATGGGTTCCGCCCATATGTTGCAGGAAGCGCATCGGCTTTTCTCCCAGCACATCGGATGCCGTCAGCAACCCTGCCAGCTGCTCGTTGTCATCCAGCACCAGCAGCATACGCACGCCATTGCGGATCATCTTGGCATTGGCTTTATCCATCGAGGTTATCGCACGCACGCCGATCAGCGAAACCTTGTTTAAATCGGTCATCACGCTCGTCGCCGGATCGTTCAGTTTGACGCGCTCCGGTAGAACCTGTACCGGACGCGCAAAAGACGAACCCGCTTTCAACGGGAAAGATTGCAGTGGGGCATATTCCTTGATCACAACTGTCACTCCTAAAAAAATTACTGAAATTATTGACTGTCCCGCCGGTCGACTTGCTTGCACGTGACAGGCAGATAACGCACCAGCTCGTTGAGCGCAAGTGTGTAAACCTCGCGCTTGAAATCAATCACCGCATTAATATCCACCCAATAGTTGTTCCAGCGCCAGGCATCAAACTCGGGGTGCGCACAGGCACGCAAGCAGACATCACAATCACGACCAACCAGGCGCAGCAAAAACCAGATCTGTTTTTGTCCGCGATAGCCACCGCGCGATTCACGCTTGCTCCAGCTCTGCGGAACCTCGTAACGCATCCAGTCACGGGTGCGTCCGAGTATTTTTACGTGTTCCGGCATCAAGCCGACTTCTTCGTGCAACTCGCGGTACATTGCCTGCTCCGGGGTTTCGCCATGCTGTATGCCGCCTTGCGGAAACTGCCACGCGTGCTGCCGCACCCGCTTGCCCCAGAACACCTGATTCATGTCATTCGTGATAATGATGCCGACATTCGGGCGGTAGCCGTCTCGGTCTATCATTTGTCACTCTATTCGTTAAATTTCAATGCGCTGATTCTTTCACATTTCCCGATTGTTGGAAAGGGAATCAGCGCCTGCATACCGGACTGCAGGTATTCCCTGTAAAATTGCCACCTTGTTTTCATAACTTCAGGTCTTGCACACCATGCGCGTCTCACAATTTTTCATCTCCACCCTGAAAGAGGCTCCGTCCGAGGCGGAACTGCCCAGCCACAAGCTGATGCTGCGCGCCGGCTATATCAAGAAGCTGTCCAGCGGACTGTATACCTGGATGCCGCTCGGTTTGCGCGTGTTGCGCAAGGTGGAAAACGTGGTGCGAGAGGAAATGGACAGGAGCGGCGGCATCGAGTTGCTGATGCCTGCCGTGCAACCCGCCGAGCTGTGGCAGGAAACCGGTCGCTGGGAGGTGTTTGGCCCGCAGATGCTGAAGATCAGGGACCGGCACGACAACGACTTCTGTTTCGGCCCGACCCACGAAGAGGTGATCACCGACATCGCGCGCCGCGAAATCAAAAGCTATCGCCAGTTGCCGGTCAATTTCTACCAGATACAGACCAAGTTCCGCGATGAGGTGCGTCCGCGCTTCGGCGTGATGCGCGCGCGCGAATTCATGATGAAGGATGCCTATTCCTTTCACGCCGACTACGCGAGCCTGGAGCAGTCCTACCGCGTGATGTATGACACCTACAGCCGCATTTTCTCCCGCCTCGGGCTGAAATTCCGCGCGGTCGCGGCGGATACCGGCGCAATCGGCGGCAGCGGTTCGCATGAGTTCCATGTGCTGGCGGATTCCGGTGAAGACGCGCTGGCCTACTGCCCCGCTTCCGATTACGCCGCGAACGTGGAACTGGCGGAAGCCGTAGCACCAGCAGCAGCGCGCGCTGCCGCTACACTATCCATGCAAAAGATCGCTACACCCGGCCAGAAGAGCATTGAAGAAGTTGCAGCGTTTCTGGGGGTCACCCCGCAACATATACTCAAGTCCATTGCGGTGATAGGCGAAAATGGAGAATTCGTCCTGCTGCTGTTGCGCGGCGATCACACGCTGAACGAAGTCAAGGCAAGCAAGATTGCCGCCCTGGGCAGCTTCCGCTTTGCCACCGAAGGCGAAATCGAAGCCAGCATGGGCTGCCGTGCCGGTTATATCGGCCCCGTTGGCGTTCATGTACGTATTTTCGCCGATCGCTCTGCCGCCGCCCTGAACGATTTTGTGTGCGGTGCGAATGAAAATGGCCATCATTTCACCGGGGTGAATTTCGGCAATCAGGTCACCTTGCCTGATGCGGCAATTTTCGACATCCGCAACGTGGTCGCAGGCGACCCCTCGCCGGACGGCAAGGGCACGCTGGAAATCTGCCGCGGTATCGAAGTCGGGCACATTTTCCAGCTGCGCACCAAATATGCCGAAGCCATGAAGGCCACCTATCTGGATGCACAGGGCAAGGCGCAGACAATGGAAATGGGCTGCTATGGCATCGGCGTATCGCGCATTGTGGCTGCCGCCATCGAGCAGAATTACGACGAGCGCGGCATTATTCTGCCGGCCGCAATGGCGCCGTTTCAGCTTGCCATCGTGCCGATCGGCATGGGCAAGAGCGAAGCTGTGCGCAATGCTGTGGAACAGCTGTATGCCGCGCTGCAAACCGCCGGTATCGAGGTATTGCTGGATGATCGCGACGAGCGTCCCGGCGTGATGTTTGCCGACATGGAACTGATCGGCATCCCCCACCGCATCGTCATCGGCGAGCGTGGCTTGAAGGAGGGCCTGCTGGAATATCAGGGGCGGAACGATGCCCAGGCACAGCATATCCCCTTGCAAAGTGCGCTGGAGTTCGTAAAATCGGCATTATGCAACCAGATAATCCAGGATTGAACAACGTTGAGCGGGGTGCGAGGAAGCCCCACTGCCCCGATTTTGACTCGATCCTTGATCCTCGATCCTCAATCCTCAATGCCTTGCCGCTGTGTCTGGCGGGCGTATTGTTCGCGATAGGGATGTTATTCACCACCGGCGCCCATGCCGGAGCGCAAGCCTACAAGCCGCTTTCTGCCAGCGTTCGCGCGGTGTTGCAGCGCAGCGTGTCGGATCTGGCTGCGCCAAAATTGGTTTTTGCCACGCAGTATGAAGCCGATTTCTGGCTGAATGAAATGTCGCGTCGATTGCAGAAACGTTTGCCGGACAGGGAATTCCGCACAGACTTTCTCAAGACGGTGCATTACGAAGCCACACGCGCCGGGCTTGATCCTGAATTGGTGCTGGGTTTAATCGAGGTGGAGAGCAACTTCAAGAAATATGCCGTGTCCAGCGCGGGTGCGCGCGGCTACATGCAGGTAATGCCGTTCTGGGTAAAGGAAATCGGCACTAACGAACACAACCTGTTTCATCTGCGCATCAACCTGCGCTATGGCTGCACGATTCTGCGCCACTATCTGGATATCGAAAAAGGTGATCTTTATCGTGCCCTGGGGCGTTACAACGGCAGCTTGGGCAAACCAAAATATCCAAACCTGGTGCATACCGCCTGGCGCAAATATTGGGCCATGCCGCGCCGCACGGCTGGCAGCGGCTACCGGTCCACCAGCGGTTAATATTTCTTGTTCTTGATGTAGCTCTCGACGCTCTCGCGCGTCACCTCACCCGCCTGATAACTCACCTGTTCGCCATTTGGACTATACAGGAAGCTGGTGGGCAGCACGTCAAACTCTCCTATCTGCGCAGTAATCCTGCCATTGCCCATCACCACCGGATAGCTGATGCCGTGTGCCCGCGAAAAATCCTCGACCTTCCTGCTTGAGCCGGATTCTATTGCGATACCGATCACCACCAGATCCTTGCCCTTATGGGTGTCGTGCAGACTGCTCAGCTCGGGGATTTCACTCAGGCACGGCGGACACCAGGTTGCCCAGAAATTCACCAGCACCCATTTACCGCGATAGTCTTCCAGGCGGTGAGAGTTGCCTTGAGTGTCTTCCAGCGAAAAGCCTGCCGCCTGGACGGAAAACGGCAGGACCAACAATAACCCTATCAGCAAGCCGCGCAACAATTCTGTCCCGGACTTCATCCGGGATCAGTGTCCATGCTTTTCAGGTGCTGCCTCCCCATCTGCAGCAACAGCCGCGCCGGCAACACCGTGCTCGGAAGCATGGGTCAAATACAGTGCCAGTGCAATAAGCGCGATACTTGCCCCAAGATAGACCAAATCCAGCGGCGTGTTCAAGTGCATGTTCAACGCCTCTTCAAACAGCGTGACAATCATGATCATCAGAATCACCTTGGCCAGACGGGACTTGAGGTCGTCCAGATTATTGATCACCAGTATCTTGCTGGATGACTTGCTGCCATGCGCCTGGTCAATGTCGCTGATGAACAGCTCGTACAGGCCCAGCGAAAAAATCAGCATCACCGTGGCCAGCAGATAACCGTCCACCACTTCGACAATGTGAGATACCGTGCTGTCGTGCAATGCCTTGCGTGTCTCGGCGTTTAAACTCGCATCGGCATAATGCATGGCATGCTCAAACAGATACACCACATCCACGGTAGCCATATAAAAAATCGCGACACCCGCCAGCAGACTGCCTATCACGGCGGTCAGCACCATGAAGCGGCTGTTCCACAACACACCCTCGAACAATTTCTCTAAAAATCCCATTCCAAGCTCCCGGCAAAAAAATCGACGCGCATTAAAGCGCAAATGGTTACCTCAAGGCAAGCTTTCAGGCAGGGCTGCGAGCAAAGAGTTCCCGCAAAGTCAGGCTGGAGCTTTGCTCAAGCTGTTCTACACTGGCCGCAAACCATTGGTGCAATGGTCCGTCATTCTGCCCGGCAGATAATGTGCCGCGATCCAGAACAAACAAGTGCAATAATTCGGTGGCGCGGATCTGGCCCACGTCACGCATCAGCAGCCAGCCTTGGCCTTCCGCTTTGCGCACCATGTTGGCGCTTGCCAGTTTCTCGAGGATTTTCTCCAGCGCGTCATAGCCCAGATGCAGTGATTCGGACATTTCCGCGAATGCGCTTACCTTGCCCTGCTGAAAACCGTTTGCCATGATTTGCAGCACGCGCAAAGCATCCAGCAATTGGGCGGCAGGCATCAGGTGCAGTGCGGCAGGGGTGCGCCAATAGGAAAGTGAGGCTGCGATGATGGCGCCAGACAGGATAGACAGCCAGGACAGATAGATCCACATCAGGAAGATCGGCACGCTGGCAAACGCGCCGTATACCAATTTGTAGGTTGGAAAGTGGCTGACGTAATAGCCGAAAACACGGTTCATGAACTCGAAGGCGATTGCGGCCACAAGCGCCCCGATTAATGCGTGTGAACGCGGCACATAGCGGTTCGGCACGAGCCGAAACAGCATGGCGAACGCCAGCGTGGTAAACAACACGGGCAGCACCTTCAACGCACCCACGCCAAATACAGGAATATGCTTGGCGTAGCCCATGGAAAGTCCGACCAGCCACGATGTCAATGACAGACTTGCACCGATGAGCAACGGTGCAAGTGTCAGCACCGCCCAGTAAACAACCAACCGTTTGAGCAAAGGGCGGGGACGAGCCACTCTCCAGATGACATTGAAGGCATGCTCTATGGTCAGCATCATCGTCATCGCGGTAACCGCCAGAAACGCAATACCCACTGCAGTGAGGCGTGTCGCGCTGTCGGTGAACTGCTGCGTGTATTGCGTGATAATTTTTCCCGCCATGTCCGGCATCAGGTTACTGAGCAGGTAACCCTTGACCTGGGCAGAAAAACTCTCGAATCCCGGGAATGCCGTAAACATCGCCAGCGCAATGGTAACCAAAGGAACCAGTGACAGCAGGGTTGTAAAAGTCAGGCTTGCGGCAATCTGGACACAGCGGTCCTGATTGAACCGCGTCGCAATGAAGCGAATAAAATTAAAAAAATCCAGCCAATTTTTTTTCATGGTTGCTTCGATTCCCCATAACGCGCACATGATAACCGACAAAGAAATTCCCGTGCTGCACTGCAGCCGGCATGGCTCGACCCCTCAACATCAGAAATATCCACCGGGTCTGTATAGAACATTACTCAGCCACGCAAACTGAAGTATGTGCGCGACAGGAAGAAGCGATGCTCGCAGAAATAAAGTACTCCACATGAAAATTGGGCAGCCATGATGGCTGCCCAATGAACGTATTTTACAACAGGTATCCGCTAGGGAAGCGCTGAATAAGCCCGCCGTTGTCATTGCGAGCGCAGCGAAGCAATCCAGATTATCAGTAACATCAGAGCGTTCTGGATCGCCACGCCCTTGCAGGGCTCGCGATGACGAACTTAATCAGCGTTTCCCTAGAAACGGAATCCCAGTTTCGCGCTGTAGGAGGCGGATGAACCGGTTTTGTCATATTCAAGGACAAAGTTGCTGAATCCCATGTTGACATTGGCGCCCGCAAAAATCTTGCTTTGGCGGAACGTTTCCTTCGCCAGTGATGCCACTCCGTTTGGAGTGCTCTCCACCCAGACGCTACCGGCTCCTGCGTATGGGGTAAAAATGGCGAAGCCCTTGGAAATGGAAACATCCAGATTCTTGGTACCCAATGAGAGTTGTTCCACTCCGCTCAATTTGGTCATCGCACCGCGAACGGCAACTGCGGGAGAAGCCACACCGCCTTCGAGTATCGCGTAGCGCAATTCCAGTCCGGTCAGTTTGATATTGGTGGTTGGTACGCGAGAGTAGAAAGCCGCCACATCAATGTCAAATGGCAGCCCTTTGTAGATATACAACTTCGGCAAGATCATGGTCTTCAGCTCGCTGCCAGTCGCTTTGGTCCAGAGCTGCGGGTTTTTCATCTCGGTCGAGGTTGCTCCGACACCCAACTCAAAACCGGTGATGCCTAATGGCTCTGCCGGCGTGGCGGCTTTGTAGCTCAACGCTGCACCCAGATCTTCGGAGAACAGCTTGAATTCCGACTGCGTCAGCAACTGTAAAGTATTGATGCTGGCCGCCCAAACCGGTTGAGTAAAGCAGCCAAGAACACATAACAATGCTAATTTCTTCTTCATGACAGACATCCTTTCTGTGGTTTGCAGTAAATCTACTTCGTACCTATAGCGGTACTGGAACCAGCTTAGCGCAATTTTTGCCGCAGTGGCCAACCGCCTGTCGGACACGAACGGTACACCCATCTACGCTGGGTATCCGACAGGCGGTATGCATCGAAGTCACACCTGCGGGTGGGCGCGCTCCAGCTTGCTGTGCAATTTATTGAGCGCGTTCAAATATGCCTTGGCAGAAGCAACCACAATGTCGGTATCCGCGCCCTGCCCGTTCACGATGCGCCCGCCTTTGGACAGGCGCACGGTCACTTCGCCCTGTGCATCGGTGCCGCTGGTGATGTTGTTCACCGAATACAGCTGCAACTCGGTGCCGCTATGCACGATTAGCTCTATCGCCTTGAAGGTCGCGTCCACCGGCCCGCCGCCCTGTGCGTCCGCCTGATGTTCCGCGCCGTCTATAGCCATTACCACCCTGGCCGCCGGCAGGATGCCGGTCTCCGAATGCGCGCGCATGGACACCAGACGGTAATGTTCGCTGACATGCGCCACCGCCTCTTCGCTGACCAGCGCCTGCAGGTCTTCATCGAAAATTTCGCTCTTGCGATCCGCCAGCTCCTTGAAACGCTGGAAGGCTGCGTTGAAAATATCTTCGGATGCGAACTCGATGTTCAACGCCGCGAAACGCTGGCGCAATGCATTGCGCCCGGAGAGTTTGCCCAGGGTCAGCTTGTTGGCATTCCAGCCCACATCCTCGGCGCGCATGATCTCGTAGGTCTCGCGATGCTTGAGCACACCGTCCTGATGAATGCCGGATTCGTGCGCAAACGCGTTCGCGCCGACGATCGCCTTGTTCGGCTGCACCGGATAGCCGGTGATGCTGGAAACCAGCTTGGAGGTGGGCACGATCTGCGTGGTGTCGATGCGCGTATCCAGATTGAATATATCGCGGCGGGTTTTCACCGCCATCACGATTTCTTCCAGCGAGGCATTGCCGGCGCGTTCGCCGAGGCCATTGATGGTGCATTCAACCTGGCGCGCGCCATTCATCACCGCAGACAACGAATTAGCCACTGCCAGGCCAAGATCGTTGTGGCAGTGTGTGGACCAGATCACCTTGTCTGAATTCGGCACGCGCGCTATCAATTGTTTGATGCGCTCACCCCACGCGGCAGGAATCGAATAACCCACCGTATCCGGCACATTCAGCGTTCTGGCTCCTGCCTGGATCACCGCATCAAACACCCGCACCAGAAAATCCATGTCCGAACGGACTGCATCTTCGGCGGAAAATTCCACGTCGTCGGTATACTCCAGCGCCCACTTCACCGCGCTCACCGCACGCTCCACCACCTGATCGGGAGACATGCGCAACTTGTGCTGCATGTGTATCGCACTGGTGGCAATGAAGGTGTGGATGCGGCCCGACCTGGCCGGCTGTATCGCCTCGCCGGCGCGGCGCACGTCCTTCTCGCTGGCGCGCGCCAGTGAGCAAACGGCGGAATCTTTAACGATTTCCGCCACCGCACGCACGGCTTCGAAATCACCCTGACTGGCGGCGGCGAAACCCGCCTCGATGACATCCACGCCCAGCTTTTCCAGTTGGCGGGCGATGCGGATCTTCATTTCCCTGGTCATCGCCGCACCCGGACTCTGCTCGCCATCGCGCAAGGTGGTGTCAAAAATTATCAATTTATCTGTCATGCTGAACTCCGGTGAAAATAGCTTAAACCTGCACTACCGATACACGGTTAGCGCGCTTGCTTCAACTTTGTGGGGGTATGGCAGCGCAGGGCGGGTCACACCCGCCGCTTCACCAGTTGGAATGGCGGGTGTGGCCCGCCCTACGCTTGCTGTTGTTTTTTGCGCCGCCGCAATATCCACAGCACATAACCTGACAAGGCATAACACAGAAATAGGCCAAACAGCACGCCGGGCGGATAGCTGGAAATCAGGATGAAGAACAGCGCGATCATGAAGATCACCACAAATGGCACGCTCTTGCGCATGTTGATATCCTTGAAGCTGTAGAACGGCAGGTTGCTGACCATGCTCAATCCGGCAAACACGGTCAGTGCCGCTGCATACCATCTTACTTCTTCGCCCTTGAAACCATGGTCCAGCATCACCCAGACGAATCCTGCAACCAGGGCAGCGGCGGCCGGGCTGGGCAAGCCCTGAAAATAATGTTTGTCGACCACGTCGATATTGGTGTTGAAGCGCGCCAGACGCAGCGCGGTGGCCGCGCAGTAAATAAACGCCGCAAACCAGCCCCACTTGCCCAGCCCTCTGAATGCCCATTCGTAAACCACCAGAGAAGGGGCGACGCCAAATGAAACCATGTCGGAAAGACTGTCATATTCGGCGCCGAATTCGCTTTGTGTGTGCGTCAGGCGCGCCACTCGCCCGTCCAGCCCATCCAGCACCATGGCAATAAATATCGCCACCGCGGCAAATTCAAACCTGTTGTTCATCGCCTGCACAATGGCGTAGAAGCCCGCAAACAGCGCGCCGGTGGTAAACAGGTTGGGCAGCAGGTAAATTCCGCGCTTGCGCAGATTCATCGGCTTGCGGGTATTGAATTCGTCCATACGGTCAACGTGAAATTCGCGTAGCGATTCGTTTGCCTTGCTGCGCACCCCTCGCTTCGCTCTCCCCGCTTGCGGGATAACCAGCGACTTGGCTGGCGTATTTTGCCAGACTAGTCGAATGGCTAGGAGTTACACCAGAGGATTGAGGTGAGGGAACGGGCATGGTAAGTTTCATTTTCAATGGGTGGCTAATTGCCATGTCCGTTAGGCTATCAGCTTTAAGGCAGTATTGCCAAGATAGTCGTGGTCGCCGATACCTTGTCACCGATGCTCACCTTCACATTCGCATCCAATGGCAGGTACACATCCACACGTGAACCGAAGCGAATAAAGCCATAGCGTTGGCCGCGAGCAAGCACATCACCGGCTTTGACATAACACAGAATGCGCCGCGCGATCAGCCCGGCCACCTGCACCGAGGTAATGTCCGTACCGTTGGCTGTTTTCAGCCAAACCGCATTGCGCTCGTTTTCCGTGGAGGCTTTGTCGAGATCGGCATTCACGAACTTGCCGGGGAAATACCAGACTTGCTGCACCGTGCCGTCCACCGGGCTGCGGTTGGAATGCACGTTGAACACGTTCATGAACACGCTGACCTTGATCGCCTCGCGCTGCACGTAAGGGTCATTGGTGCGTTCCACCGCGACGATGCGCCCGTCGGCGGGTGACAGCACCGCGCCGGCATCCTGCGGAATCACGCGCGCCGGGTCGCGAAAAAATTGCAGCACGAACAGCACGACAATCCAGGACAGCAGTTCAATGATGCCGCCGGCAAGAGCGGATAACAGCAGCGCAATGGCAATGGAGCCGATCAGGAATGGCCAGCCTTCGCGGGCGATGATGGGGTGGGGATATTGATTCATAGGATTGAGGATTAAGGATCGTGGATTGAGGATTGAGTGAGAAGCAGGGCAGCGGGTTTTGCTCAATCCCCGCTCCTCGCTCCTCGATCCTAGTTTTTAGACTGATCGACCAGCTTGTTCTTGCTGATCCACGGCATCATCGCACGCAACTGGCCGCCAACTTTTTCGATCGGATGCTCGGCATTCAGGCGGCGGCGCGCGGTCATTTCAGGATAGTTGGTGCGTCCTTCCAGAATGAACTGTTTGGCGTAGGAGCCGTTCTGGATGTTCTTCAGGCATTCCTTCATCGCGGCACGCGCCTGGTCACCGATTACGCGCTGACCCGTCACGTATTCGCCATATTCCGCATTGTTGGATATCGAGTAGTTCATGTTGGCGATGCCGCCTTCATACATCAGGTCCACGATCAACTTGAGTTCGTGCAGGCATTCGAAATAGGCCATCTCCGGCGCGTAACCCGCTTCGGTCAGCGTCTCGAAACCGGCCTTGACCAGCTCCACCGCGCCGCCGCACAACACGGCCTGTTCGCCGAACAAGTCGGTTTCGGTTTCTTCGCGGAAGTTGGTTTCGATCACGCCGCCCTTGGTGCCACCGTTGGCCGCCGCGTACGACAGCGCGATATCCTTGGCCTTGCCGGATTTATCCTGAAATACTGCGATCAGCGTCGGCACACCGCCACCCTTGAGATATTCGGAACGCACGGTATGGCCGGGGCCTTTCGGCGCGATCATGATCACATCCACATCCTCGCGCGGCACGATCTGGTTGTAATGGATATTGAAGCCGTGGGCAAAGGCCAGTGCCGCCCCCTTCTTCAGATTCGGCGCGATCAGTTTGCTGTAGATTTCCGCCTGCTGCTCGTCCGGAAGCAGAATCATCGCCACATCGGCATTCTTCACCGCATCGGCGATTTCCATCACCTGGTGTCCGGCAGTGACGGCCTTTTTCCATGAAGCGCCATCCTTGCGCAGGCCGACCGTCACATTGACGCCTGATTCCTTCAGGTTCTGTGCATGGGCATGGCCTTGCGAACCGTAGCCGATGATAGTTACCTGCCTGCCCTTGATCAGGGACAGGTCTGCGTCTTTGTCGTAATAAACTTTCATGTTGCCCTCTTTGTAAAAAATAAAAATCCAGCTTGTAGCTGGTAGCAAGTAGCTTTGGGTGGCTACATGCAACCAGCTACAGGCTACAAGCTCACAACTTCAAAATTCTTTCGCCTCGCCCGATACCGGAAGCCCCGGTGCGCACTGTTTCCAAAATCGAATCGTGGCCTATTGCTTCCAGAAAACTGTCCAGTCTGGCGCAGGTGTCCGTTAACTCTATGGTGCGGGTGTTTTTCGACTCGTCTATAACACGCCCATGAAAATTATCCGAGATGCGCTTTAACTCTTCGCGATTGCCGCTATGCGTATTGACCTTGACCAGCATCATCTCGCGCTCAAGATGCTCGCCATCGTTCAAATCGATCAACGCCGCGACATCCACCAGCTTGTTAAGTTGTTTGTTGATTTGTTCGATGACCGCATCCGAGCCGCTGGTTACGATCGTCATGCGGGACAGGGTCGGATCTTCGGTCGGCGCCACTATCAGCGACTCGATATTGTAGCCGCGCGCCGAAAACAGCCCGGCCACGCGCGAAAGCGCACCCGCTTCGTTTTCCATCAGCAGAGAAATAATGTGCCGCATTACAATTCCTCCGCCAGAATTATCTCCGACAAACCTCTGCCGCCGGGGACCATGGGAAACACGTTTTCCGTCGGATCGGTTTTGAAATCCAGAAACACCAGATCATCCTTGCGCGCAAAAGCCTCTTTCAACGCCGTTTCAACATCCGCAGGCTTTTCGATGCGCATCCCGACATGCCCATATGCCTCAGCCAGCCTGACAAAATCCGGCAGCGCGTTCAAATAAGTCTCCGAATAACGGTTGCCATGGAAAAACTCCTGCCACTGCCTCACCATGCCAAGATAGCCGTTGTTGAGCAAGATAATCTTGATCGGCAGGTGGAATTGCTTGCAGGTGGACAGTTCCTGAATATTCATCTGGATGCTGCCTTCGCCCGTCACGCAGGCAACCATTGCACCGGGGTTTACCATTTGCACGCCCATCGCTGCCGGCAAGCCAAAACCCATCGTGCCCAGGCCGCCAGAGTTGATCCAGCGGCGCGGTTTTTCAAACTTGTAGTACTGCGCAGCCCACATCTGGTGCTGGCCAACGTCGGAAGTGATGAAAGCATCGCCTCCGGTAATTTCATGCAGCTTCTCAATGACGAATTGCGGCTTGATGATTTCGGAAGAATTCTTGTAGCGCATCCCGCCACCTATGCCGCGCCACTCGTCCACTTGCTTCCACCATGCAGCCATATCCGATGCGTTGGGCGCCTGCTTGTTACTGCGCAACACGCTCAGCAGCTCGTCCAGCACCAGTTTCAATTCACCGACGATGGGCACATCCACCTTGACGCGCTTGGCTATCGAAGAGGGATCAATGTCTATATGGATAATTTTGCGCGGCACTTCGGCAAAATGTTCGACGTTGCCGATCACGCGGTCATCAAAGCGTGCGCCGACCGCCAGCAGCACATCGCAATGCTGCATCGCCATGTTGGCTTCATAAGTGCCGTGCATACCGAGCATACCGACAAAGCGCTTGTCGCTGGCCGGGAAACCGCCCAGGCCCATCAGCGTATTGGTGCAGGGGAAGTCCAGCAAACGAACCAGGTCGATCAACTGCCCGGATGCGCCGGACAACACCACGCCGCCGCCGCTGTAGATCATCGGCCGCCTGGCTTCCAGCAACATCTGCGCGGCAAGCCTGATCTGCCCGCTATCCCCTTTACCCTGCGGGTGATAGGAGCGGATATTCACGCTGTCCGGGTATTCAAAGCGGGTTTTGTGATTGGATACATCCTTGGGAATGTCCACCAGCACCGGGCCGGGACGGCCAGACCTGGCAAGGTAAAACGCTTTCTTGATGGTCGCGGCGATATCCTTCACGTCCTTGACCAGAAAATTGTGCTTCACGCACGGACGGGTAATACCCACCGCATCGACTTCCTGAAAAGCATCTTCACCGATAGCATAGGTCGGAACCTGGCCGCTGATGATGACCATCGGAATGGAATCCATGTAAGCGGTCGCAATGCCGGTCACGGCATTGGTCAACCCTGGACCGGAGGTAACCAAAGCCACGCCCACCTTGTCGGAAGAACGCGCGTAACCGTCTGCGGCGTGCACCGCAGCCTGCTCATGGCGCACCAGGATGTGCTTGACCTTGTCCTGCTGAAACAATGCGTCATAAATGAACAGCACTGCCCCTCCCGGATAGCCGAACACATGCTCTACCTGTTCTTCCTGCAAACAGCGGATAACTATCTCCGCACCAGTCAACTCCATCACAAACACCCTGAATTAAGCCAAATTAAGGAATCGCGTAAGATAAAGGTTGGCGGCACTTTGGTCAACCTTTGCCGCTCATTTTCCCGCAAATTTGCGTTGTTTCATGCGGCATGAGCGGCTATTTGCTACTATTCCGCCTCGAAAAGGAGCAAGCAAACTGTCCAGCCCCGCCGAATTAGCACAGTTTCTCAGCAGTGTGGAGCGTCGCGCTTACAAGCATGCATTATATGCGGTGCGTGATGAGCATACCGCGCTGGATATTGTCCAGGACGCGATGATCAAGCTCGCCGAAAAATATGGGGGCAAGCCAGCCGCCGAATTGCCGCTGTTGTTCCAGCGCATCCTGCAAAACACTATCCGCGACCATTACCGCAGGCAAAAAGTCAGGAATGCCTGGACGACCTTGTTTTCCTCATTGGCTCCCAAAAATGAAAGCGATGACTTTGACCCGCTCGATAGCCTCAGAGACGAAGAAAATCAGAGCGCACCCGCCACGCCTGATGATGCCCTGCGGCAAAATCAGGTTATTGCGTTAATCGAACAAGCGCTGGTCAAGCTTCCGGCACGTCAACGCGAAGCCTTCCTGTTGCGTTACTGGGAGGGTATGGATACGACCGAAACCGCTATTACAATGGGATGCTCCGAAGGAAGTGTAAAAACTCACTGTTCGCGCGCGGCACATGCTCTTGCCGTGGCTCTCAAGGAAAAAGGAGTAGAACTGCCATGACTGACGAACTGCCCCCTGACAAGATCGCCAAACTGCTGACACAAAGCACCCGTCACCTGGATTCGGGCACTTTATCCGCATTGAGCAATGCGCGCCAGAATGCCCTGCAAAGGCAAGCCGTGCGCGCGCCCGTTCTCACGCTTGCTGCAAGTCGCTGGGCACATGTGCCGGTTCATATCCCGACCTACCAATGGGTGTTCGCCGGATTGGTTGCTGCCATGCTCGTCATCGGAACAGGTTATTGGCATCACGACCAGGAACAGCAAATTACTGAACTTGAGGTGGCGATTTTGACTGATGAATTGCCGATAGAGGTTTTCGTTGATTAATTCAATCGTTAAGGTACCTCGGCAAATACAACGTTGTGTGCCAGCGCGAAGTTCTGTAATTGCTGTCTTTCTGCTGTTGTGTTTGGCCGGCACGACTGCCAGCGCTACGCCTGCGCCCTGGCGTTCGCTTTCCGCTGCGCAACAGGAAGCACTTGCCCCTCTGGCACAGCAATGGGATACCCTTCAGGAGGTACAGCAACACCGCCTGCTGAAAACCGCCAAACGCTATGCACATCTGACACCCGAACAACAACAGCGCTTTCGCGACCGCTTGACGGTATGGAGCAAACTCACCCCGGAGCAGCGCAAGGCCGCGCGTGAAAAATATCGCGCCTTTAAAAAAGTGCCCACAGAAAAACGCGAGCAGGTGAAACAGATGGTCAGGCAAGATCAGGCCAACAAGGCGCAGCAACCTGTCAGCGGGGTTCCTGATACACCACCAAACAGCCCGTCATCCGCTTATTGAGTCGCGCAACAGGATTTTTTCAGGTTCCCTAACGCCGCTCTGTCCACCACAACATCAGCATCCCCAGCAGCAAGAACAAGCCCGTTACCGCCGTGGCACTGATAAATGGCTGCCAGTCGTTGAGCGCACCCAGGCTGGCGAACAACCGCCCGACAAAGTGGAACATCAGGCCCAGCACGATACCCAGGAATACCATCGCACTGCTTCCGCCCGCGCGGCGGTGGTAAGACGCGAACGGCAGCGCCAATATCATCATCACCAGCACTGCAAACGGATATACCAGCTTGTTCCACATCGCGATTTCATAGCGGGCACTCTTTTGGCGGTTATCTTTCAAATGTTCGGTGTATTGATACAGATCCAAGACGGACATTTGCTCGGGCAACACCAGCAGCACGCTGAAAATACCCGGGTTCAACACTGAACTCCATTCCTGACCGGGCTGGGAATTGATGGACACACCTTCTTTGCTGAAGCGCGTCTCCAGCACCTCTTCAAGGTGCCAGCGCCCCGCCTCGATAAAATTTGCCCGCTTGGCATTGGTAATTGTTTGCAGGTGGTAGGTTTCATCGAACCGGTATATGTCGATGTTCAGCAGGCTGGTGTCCGGCATCACATTCTTCACATTCACAAAGCTGCGTTCGTCCTTGACCCACACGCCGGAGCGAAACTCCCTTAGCGTAGCCTGGGCATTCTGCGCCTTCAAACGCAATTGCTGCGCCATACGCTCGCTTGGCGGAGCAATGAATTCGCTCATTACAAAACTCAACAACACCAGTGGCAGCGCAATTTTGAACAACGCGCCCACCAGTTGCCACGCCGACGTGCCGGAAGAACGGTAAACGGTCAGTTCAGAATTGGCTGACATTTGCACCAGTGCCAGGATTGTGCCTACCAGCACCGCCACCGGAAACAATCCATAGATATGGCCGGGAATGGTCAGCACCACGAACAGCAACACATAGCCCAGGTGATACTGTCCCTGCCCCATCACGCTCAATTCATGAATCAAATCCATAAAGGCGAACAGCATGATGAGCGCAAAGAACACCAGCGCGATACTGTAGTAAATTTCGCGGCCGAGATGGCGTAACAGCAAGTTCATACCTTCACCCCGGCTCCCCTTTCCCCGAAAGTGAGGAGTCTATCGTCCCTTCGGTTTTTTGGTGAGGAGATTCCATAACCGAACTGCCGGACAGCAGATCGCCTGCCTTTGGTTGCAAGTTTGCATCAGGGCGCTCCTTCGGCTTCATCCTGCGCACCGAAAGCAGCGTCATGCGCCGATAAAACATCAGCACCGTTATCGCCAGCATCGCCGTATGTATTCCCACCAAACCGATACCGGGCAACAGCTTGCCCTGCCCCACCCATGCGTTGGACACGCTGATCATGTTGTTGTAAAGCATGTAAAGCACGATTGCCAATATCAGGTTCAGCGAACGCCCCGCGCGCGGGTTGACGTAACCCAACGGGATCGCCAACAACGCGAGCACCGCCGCGCTGAGCGGCAAACCGACCCGCCAGTGCAATTCAGAAACGCTCCAGTTCGTGCGGTTCTGCAGCAGCTCCAGTGTGGACATGGTGCGCAGATGGGGTTCGGCTTGCCTGATCGGTGCTGCGTCAATGCGCATCGCATAGCGCTCAAATTCCACGATACGATAATCACGCTGCCCCGGGTTGCCTTCATAGCGTGTCCCGTTCAACAACACGAGAAAACGATCCCCGTTTGGCAAGGTTTCCTGCAATCCCTGCCGGGCGACCATCGTGCCGACTTTTCCGTTTTGCTCGGATTGCACAAAAATGTTGCCGACGCGATTGGAGCCCGCATCAACGTTTTCGATAAAATACATTCGGTCGGCCTGCTTCGATTCACGGAACATGCCCGGGGTGGCTGCAGTCACATCGTCGCGGCTTTCCAGTTTCTTCTTGAATTCGTCGGCTTTTTTCAATGCCCACGGAGACAGCACCAGACTGAGCAGCGCGATCAACGCCACCACCGGCATGGCATACCACAGCACCGGGCGTATCCAGCGCGTCAATCCGATGCCGGAGCAAAACCACACCACCATCTCACTGTCGCGATAACTCCGCGACAGGGTAAGCAGAATTGACAGGAACAGACTGACCGAGATCAATACCGGCAGGTAATTCATGGCGCTGAAGCCAAGCAGAGCCAATACCCCCTCCACTGCAATCAAACCGCTGACTGCATCGCTTAACAAGCGTATCAATTGGCTGACCACGATAATGCCCAGCAACACCGCAAATACCAGCAATCCATTGCCGGCAAATTCGCTTAGCAAAGCGCGATGAAAAATGCCTTTGCCAAGTGGCTTTGACTTTATACGGCTAGTTTGCGGATAATCGGGCATCGTGGATAATCTGGAATCCGGGAGTGTTTTTTTATATTTAAGGAGCAACACGTGGAATTTAGCATAAAACAAAGCAGCCCGGAAAAGCAGCGCAGCGGTTGCGTAGTAGTCGGTATTTATGAAGGTGGCAAACTCTCGCCGGCTGCGCAACTGCTGGACAAGTCAGCAGCGCACCACTTGAGCGACCTCATCGCGCGCGGCGACATGAGCGGCAAATCCGCATCCACCCTGCTGCTGCACAAACTTCCCGGCATCGCTGCCGAACGCGTGTTGCTGGTTGGCCTGGGCAAGGCAAGCGAGTTGAACAACAAGACCAGCGTGGAGATTCTGCGCGCGGCCTTCAGCGCGCTGAACAACACAGCCGCCAAGGATGCCGCACTGTTTGTCACCGATGATGGAATCGGAAAAGATGCCGCGTGGGTCATCAGGCAAGCCGTGTTCGCCGCAGCAGAAAGCACTTATCGCGCCGACAGCCTTAAGAGCAAACCCGCCAAAGCCGCGACGCTGAAAAGCGTCACTTTCGCCACGCTGGATAAGCCGTCCGCCGCATTGAAGAGCACGCTAGACCAGGCCGCCGCGACCGCTCGCGGCATGGAACTCACCAAGACGCTGGGCAACCTGCCCGGCAACATCTGCACCCCGAGCTACCTCGCCGCCAAGGCGCTGGCATTGGGCAAGGCGCACAAATCCATCAAAACTACGGTGCTGGAAGAAAAAGACATGCAGAAGCTGGGCATGGGCTCCTTCCTTTCCGTCGCGCGCGGCAGCGAGCAGCCAGCCAAACTGATTACGATGGAATATCACGGCACCGACAAGAAACACAAACCCGTCGTGCTGGTCGGCAAGGGCATCACCTTCGACAGCGGCGGCATCTCTTTGAAACCCGGCGCCGAAATGGACGAGATGAAATACGACATGTGCGGCGCGGCCAGCGTGCTCGGTACGATGCAGGCCATCGCCGAGATGGGCCTGAAGCTCAACGTGGTCGGCGTCATCCCGGCATGCGAGAACCTGCCTTCCGGCCGTGCCACCAAACCCGGCGACATTGTCACCAGCATGTCAGGACAGACCATCGAGATTCTCAACACCGATGCCGAAGGCCGCCTGATCCTCTGCGATGCGCTGACTTACTCGAAAAAGTTCAATCCGGACACCGTGATCGACATCGCCACGCTCACCGGCGCATGCGTCATCGCCCTGGGACATATCGCCAGCGGCCTGTTCAGCAACGAAGACAAGCTCGCCCAGGAATTGCTAACCGCGGGCGAGCAGGCGCATGACCGCGCCTGGCAGCTGCCGCTGTGGGAAGACTACCAGCCGCTGCTGGACAGCAACTTCGCCGACATGCAGAACATCGGCGGACGGGCGGGCGGCACCATCACCGCGGCCTGCTTTCTGTCGCGCTTCACCAAGGATTACCGCTGGGCGCACCTGGACATCGCCGGTACCGCCCATAAATCCGGCAAGGAAAAAGGCGCGACCGGGCGCCCTGTGCCGCTGCTGACGCAGTACTTGATTAACCGCGTACAGAAATCGTGACCAAGGTTGATTTCTACACTGGCTCGAATGACAAGTTGCGCACCGCTTGCCAGTTGAGCCACAAAGCCATGCAGAACGGAGTGCGCACGATCATCAGCACGCATGATGATGCGACGGCAGACGCGCTGGACAAGCTGCTCTGGCATTTCCCTGCCACCGCGTTCATCCCGCATTGCCGCAGCGATGCCGAAGAAGCCGCGCAAATGCCCGTGGTGTTAAATTACGGCAGTGATAAATTTCCGCATCATGATTTGTTGATCAGCCTGCATAACGAATGCATGCCTTTCTTCAGCCGCTTCGAGCGCGTCATCGAGATTGTCAGCCACGACGCGGAAGACAGCCGCATTGGGCGGGAGCGTTACAAGTATTACAAGGATCGCGGTTACGAGCTGCGCCACATTGATTTAACCGGCATGCAAAACTCCTGATCTCTGCCACACATCCATAGCGCGGTGGGCACGTCTTTGTGTCCACGCGATCAACGGCGGATATTTCCGCGTGGGCACAAAGACGTGCCCACCCTACGCCTGTATAATCTCGCCCTTTCTGACACTACGCATTTCTCGTAAAGACCGCAATGGAACTCGCAAAAAGTTTTGAACCGAAAGACATCGAAGCACGCTGGTATCCCAGGTGGGAACAATCCGGCTATTTCAAAGCCGGACTCGACCTGAACAAAACCGACAACTTCTGCATCCTGCTGCCACCGCCCAACGTCACCGGCACGCTGCACATGGGGCACGGCTTCAACCAGACTTTGATGGACGCGCTGACGCGCTACCACCGCATGCGCGGCGACAACACGCTGTGGCAACCGGGCACCGACCATGCAGGCATTGCCACGCAGATCGTCGTCGAACGCCAGCTCGATGCGCAGGGTATCTCGCGCCACGACCTGGGCCGCGAGAAGTTCATCGAGAAGGTTTGGGAGTGGAAGGAATATTCCGGCAGCACCATCACCCGACAGATGCGCCGTCTCGGCACCTCGCCGGACTGGTCGCGCGAGCGCTTCACGATGGATCCCGGTTTGAACAAGACTGTCACCGAGACTTTCGTGCGCCTGTACAACGAAGGCCTGATCTATCGCGGCAAGCGTCTGGTGAACTGGGACCCGAAGCTGCACACCGCTGTGTCCGACCTCGAAGTGGTGCAGGAAGAGGAAGACGGCTTCATGTGGCACATCCGCTATCCGCTTGCCGAAAAAGACAGTGTGCGCGGATTGACGCACCTCACCGTTGCGACCACCCGTCCGGAAACCATGCTCGGCGACGTCGCGGTGATGGTTCATCCGGAAGATGAACGCTATAAACATCTCATCGGAAAACAGGTGAAGTTGCCGCTATGCGGGCGCGACATTCCGATCATCGCCGACGACTATGTCGACAAGGAATTCGGCACCGGCGTGGTGAAGGTCACGCCAGCGCATGACTTCAACGACTACGCGGTAGGGCAACGCCACAAACTGGAGATGATCTCCATCCTCACGCTGGATGCGAAAATCAACGAACATGCACCCGAAAAATATCGCGACCTCGACCGCTTCGACGCGCGCAAGCAGATCGTGGCCGATCTCGAATCTGCCGGAGTGTTCGAGAAGACCGAGAAGCACAAACTCAAGGTGCCGCGCGGCGACCGCACCGGCGTGGTGATCGAACCGATGCTCACCGACCAGTGGTTCGTCGCGATGAGCAAACCCGGTGACGGCGGCAAGAGCATCACCGAACAGGCACTGGAATGCGTGGCCTCAGGCGAGATCAAATTCCACCCGGAGAACTGGGTGAACACCTACAACCAGTGGCTGAACAACATCCAGGACTGGTGCATCTCGCGCCAACTGTGGTGGGGGCATCAGATTCCCGCGTGGTACGGCGTGAACGGCGAAGTATTCGTCGCCCACGACGCAGCCGAAGCGCGCAGCCTGGCAGATAACGCCGGCTACGCCGGGCAACTCGACCGCGACAACGACGTGCTCGACACCTGGTTTTCTTCCGCGCTGTGGCCATTCTCCACGCTGGACTGGACACCGGAGTATCCGCAGAAATCCAATCCCGCGCTCGACCTGTACCTGCCGTCGTCGGTGCTGGTCACCGGCTTCGACATCATCTTCTTCTGGGTGGCGCGCATGGTGATGATGACCAAACACATCACCGGCAAGATTCCGTTCAGGGATGTGTACGTGCACGGCCTGATCCGCGACGCGGAAGGGCAGAAGATGTCCAAGTCCAAGGGCAACGTGCTCGACCCGATCGACCTGATCGACGGCATCGGCGTCGAGGAACTGGTGAAGAAGCGCACCAGCGGACTGATGAACCCGAAGCAGGCCGAACAGATCGAGAAACGCACGCGCAAGGAGTTCCCCCAGGGCATCCCGGGGTTCGGCACCGATGCCTTGCGCTTCACCTTCGCCTCGCTGGCCTCACCGGGGCGCGACATCAAGTTCGACATGCAGCGCTGCGAGGGCTATCGCAATTTCTGCAACAAGCTGTGGAATGCCACGCGCTTCGTCATGATGAATTGCGAGGGCAAGGACTGCGGCCTGGAAGAACACGAAAATCGCCCAAAAGGCGATTTCAGTGGAGACTTACCTGCACAGCAGGTTAGTCGGAACTACAAGGACTCCTGCCACAGCGGCTATCTCGATTTCTCGCCGGCCGACCGCTGGATTGTCAGCCGGCTGCAGCGCGTCGAAAACGAAGTGGCGAAGCATTACGCCGATTACCGCTTCGACCTGCTGGCCAAGGCAATCTACGAATTCGTCTGGGACGAATACTGCGACTGGTACGTGGAACTGGCCAAGGTGCAACTCAGCACCCCTCTCCCTAACCCTCTCCCGCAAGCGGGCGAGGGGACAAACGACGCCACGCTTACGCGTGACGAATCTTCAATCCTTGCGCGGCAGCGCGCCACGCGGCGCACGCTGGTGCGCGTGCTGGAAACCATGCTGCGCCTCGCCCATCCGCTGATCCCGTTCATCACCGAAGAACTGTGGCAGAAGGTCGCGCCGGTCGCGGGCCGCAGCGGCGAGAGCGTCATGTTGCAGGCTTATCCGCGCGCCGACCTGGCGCGCTGCGACGAGAAATCCGAGGCGTGGGTGGCGACGCTGAAGGCTATGGTCAATGCCTGCCGCAGCCTGCGCGGTGAGATGAACCTTTCGCCGGCGCAACGCGTGCCCTTGGTAATCGCAACGGGAATAATTGCATCAGGGGATGCTGACGGCAAGGCCGCCGCGCTCGCCGCTTTCGCGCCCTACATCGGCAGCCTCGCCAAGCTCAGCGAAGTGCAGATCGTGACCGAATTGCCCAACGGCGATGCTGCGGTCTCCATCGTCGGCACATTCAGGCTGATGCTGAAGGTGGAGATCGATGTCGCCGCAGAACGCGAACGACTGGACAAGGAAATCGCGCGACTGCAAGGGGAAATCGCCAGGGCGCAAGGCAAGCTGTCAAATGCCAGCTTCGTGGATCGTGCCCCAGCCGCCGTGGTGGAGCAGGAACGCAAGCGCATGGAGGAGTTCAGTGTGACGCTGGGGCAACTGCAAACACAGCGAGCCAGGCTGGGTTGACGCCAATCCCCTCCAGCCCCCTTGTCAGGGCCTGGATGGGTTGTTGCCTTAGCGGCGGCGAATCAGGAACACAAACTCGCCATCTTGCGCCGCTGAATACAACAATGCGTTGCCAGTCTGGCGGCAAAACTCCTCGAAGTCCCTGGGTGCCCCCCTGTCAGTCGCGACTATTCTGATGACTTGCCCGCTGGCCATTTGCGACAGTGCTTTCTTTGCGCGCAGTATCGGCAACGGACAGGCCAGCTGACGGGCATCCAGATCGATATCGAATTCCATCATGCGCTCACCTGCAAGCCAGCGCGCACCAATGCAGTTACGTTTCCAAATCCGCCGGCATTTAAAATTTTCAGCATAGCCTTACTCATCTTCCACTTGATCATTATCCGCCAACAAATGCGAGACACGCGCATTCGCCACCGACAGGCGCTTCACCAGCATATGCAGGAATGCTTCGCTGAATTGGAAGCGACACCCTGTCGTGGCGCGTGTCAGCATATCCGGATCAATTTCGATCACCACCACATCATTCTTGGAAATCACATCGGTGCCGCGTTTGAAATCGCGTTCCAAAAGGTGCGCCATTTCACCGAAACAATCACCACGGCGCAACAGGCTCAATAACCTGCCCTGCTTGGATACACGCACCGTGCCTTGCGCCAGAATATAAAAAGAGCTTCCGCTTTCGCCGTCACGGAGTATGTATTCAGATTCCGGAACTTTGTGCCACTCGCTGATGCGCAGCACCTCCCAAAGCTCCACATCACTGAAATTCCTGAAGAACGCCAAACTGCGCAGCGTATCGAATTTTTCGGTATCAAAAATCTCTGTTTGCGTCTGTTCGGCATGACTGACAAATCCGACCAGATCGCTCGCGAACTGATCCCATGTTTGATAGCGCTTTGCGGTGTCCTTCTCCATCGCGCGCCGCACGATCGCATCCACATCCGCCGGCGTTTCCGGTCGAAACGTGCTGGGGGGTGGCGGTTCGATGTTGATAATGTGGTAAATCATGCTGTAATTATTGCTCGCATCAAACGGCAGTTTTCCGGTAAGCAACTTGTACATCACGACGCCCAGCGAATAGATATCCGTCTGGTGGGTCAACGGCAACTCCTTGACCTGCTCGGGTGACATGTAAGCCGGTGAACCCACCCCGGACACTTGCGTGGTAGTCTGATTGCTTTGCAGTACCGCCGCGCCGAAATCAGAAATCTTGATATCGGTTTCGCCCTGCAAAAGAATATTGGCCGGTTTGATGTCACGATGGATTACGCCCTGATGCTGCGCGTATTCGAGAGCCTTGCAGCACTTGTAGATAATTTCCGCAATGGTGCTGATCGGCATCAGATGATCCACTTCCGAGTAGAGCTCAAGCGTACTGCCCTCAACATATTCCATCACCATATAATTGATGTCGCCCTCCATCACCGCATCCTGAATCTTAGCGATATGCGGATGCGACAACTTTCCCGCCAGAGATGCTTCGGTCATCAATAACTTGCGATATATCTTGGCACGGACGGGGTCTTGCAGAACTTCCAGATCGAACAGCTTGATGGCGACCTGCTGTTTGCTGAACGGATCAATAGCAAGGTATACGGTGCTGGTCGCCCCGGTACCGAGTTTGCGCACGATTTCGTACTTGCCGATTTTGTCCATTTATTAGCGCGACTGATTGAAAGGTGGCGATTTTGCGCACTTTGTGGCGCATTGTCCATCTTACTCCCCCAACCCTGAAGGTGCGCTGCTTGCCATGAGGGGGCTACTAGGCCGGGAGCAAGCGTAGGGCGGGTCACACCCGCCGTTT
>MGWZ01000097.1:0-3966 GCA_001801175.1 Gallionellales bacterium RIFCSPLOWO2_02_FULL_57_47 | reverse complement strand
GACCCGCCCTACCGCCGACTGGATAATTCAGGCTTAGCAAATGTATCTCGCCTGGCAGTGTGAACCTAAAGCAAAAACAATTATCATATAGCCCATGAATAAACTGCCCCTGTTGCTGCTGCTGTGCTTTTCACCCTGCGCCGTGGGCGATGGACTGCCCGATCTGGGCGACATCTCGCAAACCGTGCTTACACCGCTGCAGGAACGCCAGATCGGGCAGCAGAGCATGCTGCAGATTCGCGCCAGCAGACAATTCCTCGACGATGCCGAGATCAATGATTACCTCAATCAACTCGGTTACCGGCTGGTTGAGAATAGCGCGGAACCCGGTCAGAGCTTCGAATTTTTCGCGATTAACGATTACAACATCAACGCCTTTGCGATGCCGGGCGGATTCATCGGCGTGAACAGCGGATTGCTGCTGACCGTGCAAAGCGAATCGGAACTGGCTGCCGTGCTCAGCCATGAAATCGCCCACGTCACCCAGCACCATCTGGCACGCATCATAGCGGGTCAGCAAAGCGACGGACTGGCCTCGATGGCAGCCCTCGCCATTGCGATCCTCGCCGCGCGCAACAACCCCCAGGCCGCAGAAGCCGCCATCGTCAGCATGCAGGCGCGCACGATGCAGAAACGGCTTGATTTCACACGCACCCACGAACAGGAAGCGGATCGTATCGGCCTGGATATCCTGCAAAAATCCAATTTCAGCATCCACGCGATGCCGGAATTTTTGAACCGGTTACAAAGGGCCACCCAATTGCTGGAAGGCCACGCGCCGAGCTATTTGCGCACCCATCCTATCACCGGCGATCGCGTCGCCGATATCGAGAACCGCGTCTACAAACTGCCTTATCGCCTGGTCCCGGACAGCCTGAATTTCCAATTGGTGCGCACCAAGCTCATCGCCGCGCAAAAAACCGCGCCGGATGCCATCGCCTATTTCAACGACGCGCTGGGCGCGCAAAAACACGGCAACCCGGTTGCGCAACGCTACGGGCTGGTGGGCGCGTTGCTGCGCAACAACGAAGTCAATCGCGCCGCGCAGGAACTGGCGGTATTGCGCATTCAGGCCAAAAGCTATCCTTTGTACCGGAATAGCCCGATGATAGAAACTCTCGCCGGACAGGTAAAACGCGCCGAAAAAAACGACGCAGCCGCTCTGGCGTTCTACCGCACCGCCGTGGAAAACTTTCCGCAGCACCGCGCATTGATTTATGACTATGCCGATTTGCTGCTGCAAAACAGCCATGCAGAAACTGCCAGCCAACTGCTCACCGAACAACTCGTCCGCCATCCCAGCGATGTCAAACTATACGACCTGCAAGCCAGGGCGTACGCGATGCAGAACAAGCGCCTCGAACAACATCATGCGCAAGCCTACAGCTATGCCTGGCAGGGCAACCTGTACGCCGCGATCGAGCAGCTCGAACTGGCGAAACAGGCGGGCGGCAGTTTTTACCAGCTCTCGACGCTGGAAAGCGATTTGCGCGAATTGCGCGAGATGCTGGAGGCACGGGGCAAGCCATAGCCGCTACGCGCTATCGTTCCCACGCTCCGCGTGGGAACGATAGCTTTTCCAAATGGATACATGGGGCATTCCGCGCGGGCAAATATGATGCTTATGGTGTAGTATGCCAGCATAATTTATGCAGGCAATCCCCCATGAACACTAACTCGCGCGAAACCAAACTGGCGACAGCTTTTGCCGTGCGATCGACGTCCCGGTCACGCAAGGCTGAGACCTGAAGTGGGCAAGCTGGAGAACATACTCTCCGCAATATTGCGTGGCGCATCAAATTATAATATCGCCTTTCCGACCTGCGATATACCCTTGAATCGCTAGGGAAACGCAGATTTATTCACTCAGTCCGTCATTGCGAGCGAAGCGTGGCAATCCAGTTGTTTGATATCAAACGAACTTCTGGATTGCCACGTCGCTACGCTCCTCGCAATGACGATTTAATCTGCGTTTCCTTAGTATTTGAAGTGCGCATCAATGGTGACCACTTCATTTACACGAAGCATGATGTGGTAGAAATCATCAACATACAACCGATTGGCAACAATGCGAAAGCCTATCAGGTAAAGCAGGTACGCAACCTGATTTTAAAATACAAACTGGCGAGGTAATCACGATGGAAAGCCGCTACGAACTCATCATTTACTGGAGCAAAGACGATCAACGCTTCATTGTCGAAGTGACCTTCCCCCAAAAAATCGTCTTCCAAGGATGACGTAAAATTAACGATCCCATTGGAAAGGAAGATGATGAAGATACCGAAGCAGGAATATACAACCGAGTTCAAGGAGCTGGCGGTCAAGCGTGTAAAGGGAGGTCAGTCGGTTGGGGCGGTAGCCAAGGACTTGGGGCTGATCGAACAGACGCTACGCAACTGGGTCAAGGCAGCCACTGCCGGGAAGCTGAGCGGCGTTGGCGGCAAAGGGGTGACGCCGGAGCAAATGGAACTTTCCCGGCTGCGCGCCGAGAACATTCGGCTGAAGCGGGAGTGTGAAATTCTAAAAAAAGCGACGGCGTACTTCGCGAGAGAAACACTGTGAAGTACGTCTGGATTGACGCGCAACGCCTTGACTTTGGGTTGGATGAGATGTGTGCGGTACTGGATGTCAGCGAAAGCGGCTATCGGTCATGGAAGCACGGAGGCAAGCCACAGCGGAAGCGTTTGACTGATGCGCAGATGCTGACGTTAATCCAAGCCATCCATGTCGAATTCAAAGACGCTTACGGCAGCCCGCGCATGGTCAGAGAGCTGCGGCTGCGCGGATTCCCGGCAAGCAAGGAGCGGGTAGAACGGTTGATGCAGGAGAACGGCATCAAGGCAAAGCACAAGCGGCGCTTCAAAGTCACGACGGACTCGAAGCATAACCTGCCGATTGCCCCGAATCTGCTGGATCGGAACTTCACGCCCGACGCACCCAATCAGGTCTGGACTTCCGACATCACCTATCTGTGGACGGATGAAGGCTGGCTGTATCTGGCAGTTGTGATCGACCTGTTCAACCGTGAAGTGGTCGGCTGGTCACTGAAGCCGCGCATGACAGCAGACATCGTGACCGATGCGCTGACAATGGCATGGTTCCGTCGCAAACCGGCGGCTGGGCTGATACACCATTCGGATCGAGGCAGCCAATATGCTAGCCACGCATTTCAGGCCAAGCTTAAGGGATACGGAATGATCTGCTCGATGAGCCGCAAGGGCAATTGCTGGGATAACGCGCCGACCGAGAGCTGGTTCGGCGGCTTTAAAAACGAGCGGGTGTATGGTGAACGCTTCGAGACCCGAGACGAAGTGATAGCCATGACATTTGAATACATTGAGGTGTTTTACAACCGGAAGCGGCGGCACTCGACGTTGGGCTACAAGTCACCGATGCAGTTCTTGAGTGACTGGCTCACCGCTCAGCAACAGGAAAAACTGGTAGCATGAAACCCGCCTGCTGGAAGACGAAAAACAGAGGGAAGGTCACTTAACGGGCTGTCCGAATTTGCGAGGCCACTTCTCTCTGCGCCGAGTGGCCAATGTTGCGCCAACTCTGCATAGAGAAGAAGCTGGCCGCGAACGATATTCCTGATGCGTGGCTCGCGGCGGCAGTGATTCAACTCAGCGAACACCTTGTCACATTCGACACCGATTTCAAAAAACTGCTAAGTCGGACGCAAGTAACTGTGCTTATTCCTGACTAAGAAATCGGCATCTGCAAGTAACACAGCACCTAAATTCTGTGCCCGTGCTCATCAACCCAAGCTTCCAGTGCATGAGCTACTTCTCCAATAGTCACCACCCAGTCTTCTGATTTCGTTTGCCGGAACAATCACATCACACCTGGCAGTCATGACAACTTCTCTTGTTTGGCTTGATAGGCCTGCCACATCCCCCACAGCGCCTCCTCAAAATTTCGTGCAAAGCGCGGGGCATCGAACAACGGGGATGCCAATACTTGCTT
>MGWZ01000096.1 GCA_001801175.1 Gallionellales bacterium RIFCSPLOWO2_02_FULL_57_47 | reverse complement strand
GTGCAGCAGCATTGAGAGCCCTGTGCATTCCGATATGCAGACTTCCAAGTTTTGGAGTTTGCCCATGGGATGGGTTGGGCGGCACGGAAAAAAATATCTCGTTCCACGGCAGTTCAACCATGTTGCGGAGATCAAATTTCGTGTCGTATGACAAACCGGCGACTTCGTAGGCAGTTTTGTTTTCTGCTTTTCGAATTGCAAATTCACCAGCCTTCAATCGATCAACCTTCTGCGATGTTCCGTAAGCAACCTTCACCGTATGCCCATCTTCGTATTCTGTAACAGAAACAACGAGGGCTGGGCGAGGCTTCGGTCCTGGAACATCCCGAGGGCGTTGCGGGAAATGGCACCAGACAATATCTCCTGGGTTAGGCAATTCCCACATAATCTTTCCTTAAAGCAAAGATCGCGTGTTGATTACCTTGCCCTTCGGCAGCATTGGTTCCGCAGCCTTTCGAGTGCGATTGATGTCCCCAACTGTAAGTTGGCCGTCATCAATCTCGTAGGCAGGAAGAACCTCTTTTGCAAAACGGGAGATGGCGAGATGCACCACCATCGTTTCACTTACATCCATTTCATCAGCCAGCGCCTTTAAGGTTTCTCTCGTAACCCCATAAGGAGAGTCTTTAGATTTGAATTTCAGAAGCAAATTTCTCATAATTACCTCCTCATTAGATATATGTTTATTATATACCTTGTGATGACGCTTGCAATATGCAATTTTTTGCATCGCGAGCTCCTTTGAAATGCGCGTAGCTGCACCCTTGACGGGTAGCAACTTACCCGCGTGGGTTAATGACGCGATATTTTGCGCCGACGAAACCTGACTTCCAGTAATGAATTAGGATTTCAGGTTGGTTTGATATGCCAATAACGCATGGCGACGATCTTCATCACGAGGATGAAAAATTTATGAAAATAAAAAACGCTAGCGATTACGTTCGACGAACGCAGGCACTATCATTCTCAAGTTTTGGACAGAATGGTTCTGTTGGGTACTACTGGACGCCTTGCGGCAGGTTTGACAATCCGCGTTACTTTAGAGTCCACGCGACGCGGACGTGTAGCTATTCTAGTTGACAGAAGGATTGTGTCAAGTTGCTAGGCTAGGCTGCGATTAAATTTCATCTCACCCACCAGAAAATCCGGAGACTAAAAAATCATCCTTCACCGCTCAAAGCTCTAAACCCACCGGAAAATCCGGATACCCAACTTATTCAGCTTACCCGATAGCTGACGCTGGCGACGTGTAGCATCGACACGCAGGAGACGTTTACCGTTTGGCGGCTCAATTAGATGCTGCCCTTCTATTGGGAGCACTTCTTTATAGATAAAGATTCGTCCCGTCTTTGGCAAATGAGGAACAACGTCAACATATGAGCAACATCTGCCGAATAACGCCAAGTTATGCTCAACAGGTGATATGTAAGGAACGAAAAATCAAGTAAAATACGCCATCTTATGGTTAATAGTAGTGCCAACAATTAGCCAATTCCACATATTGAAACTTTTTCTATATTTTTGTAGTCTTAGTTATGGTTTTTTAGCGATTAATCTCAGGAGGTCATACATGCAATACCAAACCGCAACGCAAACCGGCGGCGCACTCGCAGCCGAACAGAACAAGGTTCTGCGCAACACCTACATGATGCTGGCGCTGACCATGATCCCGACTGTCATCGGCGCGTTCGTCGGCATGTCGATGAATTTCTCGTTCATGGCAGAACACCCGATCATGGGCGCGCTGCTGATGTTTGGCGCGATGATGGGCATGCTGTTCGCCGTCACTGCATTGCGCAACAGCGTTTGGGGTATCGCCGCACTGCTCGGCTTCACGCTTCTGGCGGGCGTGTTCCTCGGCCCGATCCTGCAAGTGGCATTGCACCTGAAGAATGGCGCACAGCTGATCGGCCTGGCCGCAGGCGGCACCGGCATCATCTTCTTCTCGCTGGCAACCATCGCCACCGTGACCAAGAAGGATTTCAGTTTCATGGGCAAATTCCTGTTCATCGGGCTGATCCTGCTGATCGTCGCCTCGCTGGCAAACCTGTTCTTCCAGATTCCCGCGCTGTCGTTGACCATTTCATCGATCGCCGTGCTGATTTTCTCCGCCTACATCCTGTTCGATGTCAGCCGGATTGTGCACGGCGGCGAGACCAACTACGTGATGGCGACGCTGGGACTGTTCCTGAACATCTACAACCTGTTCATCCACCTGTTGAGCCTGCTGATGGCGTTCAGCGGCGAGCGGGACTAAGGTTCATTGCTTCAAATGCAAAGGCGGCCAAATGGCCGCCTTTTTTGTAGGTTGGGCTCCGCCCGACATGGTGGGCGAAGCCCAACCTGCATCATGATGCTTACGGTTTGTGCTGATCGGGGCGCAGGCGGTTTGCCAGCAGCCCATCCGCCGTATCGGCATCCACCGGGTTACCCGCCCCATCCACCAGCGGCTGCTCGGAATCGTTCCAGCCGCGCACGCCGGTCTTGAGCGAAACCACGCTGGTGAAGCCCATCTGCCGCATCACGTCGGCGGCGAGCGCCGAGCGGTAACCGGAACGGCAGATCACCACGATATCCATTTCCCTGCTGGAAGCAAGCAACGGCACGGTCTCGTCAAAATCCCATTCGCAGGATTGCTCCAGTATGCCGCGCGGCACATTGATCGCGCCGGGGATGCGCAGCATGGCGAATTCTGCCGGCTCGCGCACGTCGAGCATCACGAACTCGCGTCCCGCAGCGAGTAGTTTGCTCAAATCCCAAGGCTGGATTTCAGCCACGCGTGTGAGCGCATCGGCGACAAGGTCACTGTAGCGTTTCATAATATGCCGTTAGCAAATTGTTGAACATCGGTTTGGGTTATATCTTGTTCAATCCTTAACCCTGTGTATCTGTTCCACTGCCCAGCAAGCCGGAAGGTGGATTGCCTGGCTTAACCCCACATCTCTTTTAACTTCGCACAGTTTATCTTGCGTTGGACACAACCGCTATCTTATCCGCCAATCTGGGGAGCGCCACAATAAAAATGCCGTTCAGCGGTGTCAAGCAAACCAATATGCCGCGCGTTTTGTAACGCGACATTTCAGTGTCATGAATGTTTATTAACTTAAGAAAACTCTGAATAAGTCCGTTCGCCCTGAGCCTGTCGAAGGGCGGTTCGCTTAACCCGTTGATCTGATTAACCCCTCCATTCATGGTTCGACAGGCTCACCACGAACGGAGGACTTAATCAGAGCTTCCCTAACATATTTGGAGTTCACAATGAGCAAACTGTTATCCGCATTAATCCTCGCTGCATTTGCTGCAGTTTCTTTTTCCGCAGCCGCTGCTCCTGCTGCAGCGGCTGCACCTGCCAAGAAAGAAGGCGCCAAGGTTGCGGCAAAGTCAAAGAAAGCTGACGCTGCTGCCAAGTAATTCAGCGCACGCATGAAGAAGGCAGGGGAAACCCTGCCTTCTTTTTTGCATTATGACCCCCTGAAAATTCCGTCTTCGCTGTTCCAACCATTTGGTTGCGGCTTACGCGGATGGTTGCTTCACCTGTACGTGTTCAAACACCGCTATCGATTCGACATGCGAGGTATGCGGAAACATATTCATCACCCCCGCCGCTTTCAGTGTGTACCCGTGAATCTGTACCAGCACCTGCGCATCGCGCGCCAGTGTGGCGGGGTTGCAGGAAACATACACAATGCGGCACGGGGCATGTTCACCGCCGCCACCGCCCAGGGATTTCACCAGTTCGAGCGCGCCGTCGCGCGGCGGGTCGATCAGCAGCTTGTCAAACTTTCCCAGCCCGGCGTAAGCCTCTGCTGTCATCTCGAACAGATTCATCGTGGCATATTTGGCGTTGCCTGCCAAGCCATTGGCTGCGGCATTTTCTTTGGCGCGCGCCACCAGCGCGGCGCTGCCTTCGATGCCGAGCACCTTCGCGCCGCTGCGCGCGATCGGCAAGGTAAAATTGCCCAGGCCGCAGAAAAAATCGGCGATGCGCTCGCCCGGCTGCGGGTCAAGCAGGCGGATGGCGCGGCTGACCATCACGCGGTTCAGCGCACTGTTGACCTGGGTAAATTCGCCCGGTCCGAACGGCATGGTAATGCCGAATTCAGGCAGGCTGTAGGAAAGGGGCGGCGCGTTGACAGGATGAAACGGAACGATGGTGTCCGGCCCCCCGGATTGCAGCCAGAATTGAATCTGATACCTGTCGGCAAACGCGCGCAGCGCAGCCTCATCATCGCTTGATGGCGCGTCCATCACGCGCAACACCAGCGCATCGACAAACTCGCCGACCGCCACTTCGATCTGCGGCAGGCGATCACGTATCGACAGGCTGCTCACCAGCTCTGCCAGCAGCGGCAACAGGCCGGCGATTTTCGGCACTAGAATTTCGCAGTACTCCATGTCGGCAACGAAGCTGCTGCGTCTTTCGTGGAAGCCGACCAGCGTCTTGTTTTTCTTCAGGACATGCCTGACCGAAAGGCGCGCGCGTTCGCGATAACCCCAGGTCTGTCCGTGGATCGGCGGCAGGACGGTTTCCGCTTTCACCTTGCCGATGTGCCACAGGCTGTCCTCGAGGATGCGCTGTTTCACCGCAACCTGCGCATTGGCATCCAGATGCTGCATGGAACACCCCCCGCACACCCCGAAATGCCTGCACTTCGGCTGCACGCGCATTGATGCGGCCCGGCAGATCTCGGTGACTTGCGCCAATTCAAACGACGGCTTCGTGCGATACGAGCTGTAGCCGACCGTCTCGCCGGTCAGCGCGCCTTCGATAAAAATCACCTTGCCGTCGGCGTGCGCCACACCGCGCCCTTCCTGGTCGAGCGACTCGACCAATACCGTGTCATTTTTGGTCATAGAAATTACTGTTGCGGCCAGGCGGCCAGGAATTCCTGCCAGTGCGGCTGATCGAGCTTGCCCAGTTCGCTGCGCACCAGATCGCATTCCTTCTGATAGCGTGCGCGCGTCAGCACGCCGCGCATCATCTGGAAGCGCGCAAACACCAGATAAGTATTCGCCACGTCGGTCTCGCAATAGTTGCGGATCTCGTCCAGCCTGCCCTGCTGATACGCCTCCCAAACCTTGCTGCCGTCCATGCCGAGTTTGCCGGGAAAGCCGATCAGTTTCGCCAGCTCATCCAGCGGCGCGTTGGCGCGCCCGCCGTACATCGCGAGCAGGTCCATCAGATCGAGATGGCGCGAATGGTAACGGCTGATGTAGTTGTTCCACTTGAATTCCTTGTCGTCCTCGCCCTGGTCCCAGTAGCGCGCGCACTGCACGCCGTGGATCAGCCCGCGATAGTGCAGCACCGGCAGGTCGAAACCGCCGCCGTTCCACGACACCAGCTGCGGCGTGTATTTGTCGACGCCGTCGAAGAAACGCTGGATGATGCTGCCTTCATCTTCTTCCAGCCCACCCAGCGACCATACCTTGAAATTGTCGCCCTCGCGCAATGCGCATGAGATCGCCACCACCCGCTGCAAATGATGCGGCATGAAGTCGCTGCCGGTCTTCTGGCGGCGCAGTTGAAAGGCCATCTCTGCCACTTCCGCATCGCTGACATGCGCGTCCAGTTGATGCAGCGTGCGCAGCCCGGCAATGTCGGGAACGGTTTCGATGTCAAACACGAGGGTAGGGTTCATGGTAAAAATAATCAGGGATGACCATCAAAAGCGAATTGTTGCACAATTATATCCGCGCATCCCTCAGGATTCATTCAGGCATCGCATCTGAAGCACATTTTTTGACCGAACCAGCGATAGGCTGGCGCATGAAAAGCGCTTAGCTGATTTTCGGAGCGCTTCTGTAAAATCGCGATACTGCCGAAAACAGGATCGCAATCTCCTGCTGGGTCAAATCCGGATATGCCTCGCGCAGGGTTTGACGCGCATACATGGTCAGTGAAGATCCACCCCAGCCCTGCTTTGAATCAAAGAACGGCGCGGCTATCTGGCAGGCTTTATCAAAAATCATGCGCAGATTGTGCTGAGCGCGGCGATCATTGGCGTCACCCGTTTCGGGGCCCGCTTTAGGGTTTACATCGTCCATATATGGCTAGAAACCCGCCTGGTTGAATTGACATGTAGTTTATCCAGCCGGAACAATAACCGTGAAGGGTGCATTCCATGCACCCTTCTATATTTCACTCACTTGATCCGGCTAAAGCTCAGGCGAAATTCTTTGCCGCAAAATCCCAGTTGGCCAGGTTATTGAGAAAAGTCTCGACGAACTTGGGGCGCAGATTGCGGTAGTCAATGTAATAGGCGTGTTCCCATACATCAACGCACAGAATCGCCTTGTCGGCAGTGGTCAACGGTGTTCCAGCCGGGCCCATGCTGGCGATATCCACGCTTCCGTCGGCCTTCTTCACAAGCCATGTCCAGCCGGAACCGAAATTGCCCACTGCGGAAGTCTGAAAAGCCTTCTTGAATTCGTCCAGGCTTCCCCACTTTTTATTGATGGCGTTCGCCAGCGCGCCAACCGGTGCGCCGCCGCCATTCGGCTTCATGCAGTTCCAGAAGAAAGTATGGTTCCACACCTGCGCCGCGTTGTTGTAGACACCGCCCGGGGGAGCCTTTTTGATAATCGCCTCCAGATCAAGCTTCTCGTATTCGGTGCCCTTGATCAGGTTATTGAGGTTGGTAACATAGGCCTGATGGTGTTTGCCGTAGTGGTATTCGAAAGTTTCTTTGGACATGTGCGGCTGGAGCGCGTCCATGGCGTAGGGTAGTGCAGGCAGAGTATGTTCCATCGTCGTTCTCCTTAGAGTGCCAGCAATTGATGGCACCGTGATTCTAGCCAAACGGCGGTAAGCAAACAATGACCTGTGTCACCTATTTGCGCTGTCGAGGTGTACTATTTTGGCGTGAGTTCAATACCCCGTTTCCTGTGCGATTAAGAGCCTATTCCAGCAGGTTTCATACTCCGCGCCGCTTGCCTGCGGGATGCAGTGCAAGGCACGGGCTGCGCCGTGTAGTCATTCTCCACAAGCAGGCCGCAACGCCGCAATGCACCCCCAGGCAAGCGGCCCTTCGGGTTGGGTCTGGGCGCGGCGTCTGCGGCGTTGCACCGCTTGCCAATGGAATAACCATTGGCTGCGCGCTGCGCCTTGCATCCATCCGCGCCCAGACCCAACGCGGGGTATGAAACCTGCTGGAATAGGCTCTCATGCTCGGCCGGCTGTGCCGCTACCTGCGCGCCGCAGGGTACGACGCTCTGTTTGCCAATGGCGGCCGCAGCGACGGCGAGCTGCTGCGGCAATGCCGCGCGGAAGGGCGCTACTTCCTGACACAGGACCAACTGGTGCAGGAACACAAGGCGGCGCGCGGCGTAGCGCTGCTGCTGCCGCAGGGCGATCTCGACCAACTCGCCGCCGCGCTCGGCGCGCACTTCAGGCTTGACTGGCTCAGCCATTCCTTCACCCGCTGCCTGGTAGACAACACCTTGCTGGTTGCCGCAGATTCCGCAGCATCGGCGCGCGCCCCGGCCGATGCGCTCAGTCCGGATCATCCGCTGTGCCATTGCCCGGCATGCGGGCGGGTTTACTGGCGCGGCTCGCACTTCAAGCGCATGCACGCCAGGCTGATTGCATGGCAGTCGGCTAATAAAGCCGCATCAGCCCCGTCCGTGACGGCGGTCTGAGACTGTCGACATCGAGCGGCATATGTTCGCGGTTCACCCCCAGCCGCCGTCTAGGCGCCCGCCCACCACTCTCTCGAAGCGCCCGTCGATCTGCATCGTGTCCTTTTGTTACTTCGTGCTTCACTTCTGGAATCTTGATTATGTTGCGCCCATTTTAGGGAATGTTTAGAGTGTGTGCGATGAATTAACCAAATTGGGGGTGTAGCCCCTTTTAATTTGTAGTTTCCGAGTACTTGATGTCGCTTATAAGTTCTTCAACCCAATGAAAGGAGCTGATATGGATACCCACAAATACACTCTGCTGGCTTGTCTGTTGACCGGGATGCTGCCCCTAACCGCTCCGTGCTGCGCGGTGGCAGCAAACCAGGTAACTGCGGAGCAGGTGGTAACTGCCCTCGAGGATACTTTTGGCGTAACGCCCGGAGAACGCCGCAATCACACCAAAGGCACTTGCGCAGCCGGTGAGTTTGTCGGCACGCCCGAGGCTGCTGCCTATTCGCGTTCAGCGCTGTTTTCGGGGAAACCCGTGCCAGTCGTCGCGCGTTTCTCCCTGGCCGGCGGCAATCCCAAGGCGCTGGATACGGCAAAAAGTGCGCGAGGCATGGCACTGGAATTCAAGCTGCCCGGTGACAACCTGCAGCATATAACAATGCTGAACACGCCCGTGTTCGGCGCGGTACAGCCACAGACATTTCTCGATATGATTGTCGCCTCAAAGCCGGATCCGGCGACAGGCAAACCCGACCCCGAAAAGATCAAGGCATTCAAGGCAAATCATCCCGACAACCTGGCGCAGGCGGCATTTCTCGCCAACTACAACCCGCCAACGAGTTATGCCAACAGCGCCTATTTTGGCATTCACACGTTCAAGTTTATCAATCGCGGCAACAAGACCACGTATGTACGCTGGCGTTTCGTTCCACAGGATGGGGAAAAACGGCTGTCCGATGACGAACTCAAATCGTCGCCGCCGAATTTCCTTGAGCAGGCACTGATTGAACGGACGAAGCGGGGGCCTGTGCGTTGGGACATGCTGATTGCGCTTGGTGAACCGGGTGACACCGAGGACAACCCGACGATAGCATGGCCCGAAAAGCGCAAGACGGTTAAGGTTGGAACCCTGACGGTTTCTTCGGCGATGCCGCAGAAGGGTGGCGAGTGCGAAAAAATCAACTTCGATCCTCTGGTAATGGCGGACGGAATTGCACCGACGAATGACCCCATCCTTCTCTTCCGCTCACCAGCCTACGCGGGCTCATTCGCCAAACGGATGGGTGGGCTGTAACAAGCTATATACGCCCGTCAAATCGTTCCAGCGCTTAAGGCATAGCCAGCCGCTGTGCGGAATGCGCCGAATGTTTCAATCATGCGGCGGGTAGCCTTGCATAGCCATCTGACTAAGCGATCAAACAACGCTCGCTAAGGAAACTATGAATAAGCCCGTTCGCCCTGAGCCAAGTAAGCCCCGCATACGCGAGGCAAGGCGTGAGCAGGAAACAGTATGCGGTGCGAGGAGTTTTCGCTTTGGCTA
>MGWZ01000095.1 GCA_001801175.1 Gallionellales bacterium RIFCSPLOWO2_02_FULL_57_47 | reverse complement strand
GGCCACAAGAGCAGGGGCCGCGTAAGCGACCCCGTTAAGCCGCTTTGAGCGGCTCACAAATTAAAGCCCCCGGCTTTGCCGGGGGATACTTACTATGGAGGAGGGAATATCATGAGTCTGGTTCAAGCCGAAAGGCTGGAGAAAAGCTACCGGGTCGGCGATGTCGATGTGCCCGCCATTCGTGGCATCGATTTCACTATCGAGGCGGGCGCTTTCGTCGCCTTTGTCGGGCCGTCGGGCAGCGGCAAGTCCACGCTGCTCAATCTGGTGGGCTGTCTGGATCATCCCAGCGCCGGGCGGCTGACCGTGCTGGGCATCGAGGTGGCCGGGCTGTCGCGCACGGCGGCGGCGGCTTTCCGGGGAGAGAACCTGGGCTTCGTGTTTCAGGATTTCAATCTGGTGCCGGTACTCTCGGCCTACGAGAACATCGAGTATCCGCTGCTGATGGTGCGCACCTGGCCGGCAGAGAAACGCCGCGAGCGGGTGAACAAACTGCTGGCGGCGGTGGGTATGGCGGATCAGGCCCACAAGCGCCCCGACCAGCTCTCCGGCGGACAGAAGCAGCGCGTGGCAGTGGCCCGCGCCCTGGTGTCGGAGCCCAAGCTGGTGCTGGCCGACGAGCCCACCGCCAACCTCGACCACGACACCGCCTATCGCATTCTCGATCTGATGAAGTCGATGCGCGACGAATTCGGCACCACCTTTGTGTTTTCCACCCATGATCCCAAGATCATGGCCGAAGCGGAGACCACCTTCCTGCTGGAGGATGGCCGCTTGATCGAACCGAACGGGAGGCCGTCATGATCGCCGTATTGAAACTGTCCCTGCGCAACCTGCTGCGCTACAAGCGGCGCACTTTGCTTACCTCCTTGCTGATTACCCTGGGCGTGGTGGCGATGCTGCTGTTCGTGGCTGCCGCCGGTTCGTTCAAGGGGGTGATGATCGGCCAGATCACCGACAGCATGCTGGGCCATTTGCAGATTCACCGGCGCGGTTATACCGCCTCGGTGGACAACCTGCCGCTCAACATGAGCATGCAGCCGCGCGCGCTGGACAAGGCGCGCGAGGTGCTCAAGGCCGAACCGGCGGTGGCGGCGTTCTCGACCCGCATCAAGTTCGGCGCCATGTTCAGCAACTACACCGAGACCACCAGCATCCGCCTCAACGGCGTTGAAGCGGCGGCGGAAGAGGCCACGGCACCCGCCCTGCGCGGCCGCATTATCGACGGCGACAAAACCGCGCCGCTGGTGGCACCGGGACAGATATTGATCCCGGAACTGATCGCCAAGGGCATGAAGGTGAAGGTGGGCGACACCGTGGTGCTGATCGCCACCAACCAGGACGGCTCGGTCAACGGCAGGAACTTCACCATACGCGCCATCCTGGAGCCGGTGACCGGACCCGGCGGGCGCGATGGCTATGTGGACATCGCCGATGCCCGCGAACTGTTGCGCATGGAAAAGGAACAGGCGATGGAGATCGCGGTGCGGCTGAATGATCTGGGCCAGGCCAAAACGGTAAAGAAACGTCTGGAGACGGCGCTGGCCGATCTGAAGAACAAGGAAGGCCAACCCGCACTCGAAGTGCATACATGGGATCAACTCAGCCCCTTCGCCAACATCGCCAACATGCTCGACCTGATGACCCTGTTTATCCGCGTCATGCTGGTGGCCATCGTCCTGGTCAGCGTGATGAACGTGATGCTGATGGCGGTGTACGAACGCATCCGCGAGATCGGCACGCTGGCCGCTATCGGCACGCCGCCCTCGCGCATCCTTGGCCTTTATGTCGGCGAAGGCCTGCTGCTGGGTCTGCTCGGCGCGGCGCTGGGCGTGGTCATCAGCCTGGCGGCGGTGGCCGCGCTCAATCTGTGGCCGGTGAGCTTTCCCTTCGGACGCGAGGTCGTCACCCTGATGCCCGTGCTTTCGTTGGCCGAGATCGCCACCGTCACCGCGCTGGTGGTGGGCATGGCCGTGCTGGCCAGTCTGCAACCGGCCTGGCGCGCCTCGCGCATGGACCCCATCGTCGCTTTGCGGCATGTTTAGGAGAACGATCATGAAAATACGCAATATCCTTTCGACACTGATGCTGCTTCTCGCCACCCTGCCGGGAATGAATGTCCAGGCCGCCGAGGTGCGCATCGCCGTTGCCGCAGAGGGTTCCACTGCCGACGCGGCGGTCAGCACGGTCGCCGCGCGCGCCCCGCACATTCTCATCTTCGACGCTCAGGGCAAGCTGTTGTCCGCCCAGTCCAATCCGGCGGCCAGGCTCTCCGGTGGTGCCGGCCCGGCTCTGGCGCGCTGGCTGGCGGAACAGCGCGTCACCCTGCTGCTGGCAGGCCAGGTGGGCGGCAACATGGCCGACGAGATGACGCGACTGAACATCCGCGCCGTCTCTGCCAGTGGGCCAGCCGATAAGGCGGTTAAGGCGGCGGCAAAATGAACGCCGAGGTGAGAGCTTTTGTAGGGTGCAATAAGCCGAAGGCGCATTGCACCAAACCCGGCTGGCGGTGCAATGCGCTGCGCTTATTGCACCCTACCTGGTTTTTGGCAGCATTCTGGTTCTCGGCGGGGGCCTTGGCCATCGACGGCGATGCCATCCTGCGCCAGGTTGACCGCAATCTGGAGCCCGAGTCCTACGAGATGTACCGCAAGCTGATCAACATCGAGCCGGACGGGCGCAAGAAGGAGTTCGTGCTCTATTCGGTTAAGAAGGGACGCGACAAGGTGGCGGCGCTGTTCCTCGCTCCGGCCAGCGACAAGGGGCGCGCCACGCTGCGTCTGGGCGACAATATGTGGTTGTACATCCCCAGCGTCGGCAAGCCGGTGCGCATCACCAGCCTGCAATCGGTGGTGGGCGGGGTGTTCAACAACGCCGACATCCTGCGCCTGGACTATACCGAGGAATACACGGTGGCCTCGGCCAAGGAAGAGGGCGGTGAATATCTGCTCGAACTCAAGGCCAAGACTGCCGCAGTGGCCTATGACCGCCTGAAGATGCGGGTGGAGAAGAAGAGCGTGCTGCCACGCGTGATCGAGGCCTACGCTGCCAGCGGCCTGCTGATCAAGACCATCACCTTCAAGGACATGAAGGACTTCGGCGGCGGCATTCGCCGGCCCGCCACGGTGGAGACCGACAGCCCGGTGTACCAGGGCTACAAGTCGGTGATGCTGTACTCGCAACTGAAGCGCCGTAGCGTGCCCGACGAGGTGTTCACCCAGAACTATTTGTCCCGCATGGAGGAGTTGCGCAAGTGAGACGGGGCCTGTACCTGTTGCTGGCGCTATTCTCACTTTGCGCCGGTGCCGAGGAATTCAGCTTCGATGCCGCCGAGTTCGATAAGAAGACCTTCGAGTTCGGCGGCTACGCGGAGCTGAAGCAGGAGGCCTACACACTGCGCCCGGATTCGGTACTCGCCCGCCTCAACTTCCCCGACGGGCGCGAGCGGCTGGATCGCACCACCGGTATCGTGGAGCTGTCCGGTGCATGGCATCTGCAGGAGGCGGTGATCGACCTGCGCAGTCATTCCGAATGGGTGCATGACCAGCGTGCATCCGGCGATGTTCAGCGTATCCAGGAAGGCGGCCTGCACTGGATGCCCGGCCATGAATTCAGTCTCGACCTGGGCAAGCGGGTGCAACGCTGGGGCAAGGGCTACGCCTGGAATCCGGTCGGTTTCATCGAGCGCGCCAAGGATGCCGACGACCCGCAGCAAAGCCGCGAGGGTTACCTCATGGCCGGAGCCGAATGGGTGAAGAGCCTGGATGGGCCGCTGACCACCCTCTCTCTCACGGCGCTGGCCGTGCCCACCCATAACGACTGGAACAGCGATTTCGGTCTCCCCGGGCACACCAACCCGGCGGCAAAAATCTACTTGCTGTGGCATGACACCGACATCGACCTGCTCTGGCTGGGCGAGGGCAGCAGGACTGCCCGCTTCGGTCTGGATTTCTCGCGCAACCTCGGCGCGAACCTGGAGGTACACGGCGAATGGGCGCGCATCTTCGACCAGCCGCGCCAGGAGACGGATAACCTGGGCAACGTGACCCAGAGCACGGGCGATGCCGATAGCTGGCTGCTGGGTTTGCGCTACCTGACCGAGCGGGAGGTGACCTGGATCGCCGAGTTATACCGCAACGGCACAGGCTACACGGCCGATGCACTGGCCGACTTCTACACCTTCGCCGATGCTGCCCTGACTACCGGCGGCGCGGCTGCGACCCAGGCAGCGACGCTCGCCCAAGTGGGCTACGGCCGCCCCAATCCGGGTCGCGATTACCTCTACCTGCGCGCCAGTGCCAAGGAGCCGTTCGACTGGTTATATTTCACTCCGGCGCTCACCGCCATCGCCAACCTGGACGACCACAGCTACTCGCTGACACCGGAACTGAGTTACACCGGCATCACCAACCTGGAACTGCGCGCGCGCGCGGCATTCACCCACGGCGACCGCTACACCGAGTTCGGCGAAAAACCGGGCAAGCATCGTGTCGAGGCTTATGCGCGCTGGTATTTCTGATCGCCACGGGATATGAGTACACTGGCGACGAAGGAAAGCAACGATGGGCGAGGCAGGTTTATGGATTCATGCAATCTCTGACAACGTGCATTGGTCTATTCATGAAAATTCACAGTAAAAAAGGAAACACGATGACCGGAAAACTTCTGACTCTGATCACGCTATTCCTGCTGGCATTGTCTCCCGCCGCCAGCCATGCCGGAGATCCCTGGGTCAAACCCGGCACCGACGGAAAGCCGGAAGTGCAGTTGTATTTCTTCTGGTCGCTGACCTGTCCGCACTGCACCGAGGCGCATCCCTATATCGCAGCCATCCCGCAGGCGCGTCCGTGGGTGAAGCTGCACGCACTGGAGCTCAACCGCAGCGCGGAAAACGTGCGGCTGTACCAGATCATGGCGAAACAACTGGGCGAGAAAGCGGTATCCGTTCCGGCGTTGCTGTTCTGCGGCGAGATGCATGTCGGCTGGGCAGACGATGCCACTACCGGCGCGATGATCCGCCAGCGCCTAGACGATTGCCGCGCGCGTGCCATGGGCGAGCCGTCCGCGACCAGCACGCCGTTGCGCGAAACCATCCAATTGCCGCTGCTCGGCGCCATCGACCCGTCCAGTCTGTCGCTGCCTGCGCTTACCCTCGTGCTGGCGGGGCTGGACGCCTTCAATCCCTGCGCCTTCTTCGTGCTGCTGTTCCTGCTCTCCATGCTGGCGCACCAGAAGAGCCGCAAGCGCATGCTGCTCATCGGCGGCGTCTTTGTGATGGTTTCCGGGCTCATGTACTTCGCCTTCATGGCCGCCTGGCTTAATGTCTTCCAGCTTTTCGGTCACCTGGCCTGGGTGACGCTGGCGGCGGGCGCGCTGGCGGTGTTCGTCGGCGCGGTGAACGTGAAGGATTTCTTCCTGTTCGAAAAGGGCATCACGCTGTCGATCCCGGAGTCGAAGAAGCCCGACATCTTCCGCCGCGCCCGCACCATTCTCGCCGCCGAGAATTTGCCGGCCATGCTGGCGGCGACCATCTTCCTCGCCATCGCCGCCAACTTCTACGAACTGCTGTGCACGGCGGGCTTCCCCATGGTCTACACCCGCTTGCTCACGCTGGCCGATCTCTCCGCCGTCGGGCGCTACGGCTATCTCGCTGCTTATAATCTTATCTACGTGGTGCCGCTGGCGCTGATCGTCATCGTCTTTGCCCGCACGCTGGGCGCAAGAAAACTGACGGAACGCGAAGGCCGTCTGCTCAAGCTGATGTCCGGAGTGATGATGCTGGAACTGGGCGCGATCCTGTTGCTCGCACCCGAGCGCGTCAGCCAGATCGGCATCGCCTTCGGCCTGATGGCGGTGGCGGTGGGTGTGACCTGGCTCGCCGCGCGCCTGACCCGGACAGAACAAGGATGATGCGATGAATCAAGACCACCATAATCATGCACACGCGCCGAAAGATTTCGGGCGCGCCTTTGCCGTCGGCATCGCGCTCAACACAGGTTTTGTGCTGATCGAAGCATTCTACGGATGGCAGGCCGGCTCACTCGCGCTGCTTTCCGATGCGGGGCACAACCTGAGCGATGTGCTCGGGTTGATGATCGCGTGGGGAGGCTTTTATCTGGGCAAGTTGCGCCCAAACCGCAAACACACTTATGGCCTGGGGCGTGCCACGATCATGGCCGCTTTGTTCAATGCGCTGATTCTGCTGGTCGCCATCGGCGGCATTGCGTGGGAAGCCATCGCCCGATTCAATCATCCCGTTCCGATGCAGGGCGGCACGGTCATGGCGGTGGCGGCTGCCGGCGTGGTGATTAACGGCATCACCGCATGGCTGTTCATGTCCGGCAGCAAGGACGATCTCAATCTGCGCGGCGCATTTCTGCACATGGCGGCGGATGCGCTGGTGTCGGTGGGCGTGGTCATCATCGGCGCGCTGTTCATCGTCACCGGCTGGATGTGGCTGGACCCGGCCATCAGCCTGCTGATTGCGCTGGTGATTCTATGGGGCACCTGGGACCTGCTGCGCCACTCGCTGCATCTCTCGCTGGATGGCGTACCCGCCTCGATCGAACTGGATGCCGTGAGGAATTACCTGTCCGCGCTGCCCGAAGTCAGCGCCGTGCATGACCTGCATGTTTGGGCGATGAGCACGTCCGAGACTGCCCTGACCGTGCATCTGGTCACGTGTAGCGGAAACCCGGGAGATGATTTCCTCAACCGCGTAGCCGGGGAGTTGCGCGACAACTTTGCCATCAAACATGCCACCATCCAGATCGAGACTGATGCCGGGATATGTGCCCTGTCCAGCCATACATAGCGAAATTATCAAATGCAGCAAGGCAAACCTTACAACGTGCTGGAGCTGTGTACCGGCAATTCCGCGCGCAGCATCCTGGCCGAGGTGCTGTTCAATACATTGGGCAAGGGCAAGTTCAAGGCCTGCAGCGCGGGCTGCCAACCTGCCGGACAGGTCAATCCGGGAGCCTTGGAGTGGCTGCAACAGCAGGGCTACAGCACCGCAGGGCTGCGCAGCAAAAGCTGGGACGAGTTCGCCGTCCCAGGCGCATCCAGTTGTTCATGAGCCTGCCGATAGGGAAGCTGGACAAGCTCACGCTGAAGCAGAGACTCGCCGAGATCGGCCAAATCAAGGACTGACGCCATGAATCTGTTCGAACGCTATCTGACCGTCTGGGTCGCGCTGTGCATCATCACCGGGATGCTGCTCGGGCAATTCCTGCCGGGCGTGTTTCAGGCCGTCGCCAGCCTGGAAGTCGCCAGGGTAAACATCCAGGTCGGCGTGCTGAACGAGGTGCCGGTGATGCTGCTGGTGGTGAAAATTGCCAATGCGTCACAGGGTTGGTATATCAATACACCGGGCAAAACACCGGGGAAATAAAGGTTGAACGCCGTGCTTTTCGCAGGCAGTCGCCAAGTCCAGTCAAAATACCGGTTGAACATTGCGGATTCCTTCGGTAGAATCCGCGCTCTTTTGAAATCGGTTGGAGTAGAGCCATGGCACGTGTCTGTCAAGTAACGGGAAAAGCCCCGATGAGCGGGAACAATATTTCCCATGCGAACAACAAAACCAAGCGCCGTTTTTTGCCTAACCTGCAACGCCGCCGCTTCTGGGTTGAGAGCGAAAACCGCTGGGTCAGCATGCGATTGACCAACGCGGCACTGCGCACCATAGACAAGAATGGTATCGACGCAGTGCTGGCAGAAATGCGCGCACGCGGCGAAAACATCTAAGGAGATAGAAAATGGCTCGCGAAAAAATTAAATTGGAATCCAGTGCAGGTACCGGACATTTCTACACCACGACCAAGAACAAGCGCACCATGCCGGAAAAGATCGAAATGAAGAAATTCGATCCCAAGGTACGCAAGCATGTCATGTACAAGGAAACCAAGCTGAAGTAATCCGGCAAGGTTTCCAGCCAAGGAATGCTTGGCACAAAGAAAAACCCGCCTTGGCGGGTTTTTTGTTGGGCGGGTGTGTGCAGGAGCGGGCCATGCCCGCGACAGTGTTATCGCGGGCATGGCCCGCTCGTTACAATAACGAGTCACATTGAAGGCGCAAGCTCAATCCCCGCCGCCCCCGTCGCCACCACCTCCGTCGCCGCAGCCATCGCCCGAAGACGAATCGCTCATCCCGTCCGTGCAGCCATCATAACTTGTACTGGAGAAGTCTTCGCCGTAGCAAGTAGATCCGCCGTCGCCACCACTACCGCCATGATCCCCGCCCTGCCGCGAAGTTTCGCGTTTCGGCGCGTAGCGAAAACCATTGGGGATGTTCAGTTTGGCGTCCAGCGCGAAAAGCAGCGGCAAACGCAAAGGGTTGCGGGGATCGATGTTCTCGTCGATGCACGTGTGCCGCCAGGTGCGGCGCAAACCGGCGTTATCCTGCCTGTCCGTGCCCAGCGCAATGGCCGGCGTGTGGTGCATGAAGCGCCCGAACGCCTGGTCGCAGAACGCCTTGTAGTGCCGCGGATACTGCGTCAGCTCATGCCACAGGTAACCCGCAACCTGCGATGGCATCGCGACGAACTGGCGGCCGCCCTTCAAGTAAGCCAGAAAGAACTGGCGCAGAGCGCGCGCCGTCAACTGGCAATCCTTGAGGGACAGCTCGGGCCGCCTGGCTTGAAGTTTCGCGAATATCCCCGGCGGAAACATGTAAGTGCGGATGTAGTCCGCCCGCACCGCCTGCCGCCAGCGCAGCCAGACGATCAGCAGCGTGATGCTCAATATTAGGGTGATGATGAGGAGAATGGCCATGATGGTGAAGTGCTCCGGTCATTAGCGTTGATGTAGCCCGGATGAAGCCAGGCGGAATCCGGGGGGCGGTGGCGTATCCGAGAGTGTCCCGGATTCCATTGCATTTCATCCGGGCTACGCTTGCTTCTCGGTGCATAAGCTGGCATTCGTCAAGTTATGTTTGAACCCAAGCCAGCGCCTCATCGTAATCGTTGAACACCTCGATATCGGCGTCGATGAAGATGCGCGACAGCCAGGCCTGCCAGGTGATCCATTGGTCGTCGGTGACGACGGCGATCTTGTTGAAGTCGTGGTTGTGTTCGCGGCTGAAGAATTTGATTTCCTCCCACGCCACGTCGACGGTATAGTCGATCATCGCGCGCAGATCGAACAGCAGGTTCACGGTGCCGGGCATTTTCAGTTTGTAGAGGGATTGTTCCTCGAATGTCTTGAAGTCGGAGAGGGTGAATTCGCCGAGCACGGCGACGTTGACGAGGTTGTCGGTTTGTTCGATGGTGATCATTTTCTTTTTCTTCCTTTATTAATGCTTTGGGCTCAGCCGTAAGCTTAGCACACCGCCGGCGATGATGAACGCCATGCCCAGCCAGCTGCTCAGCGGCAGGGTTTCGCCCCACAACAACATGCCGAACAGGCTGGCAAATATGATGGTGCTGTAGGCCAGACTGCCGACCACCAGCGTTTTGCCGGTGCGGTAGGCGCGGGTCATCGCGAGTTGCGCGAGGGTGGCGGTGCTGCCCAGCCCGAGCAGGATCGCGAAGCCTTGCAGCGTGACCGGGTGCACGGTATCGAACAGTATCCATACGCCGCTGCCGATGGACGCGGTCAGGCTGAAATAAAACACCGTGCGCGTGTCCGGTTCGCCGATCATGCCGAGCTGTTTGACGTTGAGATAGGCGATTCCGGCGAGGAAGCCGGAGATCAGGCCGAGCAGGCCGGGCAGCAGTTGCTCCTGCTGCAATGTGGGGCGCAGCAGCAGCACCACGCCGCAGAACCCCAGTGCGATGGCAATGGTCAGCGGCAGGTGGAATTTGTCCTTGAGCACCAGCATCGTGAAGACGGTCAGAAACAGCGGCGCGGTGTAGTTGAGCGTGACGGCGGTGGCGAGCGGCAATACGGTAATGCAGTAGAAAAACAACGCCAGCGCGACAGAGCCGGAAATGCCGCGCCACAGGTGGGTGCGCCAGTGGCGTGTGGCGATGCTGTCGCGCTGTTGGCGCAAAATAACATACGACAGCAGCAGGCCGAAGAACGAGCGGTAGAAAACCAGTTCAACATACGAGAAATACGGGGCGCCGAGCTTGACGAATACGCCCATGCCGCCGAACAGCAATCCGGCGACCAGCATCCAGGAGGATTTCATAGGGCGCTGTTCATGATGGCTCCCTCTCCCGCCTGCGGGAGAGGGACTATTCTTGTCGTTTTTAGGCGGAGCATGGGAACGATGTTTTTGACGATACGCGTCACAATTGATTACACACAGTGCGCTGGGCATAGCATAGCGAGCCCAATCTACGTAAAGGCTGATTAAAGAACGGATCCATTTTTATCTTCGCTCCTTAGTGAGCTTCGTGGTGAGAAGTTACGATTTATGAGTTAAGTGGGGCGCGGATTTTCCCCGAATTTCTTGCACGGGGCAATATAAATTGGCTCAGTCAGGGTGCGTTAGGTAAAATAGCGGCCTTTCCTTTGCAGAGGCTGTTATGGCTGGCCAATTAAAGAAGTCAGGGGCGCAAAAAACAGTTGGCTTCGAGTCGGCAATGGCCGAGCTTGAGCAGATTGTCGCCGATATGGAGGCAGGCAAGTTGTCGCTGGAAGATTCGCTGGCAGCCTATAAGCGCGGCACGGAATTGCTGTCGTTCTGCCGGGGCCGCCTTGAAGACGCGCAGCAGCAGGTGAGTGTGCTGGAGAATGGCGTGCTGAAAGAATTTTCCACCAATAGTGAGACTGGGCAGATCACTTCGACAGGTTCAGGGCAGCTTTGATGCGCGCTGATTTTCAAAGCTGGGTCGCCTCCCACCAGGCGCGCTTCGAGGATGTGCTGCGCGGGTTGCTGCCGCGCGCAGAAGTCGCGCCACAGCGGTTGCATGAAGCGATGCGCTATGCGGTGCTTGATGGCGGCAAGCGGGTGCGCCCGCTGCTGGCGTTCGCCGCGGGCGAACTGGTCGGCGCGGAGGTGGCGCGCGTGGATATCGTTGCCGCTGCCGTCGAGCTGATACACGCCTATTCACTGGTGCACGACGATATGCCGTGCATGGACGACGATGTGCTTCGCCGCGGCAAGCCGACTTGCCATGTGCAGTATGACGATGCGACCGCGCTACTGGTCGGCGACAGCCTGCAGGCGCTGGCGTTTCAGCTGCTGGCGGAACATCGCCTGAACGGGCATGCCCGTTTCCCTCACCCCAACCCTCTCCCGCAGGCGGGCGAGGGGGCAAACGAATCGCTGCGCGAGTTTCACGCTAACGACGATGCGGCGCGTCAGCTGGAAATGATCAAGCTGCTGGCGGTGGCTTCCGGTTCGCGCGGCATGGCGGGCGGCCAGGCGATCGATCTGGCCAGCGTGGGCAAAGCACTCACGCTACCCGAGCTGGAATTCATGCACATCCACAAGACCGGCGCGCTGATCCGCGCGGCGATCATGCTGGGCGCGCATTGCGGTTCGGGCCTGGGAGCCATGCAGATGAATAAACTGGATCATTTCGGCAAGCTGATCGGTCTGGCGTTCCAGGTGGTGGACGATGTGCTGGACTGCGAGGCGGACACCGCCACGCTGGGCAAAACGGCGGGCAAGGACGCCGACAACGACAAGCCGACCTACGTCAGTCTGCTGGGCATACAGGGCGCGCGCGACATGGCGCAGCGGCTGCATCGCGAGGCGCTGGAAACCTTGAGCGAATTCGGCGATGCGGCGCAGCGTTTGCGCGAACTCGCCGACTTTATCGTGTTGCGAAAATTCTGATGTACTCATTGCTCGACACCATCAATACCCCCGAAGAGCTGCGCAGCCTGGACCGCGGTCAATTGCCGAAACTGGCAGGTGAATTACGCGAATTTCTGGTCGAATCGGTCAGCAAGACCGGCGGACATTTGTCCTCCAACCTCGGAACGGTCGAACTGACCATCGCGCTGCATTACATCTACAACACGCCGGAAGACAAGCTGGTGTGGGATGTCGGGCACCAGACCTACACGCACAAAATACTCACCGGGCGCCGCGACGCAATGAGCAGGCTGCGCATGGCGGGCGGCATCTCCGGTTTTCCCAAGCGTGAGGAAAGCCCTTATGACACCTTTGGCACCGGGCATTCCAGCACATCGATTTCGGCGGCGCTGGGCATGGCGGTGGCGGCGCAACTGCAAGGCTCCGAGCGGCGTGCCGTGGCGATCATCGGCGACGGTGCGATGACCGGCGGGATGGCTTTCGAGGGGCTCAATAACGCCGGTGCGATGGATGCGAACCTGCTGGTCATTCTCAACGATAACGACATGTCCATCTCGCGCCCGGTCGGCGCGCTGAATAATTATCTGGCCAGGCTGATGTCGGGACGCTTTTACGCAACGATGCGGCGCGGAAGCGAGAGGGTGTTGAAGGGGATTCCGCCGGTGCTGGAATTTGCCAAGCGCGCCGAAGAGCATGTCAAAGGCATGGTGACGCCGAGCACCTTGTTCGAGGAGTTCGGCTTCAACTATATCGGTCCGATCGATGGGCATGATCTGGGGGTGCTGCTGGATACCCTGAGCAATCTTCGCCAGCTGACCGGCCCGCAGTTTCTGCACATCGTCACGCAGAAGGGCAAAGGCTACGCGCTGGCCGAAGAAAATTGCCTGCTCTACCACGGCGTGAACAAATTCGACCGCACCCAGGGCATTGTTGCCAAGCCTGTCCTGAACGATGTCGAAGAGCAAGTCGCCAAGCCCACCTATACCGAGGTGTTTGGAAAGTGGCTTTGCGATATGGCGGCGCAGGACGAACGGCTGATTGGCATCACTCCGGCGATGTGCGAGGGGTCGGGAATGGCGGAATTTGCCGAGCGCTTCCCGGCGCGCTATTTCGATGTCGGCATCGCCGAACAGCACGCGCTGACGTTTGCCGCCGGTTTGGCATGCGATGGCTACAGGCCGGTGGTGGCGATTTACTCGACATTTTTGCAGCGCGCCTACGATCAGCTTATTCACGACATCGCGATCCAGAATCTGCCGGTAGTGCTGGCTATTGATCGCGGCGGGCTGGTCGGCGCGGACGGCGCGACCCACGCGGGCAGTTTCGATCTTTCCTATTTGCGCTGTATTCCCAACATGACGGTGATGGCTCCGGCCGACGAGGACGAATGCCGCCAGATGTTGTATACCGCGTTCCGGCTGAATACTCCGAGCGCGGTGCGCTATCCGCGCGGCAAGGGAGTTGGTGTTGCGGTCAGCGAAGAGATGCGCGCCTTGCCTGTAGGCAAAGGCGAGCTGCGGCGCAGCGGGCACAAAGTGGCGATCCTGTCGTTCGGCACGATGCTGGCGCCGGCGCTGGCGGCCGGCGAGCAGCTCGATGCCAGCGTTGCCAATATGCGCTTCATCAAGCCGCTGGATGCAGAACTGGTGCTGCGCCTTGCGCGTGAACATGAGCTGCTGGTCACCGTGGAAGAAAATACCGTGCAGGGCGGCGCGGGCAGCGCGGTGGCGGAATGCCTGCAACAGCACGGCGTCACCGCTGCACTGCTGCAACTCGGTTTGCCGGATAGTTTCATCGAACAGGGCGAGCATGGACAGATGCTGACGGGCTGCGGCCTGGATGCCAAGGGGCTGGTTACAAGCATCGAAAAAAGATTGGCCGACTAAATTAGTCGGGATTGACTATAATTCAGCACACCCGCAACTCAAGAGGAGTTTCGCCATGAATGCCCCTAAACCCAAACCTATCGCCGATGTGCAAAGCTCGGTTGATATACGCCACCTGGCCATCAATCGCGTCGGCATCAAAGGCATTCGCCATCCGGTGAAGGTAAAGGACAAGAGTATCGGCGTGCAGCACACGGTCGCCACTTTCAATATGTATGTGCATCTGCCGCACAATTTCAAAGGCACTCACATGTCGCGTTTCGTCGAGATACTCAATGAACATGAGCGGGAGATTTCGGCGGAATCGTTCGGCACCATCCTGCGCGAAATGGTGGTGCGGCTGGAGGCGCAGTCCGGCTTCATCGAAATGAATTTCCCCTATTTCGTCAACAAGACCGCGCCGGTATCCGGCGTGAAAAGCCTGCTGGATTACGACGTGACTTTCATCGGCGAATGCAACGGCGGCGATCCCCGGTTCACGATGAAGGTGGTCGTGCCCGTCACCAGCCTGTGCCCATGCTCGAAGAAAATTTCCGACCGCGGCGCGCACAACCAGCGCTCGCACGTCACGCTCACGCTGCGCACCAACCGTTTTGTCTGGGTCGAGGATGTGATACGCATCGCCGAAGAGCAGGCTTCCTGCGAGTTGTTCGGTTTGCTGAAGCGGCCCGATGAAAAATTCGTCACCGAACGCGCCTACGACAATCCCAAGTTTGTCGAGGATATGGTGCGCGACGTGGCGGCGGTGCTGAATGCGGATGAACGCATAGACGCCTATATTGTGGAGTCGGAAAATTTTGAATCGATCCACAATCACTCCGCCTACGCTTTGATTGAACGCGATAAAACTAAGGATTGAGGATCGAGGAGCGAGGATTGAGAAACCCCTCTGCTCCGTTTTTTAGCTCAATCCTCAACCCTCAACCCTCAACCCTCAACCCTGATATGAAACCCATCGCCATCTTCCGCCACACACCTACCGAAGGCCCCGGCTACCTGGCCGAATTCCTCGACGAGCGAAAAATCCCCTGGCAGTTGATCGCCATCGATTCTGGAGATGCCGTGCCGCAAAGCGCATCGGCTTATGCCGGCCTGGTGTTCATGGGCGGACCGATGAGCGTCAACGACGACCTGCCGTGGATACCGCCGGTGCTGGCATTGATCCGCGAGGCGGTAACTAAAGATATTCCCGTGTTGGGGCATTGCCTCGGCGGGCAACTGATCTCGAAGGCATTGGGCGGCGTGGTGGCGCGCAATCCGGTAAAAGAAATCGGCTGGGGCGAAGTGACGGTGGCGGACAACGACATCGCACGCAACTGGTTTGGCGATATAAAAAATTTCCCAGCCTTCCACTGGCACGGCGAAACCTTCTCGCTGCCCCAAGGCGCGACTCACCTGCTGTCCAGCGAGTACTGCGCCAATCAGGCCTACGCTATCGGCAAACACCTCGCGCTGCAATGCCACGTCGAAATGACTGCCGAAATGATCGCGAACTGGTGCGCGGTGGGTGCGGATGAAGTGGAAGCCAGCAGAGCCAGTCCCGCAGTGCAATCGGTGAGCGAGATTCAGCGGCGAGTGGCGGACGAACTGCCACGCATGCGGGATGTAGCGGTGCAGCTCTATACCAGATGGGTAAGTGGATTGTGCGGGTAGCAGGAAACGCCATGCCAAGCACCAACAGTGGCAATGGTTGCATCTTTGCTAGACCCCGTTGTCCCCGTTAGAGCTGGTTATCGAATTACAAAGGAAATGCAGACCGGGCGGATCGTGGTAGTATTTCCTTCACATAAAGGATCAGGAGGCCGCCATGACTGCAATCGCATTTTCACAACTTAGAAAAAAACTCGGTGAAATCATCGAGCGTGTTTACGATAATGATGAACCTATCACCATTACTCGCGCCGATGGAAAAAATGTTGTAATCGTTCCAGAGTCGGAGTGGGAAGCACGCAACGATACTGTGCACCTGTTAAGCTCACCGGAAAACGCAAAGCGTCTGCTGAGTGCAAAAAAACAGGCAGAGGCTGAAATTGAACGCCGCAAAAAACAAGCGGCTTGACCTGTTCATGACTGACCAAGCGAACGAAGATGTCGCTTGGTGGAGCGCAAACGATCAGAAAGTGCTTAATCGCATCAATAAGCTGATAGATAATTGTAGAGACACACCGTTTTCAGGAATTGGGAAGCCGGAGCCGTTGAAGTACGAACTGTCTGGATCTTGGTCGCGCCGCATCACAAAAGAACATCGCTTGGTTTATCTGGTTGAGGATGGAATGCTTTTTGTGTTGTCCTGCCGGTACCATTATTAGTGTGCGTAGGATTTGAAGTGACAGGCACAAAGTTATTTTGCCAGTAAGATATTTTCCAAAAAGCGCGCCTTAAGGCGCGCTTTTCTTTGGGGCTGTATAATCCACGCTCCTACGCGCGGCTGTGTCGCGCTCAATTTTTGTAAAGATTGCATGATTAGAAAATTTCTCAAGCGCGTATTTCGCAAGTCTGCCAAAACCCGGACGGTTGGAAATGCCCAGGTAATACCATTTGATTTGCATGGTGTGGCGCGCGAGCAGATCAGCTATGGCGCGAAGAAAGTGACCGACGGCTTGCAGGCCAAAGGCTACCAGGCCTATGTCGTGGGGGGGGCGGTGCGCGATTTGCTGCTGGAGTGCACCCCGAAGGATTTCGACATTGCGACCGATGCCACGCCAGAGGAGGTGCGCCGCGTGTTTCGCCGTTCGCGCATCATCGGGCGGCGGTTCCAGCTGGTGCATGCGATGTTCGGCGAGGAGGTGGTCGAGGTTTCCACCTTCCGGAGCTTGATTGAGGCCGAGGATGCGCAGACCGACGAGCATGGCCGCCTGTTGCGCGACAACCAGTTCGGCGACCAGGAGCAGGATGCGGCGCGCCGCGATTTCACTGCCAACGCGCTGTTCTACGATCCGGCCACACAGGAGATAGTCGACTATCACGGCGGTTATGCCGATACGAGCAACCGCCTGCTGCGCATGATCGGCGACCCCGAAGTGCGTTACCGCGAAGATCCGGTGCGCATGTTGCGCGCGGTGCGTCTGTCCGCAAAATTGGGCATGCAGATCGATCCGGCAACCGCGGCGCCGATTGCCAGGATGAAAGACTTGCTCGACAACGTGCCGCAGGCGCGTTTGCTCGATGAGGTGCTGAAAATGCTGCTGTCCGGCCATTCGGTGGAGTGCATCCAGCAGCTGCGCAAGATGAATCTGCATCACGGCTTGCTGCCGCTGCTGGATGTGATTCTGGAACAGCCGATTGGCGAGAAATTCGTCATGCTGGCGCTGCGCAATACAGATGAGCGGCTCAGCCAGGAAAAGACGGTTTCGCCGGCGTTCCTGTTTGCCGCTTTGTTGTGGCACGAAGTGCTGGCTGCATGGAATCTGCTGGTGCAGCAGGGCGAGCGTCCGGTGGGCGCGATGCACACGGCGATGGATGAAGTGCTCGGCAAACAGAAGGCGCAGCTTGCCATTCCGCACCGCCACGATGCGGTGATGAAAGAAATCTGGTTGTTGCAGCAACGCTTTGAACAGCGCGCCGGGCAGCGTCCGTTCCGCTTGCTGGAACAGCCGCGTTTCCGCGCCGCATTCGACTTTCTGCTGCTGCGCTGCGCCAGCGGTGAGGTTGATGACGAGCTCGGGTTGTGGTGGGACGAATTCCAGGATGCCAGCGCCGAACGGCGTGCGGAAATGCTGCAACCGGAAGGGGCCGGCGACAAAAAACGCCGCAAACGCAAACCGCGCAAGAAACCGGAAACAGCAGGAGCGACTGAGGCATCAGTGAGTGAGACGGCGGAGTGACGGGACATATCGCCTTCATCGGGCTCGGCAGCAATCTGGAAAACCCGCGCAGCCAATTGCTTCGCGCCTTTGCCGAGATCGGCGAGTTGCCGGAAACGCGCCTCATCGCTCGCTCATCGCTGTATCGCAGCGCACCGGTGGGCTACACTGACCAGCCGGAATTCGCCAATGCAGTCGCGAAAATCGGGACGACGCTGACCCCGGAAGTTTTGCTGCAGGCGCTGCTGGGAATCGAACACCGGCATGGCCGCGAGCGCAGCTTTCGCAATGCACCGCGCACCCTTGATCTGGACGTGTTGCTGTACGACGATGTGCAACTGCATGAACACGGTTTGACCATTCCGCATCCGCAGATGCATTTGCGCACTTTTGTTCTGCAACCCTTGCTGGAGATTGAGCCGGACTGCAATATCCCCGCTTTGGGACTGGCACAGAGGGCGTTGCAGGCGTGTCATGGCCCGGTATTGGAGAAGCTCGCAGATGTTGTTTGACAAGTGCCGTTATGTTGTCGTGGAAGGCCCGGTGGGCGTTGGCAAGACCAGTCTGGCGCGCCGGCTCGCGCAGCATATTGCCGCTGCGACGCTGTTGGAGAAGCCGGAGGAAAATCCCTTCCTTGCCAAGTTCTATCAGGACCCGCCGCGCTATGCGCTGGCGACGCAGTTGTTCTTTTTGTTCCAGCGCGGCAACGAAGTGCGAGATATGGCGCAGATGGATTTGTTTCGCCTGAACACCGTGGCGGATTACCTGTTCGACAAGGACATGCTTTTTGCGCGGCTTAACCTGAGCGACGAAGAATTTGCCCTCTATCAGCAGATATATCACTCCCTGCAATTGCAGGCCCCGGTGCCGGACCTGGTGATTTATCTGCAGGCTGCGCCGGAAACACTGGTGGGGCGTGTGCGCCAGCGCAACCAGCCTTATGAGCAGACCATTTCGGACGCCTATTTGTTTCGTGTGGCACAGGGTTACAGCGATTTCTTTTATCATTATGATGCGGCTCCGGTGTTGATGGTGAATACCGAGCGCCTGAACTTTGAGGATGGAGATGAAGATTTTTCGTTGCTGTTGCAGCGCATCGAGGAAATGCGCGGGCCGCGCGAATTTTTCAGCCGGGGGGATTGATTCCGAAAAAAGCGATTCACCACAAAGACACAGAGATCACAAAGATTTTTGCGAGTTATCGTCCACTGGACGATATCCCAGCCAACCCCGATTCATGGGGTTGCATGATGTTGAGAGTCCACCATTAAGGTGACTCCAATTTTTGGAGTGACACGTTATTTTTCTTCGTGCACTTCGTGTTCTTCTTGGTTCAAATGAGGAATTTAGAATGATGCGAACTACATTGATCAAATTACAGACCATGCGCGTCCAGGATGAAAAAATCGCCGTCTTGACCTGTTATGACGCCAGCTTCGCCGCGCTGCTCGAAGCACAGGGCGTGGATGTGCTGCTGGTGGGCGATTCACTCGGCACGGTACTGCAGGGGCACGAAACAACCCTGCCGGTTTCTCTTGACGAAATGGTCTATCACACTGCCTGCGTGGCGCGCGGGTCCAGGCAGGCTTTCATTGTCGCCGACATGCCGTTCGGCACGTATCAGGCCAGCCCGCAGGAGGCATTTGTCCATGCGGCGAGGCTGATGGCTGCGGGCGCGCAGATGGTCAAACTGGAAGGCGGCGCGGCGATGGAAGAAACGGTGAATTTTCTTACCGGGCGCGGCATTCCGGTGTGCGGGCATATCGGCTTGACCCCGCAATCGGTGCATCAGCTGGGCGGCTATCGTGTGCAGGGCAAGAAACCAGCCGAGGCGCGCCAATTACTGGAGGACGCGGCAGGCCTTGAACAGGCGGGCGCGGGAATGCTGGTGCTGGAAGCCATGCCCGCGCTGCTGGCCGCGGAGATTACCGCTGCACTTTCCATTCCCACGGTCGGCATCGGCGCGGGAGCGGCCTGTTCCGGCCAAGTGCTGGTGCTGCACGACATGCTGGATATCTATCCGGGCAAAAAAGCGAGCTTCGTAAAGAACTACATGCAGGGCGCAGTTTCCATCGCTGATGCGGTGAGCCGCTATGTGGCGGAAGTCAAGAGCGGCAGCTTCCCGGCAGCGGAACACGGTTACTCCTGATTCGATGTGCTGGCTACAGCAGGGTATCTCTGAACTCTTTGGAGTCATGAATGAATATTCCTTCACGACATGAAGCGCAGCAGCGTGCAGACAGAATCCATGCTTTTCAAAACGAACTGGCTCGCCTGGAGCAAGAGGGCGTTGTGGCGCTTGGCATATCCGGTTGCGCGGCTGAGGACGCAGTCCGAATTCTCAAATGCCGGCCCGATTGTCACTGGTAATTTTTTGGGCAACGATTCATGCAAAACATTTCGACCATTGCTGAACTGCGCGAACGTCTTTCCGGCGAACGTGCCATCGCCTTCGTCCCGACCATGGGCAATCTGCACGAGGGGCATCTCAACCTGATGCGCCTTGCCCGCGAGCACGGCAGTTGCGTGGTGGCGAGCCTCTTTGTGAATCCGCTGCAATTCGGGCCGTCCGAGGATTTCGACAAGTATCCGCGCACGCTGGAGGCGGATTGCGCCAGGCTGCAAAGCCTGGCGGATGTGGTGTTCGCGCCCGCGGTCAGTGAAATGTATCCGGTGCAACAGACCGTGTTCGTCGAGCCGCCGCCTATTGCCGACGAACTGTGCGGCGCGGCGCGCCCCGGCCATTTTCGCGGCATGGCGACGGTGGTGCTGAAGCTGCTCAATATCGTGCAGCCGCAGGTCGCGCTGTTTGGCAAGAAGGATTACCAGCAACTGCACATCATTCGCCAGATGGTTATGCAAATGAATTTGCCGGTGCGCGTTGTCGGCGGGGAGACGGTGCGTGCGGCGGACGGCCTGGCGCTGAGTTCCCGCAACCAGTACCTCAGTGCGGAAGAACGCGGCAAGGCGGTTTTTCTGTATCAAACACTGCAAGAGGCGCAGCGGGCCATCCTGCGAGGCGGGCGCGATTTTGAACGTTTGGAGAAACAGTCAGTCGAAGCGTTACGGTCAAGGGGCTGGTCAGTGGATTACGTGGCTGTGCGCAAACAGTCTGATTTGCAGCCGGCAGACCCCGTGCAAGGCAATCTGGCACAGCATGAGCTGGTGATACTGGCAGCGGCGAAATTGGGCAATACCCGCCTGCTGGATAATGTTGAAGTTTATCTTGCTGCGTGAGTGCTATATAATTTGCGCATTGTTTGAAAGGAAAGTTTCACATGCAAAGAATCATGCTTAAAGCCAAGTTGCACCGGGTGCACGTCACGCACTCCGAGTTGCATTACGAAGGTTCATGCGCGATCGACGACGATTTGCTGGATGCCGCCGACATTAAGGAGTATCAGCAGATCGATATTTACAATGTCACCAATGGCGAGCGTTTCACTACCTATGCTATCCGCGCGCAACGCGGTTCCGGTGTGATTTCCGTGAATGGCGCGGCGGCACACAAGGCCAACCCGGGCGATATTCTCATCATCGCCGCCTATGCCATGTATACCGAGTTGGAGCTGCAAAAATACCATCCGCAACTCGTCTATGTGGACGAGCACAACCGCATCATCGCCCAGCGCGACCGGATTGCCGTGCAGGCTGCATAGAACTTCTTGCCGGAAAGTTTCCCCCTGAGTTTACTTCATTGACCGTTAGCGTGATCGCATGTAGGATTGCGCGCTGTATTGCTCAGCGGATTGATTACGATGCGTCGCAAAAAATTGGTTGCCGGAAATTGGAAGATGCACGGTTCGCTGGCTCAGAATGCCGTGTTGCTGGATGCCGTGCGTAGCGGGATGAACCAGATCCCGCATGTGGATTGCGTGGTTTGCGTGCCATTCCCTTATTTGCACCAGGCGCAGCAAAAGCTGTCCGGCAGCGCAGTGAAGTGGGGCGCGCAGGACGTGCATCAGTCGGATGAGGGGGCTTATACCGGCGAGGTGTCTGCTGCGATGTTGCACGACTTCGGTTGCGGCTATGTGATTGTCGGGCATTCAGAGCGGCGCGCTTACTATGGCGAGAGCAGTCACCTGGTGGCCGAGAAATTTCTGGCTGCGCAGCATGCGGGTATTACACCCATCCTGTGTGTGGGTGAATCGCTGGAGCAGCGTGAAAACGGAACTACCGAGGCTGTGGTTGCAGAGCAACTGGATGCGCTGACTCGGTTGGGCGGGGTGGGAGCTTTGCGAAATGCGGTGGTGGCTTACGAGCCGGTGTGGGCAATTGGCACCGGCAAAACCGCAAGCTCCGCACAGGCGCAGGCAGTTCACGCATTTATTCGTCAGCGTGTCGCATCTCATGATAGTCAAATCGCATCGGGATTGTGTATACTCTATGGCGGCAGCGTGAAGGCGAGTAATGCGGCAGAGTTATTTGCGATGCCGGATATTGATGGCGGGTTAATCGGCGGGGCTTCCCTGGTGGCTGATGAGTTTCTGGCGATTTGTCGCGCCGGTCAAGTTTGATTTGCCCTCGTTTTGGCAAGTTTTGATTTTGTCTTTGCAGTAATGTGCGGGGCGTAGTGTTTGAGGAGTAGTGTGTGGAAACATTGGTTTGGGTAGTGCACGTTTTGACGGCTGTAGTGCTGATCGGTCTGGTGTTGATGCAGCATGGCAAGGGTGCCGACATGGGAGCGGCATTTGGCACGGGTTCGGCAGGAAGTCTGTTTGGCTCCAGTGGTTCCGCGAATTTTCTCAGCCGCAGCACGGCAGTCGCTGCGACGCTGTTTTTTATTACCAGTTTGTCGTTGACTTACTTTAATGCGCACCCTGTGCAGCAGCAAGGGGTGATGGATAAAGTGAAGCCAGTCGCCACTCAGGCAGCTCCGGACGCGCCTGCGGCTATCCCTGCCGACGACTCGAAGTCCAGGGAGATTCCAAAATAATATTGCAGTAACTTGGCGGTTGTGGTGGAATTGGTAGACACGCAAGCTTGAGGTGCTTGTGCTCGCAAGGGCGTGGGAGTTCGAGTCTCCCCATCCGCACCAGAATGTAAATGTAAGCCGGCACAAAAGATTGCCGGCACAAACGAATAATTAAAAAGTGATTCCGGGCAAACCAGCGAATCACAACAAACCCAGGGGGAAAACTCAATGTTGGAAAATTATTTTCCGGTGCTGCTGTTCATCTTTATCGGCATCGCGATGGGCGTGGCTCCTGTAGTGCTGGGCAAGTTGGTATCGCCCAATCGCCCCGACAGCAGAAAACTCTCTCCCTATGAATGCGGCTTTGAGGCATTTGAAGACGCGCGCATGAAATTCGACGTGCGTTACTATCTCGTTGCGATCCTGTTCATCCTCTTCGATCTTGAAATAGCCTTTCTGTTTCCCTGGGCGGTCGTGCTCAAGGAAATCGGCACGTTCGGTTTTGTTTCCATGATGATCTTTCTGGCTATCCTCGTGGTTGGCTTTATCTACGAATGGATGAAAGGAGCCCTGGAATGGGAATAGAAGGCATCCTGGAAAAGGGCGTTGTCACCACGACGCTTGATACCATCATCAATTACACCCGCACCGGATCATTGTGGCCGATGACTTTCGGCCTGGCCTGTTGTGCGGTGGAAATGATGCATGCCGGCGCGGCACGTTACGATCTGGATCGTTTCGGCATCGTGTTTCGCCCCAGCCCGCGACAATCGGACGTGATGATCGTCGCGGGCACGCTGTGCAACAAGATGGCTCCGGCGTTGCGCAAGGTTTACGACCAGATGGCCGAGCCGCGCTGGGTGATTTCCATGGGGTCGTGCGCGAACGGCGGCGGCTACTATCACTATTCCTATTCGGTGGTGCGCGGCTGTGATCGCATCGTGCCGGTTGATGTGTACGTGCCGGGTTGCCCGCCGACGGCTGAGGCCCTGTTGTATGGCATCATCCAGCTGCAGAACAAGATCAAACGAACCAACACCATTGCACGCTAGGATGACTATGACTGCTGATTTGGGTACCTTGCGTGCCAATCTGACGGGTTTGCTGGGCGACAAACTGGTCAACGTAGAAGAAAGACTGGGCGAGTTGACTGTCGTCGTCAAGGCAGACGCTATGCTGGATACGCTGGCGCGTTTGCGTGATGCGGCAGGTTTCGAGCAAATGGTCGACCTGTGCGGCGTAGACTATTCCGCTTATGGCGATGGCGCGTGGGAAGGCAAACGGTTTAGCTCCGACGTAACCCATGAAACCGGGTTAGTCTCCACTGAAACTCGCAAAGCTCGTTTTGCTGTCGTCTATCACCTGCTTTCGGTGAAGCATAACGCGCGCTTGCGTGTGCGGATATTTGCCGGGGAGGACGATTTCCCGGTTCTTGAGTCCGTTACTGGTGTCTGGCCATGCGCCAACTGGTACGAGCGCGAGGCGTTCGATCTGTACGGCATCGTGTTCACCGGACATCCCGATCTGCGCCGCATCCTGACCGACTATGGTTTTGTCGGCAATCCGTTCCGCAAGGATTTCCCGTTGTCCGGCCACGTTGAAATGCGCTACGACCCAGCGCAGCAGCGCGTGGTGTATCAGCCAGTATCGATTGAGCCGCGCGAAGTGACGCCTCGTATCGTGCGTGAAGAAACTTACGGTATCAACTGAGGGCTCGGTAATGGCTGAAATCAAAAACTACACCATGAATTTTAGTTACGGCCGCCCTGCGGGCTTAACTTGCTTGCGCAAGTCAGCCTCCGCTGAAATGCATTGTGAACGCGCGTTGTATCGGATGCTGGGGAACTGAAGTCATGGCGGAAATAAAGAACTACACAATGAATTTTGGGCCGCAGCACCCTGCGGCTCACGGGGTGTTGCGCTTGGTGCTGGAATTGGACGGCGAGGTTATCGAGCGTGCCGACCCGCATATCGGGCTGCTGCATCGTGCCACCGAGAAACTGGCCGAGCACAAGACCTTCCTGCAAAATTTGCCCTACATGGATCGGCTCGACTACGTTTCGATGATGAGCAACGAGCACGCTTACGTGATGGCGATCGAGAAGCTGGCTGGAATCGAGGTGCCGCTGCGTGCCCAGTACATCCGCGTGATGTTCGATGAAATCACCCGCATCCTGAACCACCTGCTATGGCTGGGCGCACACGGGATCGATCTCGGCGCGATGACGATGTTCCTGTACTGTTTCCGCGAGCGTGAAGACTTGATGGACGCCTATGAGGCGGTATCCGGCGCACGACTGCATGCGGCCTACTATCGTCCGGGCGGGGTGTACCGCGATCTGCCGGACAGCATGCCGCAATACCAGGCATCGAAAATCCACAACGCTGCGGCGGTAAAAAGGCTCAATGAAAACCGCCAGGGCTCATTGCTCGATTTTCTAGAAGATTTCACCAATCGCTTCCCCGCCAATGTGGATGAATATGAAACGCTGCTGACCGACAACCGCATCTGGAAGCAGCGTACCGTCGGTATCGGCGTGGTCACGCCGGAGCGCGCCCTGGCGCTGGGTTTTACCGGTCCGATGCTGCGCGGCTCCGGTGTGGAATGGGATTTGCGCAAGAAACAGCCCTACGAAGTTTATGACCGCATGGATTTTGATATTCCGGTCGGCAAGACCGGCGATTCCTATGACCGCTATCTGGTGCGCGTCGAAGAAATGCGCCAGTCCAATCGTATCATCCAGCAATGCATCGCCTGGCTGCGCAACAATTCCGGTCCGGTGATGACAGACAATTTCAAGTTTGCTCCGCCCAGGCGCGAAGCGATGAAGCAGAACATGGAAGAATTGATCCATCACTTCAAGCTGTTCACCGAAGGGATGCACGTGCCTGTCGGCGAGGCCTATGCGGCGGTGGAACATCCCAAGGGAGAGTTCGGTATTTACCTGGTTTCCGATGGTGCGAACAAGCCTTATCGCATGAAGATACGCGCGCCGGGCTTTGCCCACCTGGCTGCGCTGGATGAGATGGTGCGTGGCCACATGATTGCCGACGTGGTGACTATCATCGGCACGCAGGATATTGTTTTCGGTGAAGTTGATCGTTGAGGGTGTCATAAATGTTATCCGAGCAAATACAGGCCAAAATCAACCGCGAGTTGAAGAAGTACCCAGCTGACCAGAAGCAGTCTGCGGTGATGGCTGCGCTGCGTTTTGTGCAGGACGAAAAGGGCTGGGTCGCCAATGAGGACATGGCGGATGTGGCGGCTTACCTCGGCATGCCGAAAATGGCGGTGTACGAAGTAGCGACCTTCTACCATATGTACAACCTCAAGCCGATGGGCAAGCACACCATCACCGTATGCACCAACCTGTCCTGCACGCTGTGCGGTGCGGGGGATACCGTGGCGTATCTGCAAGCCAGGCTGGGGATCGGCTTTGGTGAAGTTTCCGCAGACGGAAAATATGGACTTCGCGAAGGCGAGTGTATGGGGGCATGCAAGGATGCGCCGCTGTTTACCGTGAACAACAAGAGACTTTGTGGCCGCTTGAGCAACGATAAGATCGATCAAATTTTGGCGGAACTGGACAAATCATGAGAGGCCCGGTCATTTTTACCACGCTGGATTTTGACCAGCCCTGGACACTGGAAAACTATCTCAAGGTCGGCGGTTACCAGGCGCTGCGCAAGGTGCTGACCGGGAAAATGTCGCCCGATGCGATTATTGCCGAGGTCAAACTGTCGGCTTTGCGCGGGCGCGGCGGCGCGGGTTTTCCGACCGGGCTGAAGTGGAGTTTCATGCCCAAGAACTACAACGGCGAAAAGTACATCGTCTGCAATACCGACGAGGGCGAGCCGGGCACTTGCAAGGATTGGGACATCCTGCGCTACAACCCGCATCTGCTCATCGAGGGCATGGCGATTGCCGCCTATACGATGGGCGTCAAGACCGGCTACAACTACGTGCATGGCGAAATCTTCGAAGCTTATGAGCGCATGGAAGAAGCCTGTGAACTGGCGCGTGCCGCCGGTTATCTGGGCGACAATATTCTGGGCACGGATTTCTGTTTCGATCTGCATAACCACCTGGGCTATGGCGCGTATATCTGCGGCGAGGAAACTGCCCTGCTGGAATCCATCGAGGGCAAGAAAGGCCAGCCGCGCTACAAACCGCCTTTCCCCGCGACCTTCGGCCTGTACGGCAAGCCGACCACGATCAACAACACCGAAACCTTTGCCAGCATTCCGTACATCATCAATCACGGCGGGCAGAAATTCCTGGAGCTGGGCAAGCCCAACAACGGCGGTACCAAGCTGTTTTCCGTGTCCGGCCATGTGAACAATCCCGGCAACTTTGAGGTGCCGATGGGCACGCCTTTCAGCGAACTGCTGAAAATGGCGGGCGGCGTGCGCAACGGGCACACGCTCAAGGCGGTGATTCCGGGCGGATCGTCGATGCCGGTGCTGCCTGCCGAGATCATGATGGGCCTGACGATGGACTACGATTCCATTCAGAAGGCAGGTTCCGGCCTCGGCAGCGGAGCGGTGATCGTGATGGATGAGACGACCTGCATGGTGCGCGCACTGGAGCGTTTGTCTTATTTCTATTATGAGGAATCCTGCGGGCAGTGCACGCCGTGCCGCGAGGGAACCGGCTGGTTATATCGCATCGTGCATCGCATCGAGCATGGCGAGGGCCGCATGGAAGACCTGGATTTGCTGTTGAGCGTGGGCGACAACATCGCCGGACGCACCATTTGCGCATTGGGCGAGGCAGCGGTCTGGCCGGTGCAGGGCATGCTCAGGCATTTTCGCGCCGAATTTGAATATCACATCGAACACAAGCGCTGCTTGGTGTAAAGCTGACGGGTTAGGTGAACAATGATCAACGTTGAAATTGATGGCAAGCTGGTAGAAACCGAGCGCGGTTCCACCGTGATGGACGCGGCGCACAAGGCTGGCGTTCATATCCCGCATTTTTGTTACCACAAGAAACTGTCCATCGCGGCTAACTGCCGCATGTGCCTGGTCGAGGTGGAAAAGGCGCCCAAGCCGCTGCCTGCCTGCGCGACGCCGGCTGCCGATGGCATGAAAGTTCATACCCACTCGGAAATGGCGGTCAAGGCGCAAAAGGGAGTGATGGAATTCCTGCTGATCAACCACCCGCTGGATTGCCCGATTTGCGACCAGGGCGGCGAATGCATGTTGCAGGACGTGGCGATGGGCTACGGCGGGACGGCGTCGCGCTACAGCGAAGAAAAACGCATCGTGATGCACAAGGATATCGGCGCGCTGATTTCCACTGTGGAAATGAGCCGCTGTATCCAGTGCACGCGCTGTGTGCGTTTCGGCCAGGAAATCGCCGGCATGATGGAACTGGGCATGGCGTTCCGCGGCGAACATGCCGAGATCATGAGCTTTGTGGACAGTTCGGTAGATTCCGAGTTGTCCGGCAACATGATCGACCTGTGCCCGGTCGGCGCGTTGACCAGCAAGCCGTTCCGTTACACCGCGCGCAACTGGGAATTGTCGCGGCGCAAGTCGGTCAGCCCGCATGACGGTCTGGGTTCCAATCTGGCGGTGCAGGTCAAGAACAACAAGGTGATGCGTGTTCTTCCTGTTGAAAACGAAGCTATCAACGAATGCTGGATTTCCGACAAGGACAGGTTCAGCTATGAAGGGCTGAATCCGCCTGAGCGCCTGACCAAACCGATGCTCAAGCAGGACAACAAGTGGCTGGAAGTCGAATGGCCGGTGGCGCTGGAATATGTGGCTCATGGTTTGCGTCAAATTGCCCATAATCACGGGGCAGAGCAAATCGCTGCATTGGCGACACCGCACAGCACGCTGGAAGAACTCTACCTGCTGCAGAAACTTGTACGCGGTTTGGGCAGCGGCAACGTGGATTTCCGCTTGCGTCAGTCCGATTTCAGTTTGGATGGCAAACAGGCCGGTGCACCATGGCTGGGTATGCCGGTCGCCGACATCAACACCCGCGACCGTTTGCTGATTGTCGGCAGCTTCCTGCGCAAGGATCATCCCTTGTTGGCGCAGCGTGTGCGCCAGGCGGTCAAGAGCGGCGCGCAAGCCAATATCGTGCATGCCAGCGATGACGACCTGCTGATGCCGGTCGCCAACAAGGCCATCGTCGCGCCGGGCGAACTGGTGAACATGCTGGCGCAAATCCTCAAGGCGCTGGCTGCCCAGAAGCAGGGCAGCGCGCAGGGGGTCGAGAACGTCACGGTCGGCAGCGAGGCTGCTGCCATTGCCAGGAGCCTGGCAAGCGGCGAACGCGCCGCGGTGCTGCTCGGCAACTTCGCGCAGCAGCATCCTCAGGCGACGCAGATTGCATTGCTGGCGGAGCGGATTGCCGGATTGTGCGGCGCGAAATTCGGTTTCCTTGGCGAGGCGGCCAACAGCGTCGGCGGTTATCTCGCCGGAGCGGTGCCGTTCGGCCCAGCCAACGAGAAACAGGCCAAGCAGGGCATGAATGCCGCGCAGATGGTGGCGTCGCCGCGCAAGGCATATCTCCTGCTGAATGTCGAGCCGGAGCTGGATATGCAAAATCCGCAACAGGCGATGACCGCGATGTACGCCGCCGACATGGTGGTCGCATTGTCTGCCTATAAACACCATGCGACCAATTACGCCGATGTGCTGCTGCCCATCGCGCCGTTCACCGAAACCTCCGGCACCTTTGTCAACACCGAGGGCCGCGTGCAGAGTTTCAAGGGAGCGGTCAAGCCGCTCGGCGAAGCGCGCCCGGCCTGGAAGGTGCTGCGCGTACTGGGCAACGTGCTCGATGTGCAGGGATTTGAGTACGACACCAGCGAGGAAGTGCGCGATGCGATGCTGTCTGGTCAGAACGTGGCTGACAAACTGAATAATCACATTGAAGGTGTAGCGTTGCAGGCTGTAGCGGGCGGCAACAGCGGAGGTTTGCAGCGCGTGGCAGACGTGCCGATATATTCGGCCGATGCGGTGGTGCGCCGCGCTGCCTCGTTGCAGAAAACCCGCGATGCAGCTACCCCGTGCGTGACGATGCGTGGCAGCGAGTTGCAGAAACTGGGCGTGCAATCGGGCGATGCCGTGCGGGTGACCCAGGGCAACGCCAGCGTGCGCCTGACCGCCCTTGCGGATGACTCACTGCCTGCCGGTGTCGCGCGCGTGGCGGCGGGCCATCCGGCAACGGCTGAACTGGGTGCGATGTTTGGATCAATCACTGTGGAGCGTGCATGATGGAATTGCTGCAAACTCTGCTGCAGACCGGTCAAGAGTTGCTCGGCCCGGCATGGCTGCCGGTCTGGACGCTGGTCAAAATCATGGCGATCATAGTGCCGATCATGGTTGGGGTCGCTTATCTGACACTTGCTGAACGCAAGGTTATCGGCTACATGCAGATCCGCATCGGCCCGAATCGTGTCGGATATTTCGGGCTGCTGCAACCGATTGCCGACGGCGTGAAATTGTTTTTCAAGGAAATCATCGTCCCGAGCGGTTCCAGCAAATTTCTGTTTGTTCTGGCACCGATCATGGCGCTGGCTCCATCGCTGGCGGCGTGGGCGGTGGTGCCGTTCACAGACGGAATGGTGCTGTCCAACCTCAACGCGGGCCTGTTGTATATTTTGGCGATGACCTCGCTGGGAGTGTACGGCATCATCATCGCCGGCTGGGCATCCAACTCAAAATACGCATTTCTCGGTGCGGTGCGTTCCGCGGCGCAGATCGTGTCGTATGAAATCGCGATGGGGTTTGCGCTGGTATGTGTGCTGATGGCTTCGCAAAGCATGAACCTGGGCGATATCGTGAACGGCCAGCAAGGCCGTTTCGGCATGCTGAACTGGTATCTGCTGCCGCTGTTCCCGATGTTCCTGGTGTATCTGATTTCCGGCGTGGCCGAGACCAACCGCGCGCCGTTCGACATGGCCGAAGGCGAATCGGAAATCGTCGCGGGTTTCCATGTGGAATATTCCGGCATGGCATTCGCGCTGTTCTTCCTGGCCGAATACGCCAACATGATCCTGATCGCCTTCCTCACCTCGATCATGTTTCTGGGCGGCTGGCTGTCGCCGGTTCCGTTTTTGCCGAACGGCTCCATCTGGCTGCTGGGCAAGGTTTCCTTCATTCTGCTTCTGTTCCTGTGGTTTCGCGCAACCTTCCCACGCTACCGCTATGACCAGTTGATGCGGCTGGGCTGGAAAGTATTCATTCCGATCACCATCGTCTGGGTGGTGGTGGTTGCCGCGTGGATGCAAACCCCGCTGTGGGTCTGGTAAGCGGAGGAAACAAATATGGAAAAAATAACAAACTTCTTCAAAACCTTCCTGCTGTTCGAGCTGGTCAAGGGCATGGCACTGACCGGGCGGTATTTCTTTGCGCGCAAGATTACCGTGCAGTACCCGGAAGAGAAGACTCCGCAGAGTTTCCGCTTTCGCGGCCTGCACGCGCAGCGTCGCTATGCCAACGGTGAAGAGCGATGCATCGGCTGCAAACTGTGCGAGGCAATCTGTCCGGCGCTGGCCATCAAAATAGAAATTGCCGAGCGCGAGGACGGTACGCGCCGCACCACGCAATATGACATCGACCTGTACAAATGCATCTTTTGCGGTTTCTGCGAGGAGTCCTGCCCGGTGGATGCAATCGTCGAAACGCGCATGTTCGAGTATCACGGCGAAAAGCCAGGCGACCTGTATTACACCAAGACTATGCTGCTGGCGCTGGGCGATAAATATGAAGAGCAAATCGCCAGGGATCGGGCAGCCGATGCCAAGTATCGGTAAGCAGGCCAATTGGTATTGAACAGAGATAGAGGGCAAGTTCATGAATTTTGAAACAGTCGTGTTTTATGTATTCGCCGCATTGGCCGTGATCGCGGCCTCGCGCGTGGTTACCGCGCGCAACCCGGTGCATGCCGCGCTGTTCCTGGTGCTGGCATTTTGCAGCATGGCCGGTGTCTGGATACTGCTGGAGGCCGAGTTTCTCGCCATCACTCTGGTATTGGTGTATGTCGGCGCGGTAATGGTGCTGTTCCTGTTTGTGGTGATGATGCTGGATATTAATCTGGTGCAGCTGCGCGAAGGTTTCTGGCGCTGGCTGCCCTTCGGTGCGGTGTTGGCCGGCTTGATGGCATTCGAGATGATCTGGGTGCTGGGTTCCTCCAAAATATCCGGTGGCAAGGAGGTCATCAAGCATGCTGCCGATTACAGCAATACCAAGGAATTGGGGCGTTTGATTTATACCGATTATGTTTACCCGTTTGAGATTGCCGCAGTGATTCTGCTGGTAGCGATGGTGGCTGCAATTGCTTTGACCTCGCGCCGCCGCAAGGATGCAAAATCGCAGGTGGTACCCGAACAGGTCGCGGTCAGGAAAGCGGATCGCTTGCGCGTGGTCAAGATGTCTGCGGAGAAGCACGCACAGAAGTCAGACAGCACAGCAGGGGTGGCGCAATGATCGTTCTTTCGGATTTCCTGATTCTTGGAGCGGTCATCTTCTGCATGGGTGTTGCCGGTATTCTGTTCAAACGGAAGAACATCATCAATGTGTTGATGGCGATCGAGTTGATGCTGCTGGCGGTGAATACGAATTTCATCGCTTTCTCGCACTATCGGGGAGATCCCGCCGGCCAGATATTCGTCTTTTTCATATTGGTGGTTGCCGCTGCCGAGGCGGCCATTGGGCTTGCCATCGTTGTGCTGCTTTTCCGCAATCGGCAGACGATCGAAGTGGCCGATTGGACCGAACTGAAAGGATGACCGTCGGTACCGCTACGATAATGGTGACAATAATGATGAAAAATAGTCTTTATTCTTTACTGCGGGCGGTTAACCCGGCGAAATATGATTTTGCCGCTTTTCCACTTGCAAAGATGAACCGGATAAACACATGGAAACACTGATTTCGATTAAGCCTCTCCTGGCTGTGCTGGTCTCGGCAATTGCCGCCGTGCTGGTCATGTTGTCCTACCGGAGGCCAAACCTGAGAGAGGGCTGGTCACTCGGTGCGGGAGTCATCAAGTTCCTGATCGTGGTATCCATGACCCCGGTGATTCTTTCCGGGGGAATAATCCAGTATACGGTCTTCAAAATCCTTCCCGGCGTAGAGCTCGCCTTCAAGGTGGACGGCATCGGTCTGCTGTTCGCCACCACGTCCTCATTCCTGTGGATTATCACGACGGTTTATTCGATGGGCTACATGCGTACCCTCGAGGAGCATGCCCAGACGAGGTATTACACCTGCTTTGCCATTGCCCTTTCTTCGGCCATGGGGGTCGCCTTTGCGGGGAATCTGTTTACGCTGTTCTTCTTCTACGAAATACTGAGCCTGTGCACTCTGCCGCTGGTTATTCACAATGAAGGCGCCAAAGACTGGGATGCGGGCCGCAAATACCTGCTTTATCTGGTGGGCGCATCGAGCAGCATCCTGCTGGGCGCCATCATCCTGACGTATACGCTTACCGGAACACTGGACTTCAACAAGGCGGGGATGTTCTCGGGATTAACGGCGACGACGTTCTCGGGGATGGAGATTGCGACACTCCTGACAGTGATGTATTTCATGTTCCTGTACGGCTTTGCCAAGGCCGGATTGATGCCGATGCACAACTGGCTTCCCTCCGCGATGGTGGCGCCGACGCCGGTAAGCGCTCTGCTCCACGCCGTGGCGGTGGTAAAGGTTGGCGCATTCTGTATCGTCCGGTTGGTGACTGACGTCTTCGGGGTTCCGCTGATGCAGAATCTCCACCTGGGTGACTACACGGCCATTATCGCCTCCATCACCATCCTGGCGTCGTCGGCCTATGCGCTGACCCAGGACAATCTCAAGATGCGGCTGGCCTATTCCACAGTGAGTCAGCTCTCGTACATCGTGCTGGGGGTGGCATTGCTGACGGGCAACGGTATCATCGGCGGCATAATTCACATCGTGAATCATGCCGTTACAAAAATTACGCTGTTTTTCTGCGCAGGCTCGATCTATGTCGCGTCGCACAAGACCAACATCAGTCAAATGTCCGGGATCGCACGGAAAATGCCGTGGACGATCGCGGCCTTCACCATCGCTTCACTCAGCATTATTGGCGTGCCGCTGTTCGCCGGATTCATCACCAAGTGGCATATCGCCATTGGCACCATCGAGACCAAGAGCTGGGTGCTGCTGGGCGTGCTGCTGACCAGCAGCCTGCTCAACGTGGCGTACTTCGCACCGGTCGTCTACAAGGCTGTGTTCGGGACTCCTCCGGAGGACGGGCATGAAGGTATCAGCGAAGCGCCCTTAAAAGTACTTGTACCGTTGCTGATTACGGCGGCTGGAACGGTAGTGCTCGGCATCTTTCCCGACCACTTCCTCAATTTAATCAAGGTGGGTCTACTGCGATGAATATTGGCAAAATTCTGGAATACATGATGGCTAACACCAGGACGCTGAAGCGGGTCGCTTATGCGGTTCTGGCGCTCACGGTCGTGATCGATTTTTTCATTGAGCGGCACCACCATGTTTTCTTCTGGGACGATATCCCGGGATTCAGCGCCGTCTACGGGTTCATTTCCTGTGTCCTGATCGTCGTTATTTCGAAGGCATTGGGACACTTTTGGCTGGAACGTTCCGAGGAATACTACAATGATTGAATGGCTGCATCCTTCGGTTTTCCTCATTTTTGGGGCATTCCTCATCCCTTTCTTCAGGGGGAGAGTGCAGCAGATATATGTTGTCCTCCTGCCGGTGCTTGCACTGGTGACGGTGATGCTGATGTCGCCCGGCGTCCATGGTGCTGTCAAATTTCTCGGATTTGAACTGATCTTCGGCCGGGCGGACAAGCTCAGCCTAGCTTTCGCTTACGTGTTCTCGATCGCGGCGCTGATCGGGGCGATCTACGCGATGCATGTCAAGGATGTTACCCAGCATATCGCCGCGTTCGTCTATGCCGGGTCATCGCTCGGCGTAACGTTTGCCGGCGACCTCCTGACGCTGTTTGTCTTCTGGGAGCTGATGGCGTTCGCCTCGGTCTGGCTCATCTGGGCGCGTCGGGTAAAGGCCTCGATCGAAGCCGGCTACCGCTATCTGCTGGTGCATGCCGTCGGCGGCGTGGTGCTTCTTGCCGGCATCGTGATCCTTTCCGTGACGACCGGATCGATCAGCTTCGATAAGTTGCAGGGGCATGGCGTGGCGTCCTATCTGATCCTGATCGGATTCATGCTCAACGCTGCGGTCCCTCCGCTGCACGCATGGCTGACCGATGCCTACCCCGAGGCGACGGTGACGGGCGCGGTTTTCCTGAGCGCCTTCACCACGAAAACGGCGGTGTATGCGCTGATTCGCGGCTATCCCGGGACCGAGATACTCATCTGGCTGGGAACGATCATGGCGCTCTACGGCGTGGTGTTCGCCGTGCTGGCCAACGATATTCGCAGGCTGCTCGGCTACCACATCATCAGCCAGGTGGGCTATATGGTCGCCGCCGTCGGGATGGGGACCGCACTGGCCATCAACGGCGCGGTCGCGCATGCTTTCACGCACATCCTATACAAGGGACTGCTCTTCATGGGGGCGGGTGCAGTCATTCAGATGACCGGGCGCAGCAAGCTGAGCGAACTGGGAGGAATATACCGTTACATGCCCGTGACTTTTGTCCTTTACATGATAGGCGGCTTCTCGATTTCGGCTTTTCCGCTGTTCAGCGGATTCGTCAGCAAGTCGATGGAAGTGTCGGCCGCAGCCGATCTGCATCTGACCTGGATATGGCTGCTGCTCTCGCTGGCTTCCGCCGGAACGTTCCTCCATACCGGGCTGAAACTGCCTTATTTCACCTTCCTCGGCGATGACTGCGGAGCGAGACCAACCGAACCGCCGCGCAACATGCTGGTAGCGATGGGAATTGCCGCATTTTTGTGTATCTTCATCGGTGTCTATCCCGATTGGCTATATAACATGCTGCCGGAGAAGGCCGAATACCATGCTTACACGGCAACCCACGTTGTCTGGGCCTTGCAGATACTGCTGTTCACCGGTCTGGGGTTCTTCATGCTGGTCAAACACCTCGGTGGATCGCCCATGATCAGCCTGGATACGGACTGGTTCTACCGGAAGGGAGCAGCCCTATTCATGCAGTTTGTGTACCGCGTGGTAGTTCCCATCGAGGACTGGTTTATTCAGGTGTACCGCTCTGTGTTCCGCGGCAATCTGGTAATGGGCATTAAAGGGCTCTGGCTCGACAAGCACGTTATTGACGGGGCGGTCAACGCCATTGCAGCCGTGGTGGTGCGCTGGGCAGGCGTGCTGCGGCAGGTGCAGACCGGACAGCTCCAGCAATATGCCCTGGTTATGGTGGGATCACTATTAATCCTGAGCCTTTATTCACTGTTCTGAGGTTAAAGCGTGATGCACGAATCCAACCTGTTAAGTTTGCTTATATTTCTCCCCGTCCTCGGCGCGGCGGTAATCGGCTTTGCCCCGCGAAATGATGATTGGACACGCCGGATCGCACTCGCTTTTTCCTTGCTGGTGTTTGTCGTTTCGCTTCCGCTGTGGTTTAACTTTGATACCGCTTCCCACGAGATGCAGTTTGTCACGCGGGTGCCCTGGATACCGGCTTTCAATGTCAACTATGCCGTCGGTGTGGACGGTATCAGTGTGCTGCTGGTGCTGCTCACCACCCTGATTACCCCGATGTGCGTGCTCTGTTCATGGAAGGCCATCGATACCCGGGTCAAGGAGTACATGATCGCAATCCTGATCATGGAAGCGGCGCTGATCGGAGTCTTTGTGTCGCTCGACCTGGTCCTGTTCTACGTCTTCTGGGAAGCGGAGCTCATCCCGATGCTGCTGATTATCGGAGTATGGGGCGGCCAGCGCCGGGTATATGCCGCGCTGAAGTTCTTCCTCTACACGATGGCAGGAAGCCTTCCGATGCTGGTGGCAATCCTGGCGCTGTATTTCACCGGTGGCGAGACATTTGACATCCAGGAGCTTTCCAAAGGTTCCTACAGCTCTACGTTCCAGTTCTGGGTCTTCTGGGCGTTCTTCCTGGGTTTCGCGATCAAGGTCCCGATGTTCCCGTTCCACACCTGGCTGCCCGATGCCCACGTCGAGGCGCCCACTGCCGGTAGCGTGATGCTGGCAAGCGTGATGCTGAAGCTGGGCACCTACGGGTTTCTGCGGTTCAGTTTGCCGATAACTCCCGATGCGAGCCATGATTTTGCGCCGGTCATCCTGAGCCTGTCGTTGATTGCCATCATCTGGGGTTCATACATGGCGCTGGTGCAGACCGATCTCAAGAAGCTGGTCGCCTATTCCAGCGTGGGGCATATGGGATTTGTTACGCTGGGAATATTCGTCTTCAACTCCGAGGGTATCGAAGGGGCAATTCTTCAGATGGTTAACCACGGGATCACCACCGGGGCGCTGTTTCTTATGGTGGGCATGCTCTATGAGAGAACCCACAGCCGGCTTATCTCGGACTGCGGAGGGTTGCGGATGACGGTGCCGATTTATGTGACGCTGCTGGCTATTTTTTCGTTCGCTTCCTTCGGGCTTCCCGGGACGAATTCGTTTGTCGGGGAATTCCTGGTGCTGGTCGGATCGTTTAAATCCAGCCTGCTGGCCGGGGCAATTGCCATCGGCGGGGTAGTGCTTACTGTGGCCTACATGCTCTGGATGCTGCAACGGGTGGTCTGGGGGGAATCGACCAGGAAGGATGATGTTGTCGTTACCGACCTCAACGGCCGCGAAATCGCAACGCTGGTGCCGCTGCTGGTGCTGGTATTCTGGATCGGGTTCAACCCGCAGCCGTTTCTCGACAGGGTGCGTGCGAGCGTAGAGCACCTCGTGACGGATGTGTCGGCGATCCGGGGCGCCAAAAATATCGAAGGGCTTAATGATGCAGTGCTTCCGCCGATGCGCGAACTGAAACCCCAGCATGCCGCAGCGGCGAACCCCGTTGCAGTGAACCGGACATCTGCGGACGCGTGCCGTGCATTGCCTTGCCAAATCGCTAACTGGGATCGGAAACAGACGCTATGAACTTTGTAATATCTGACTTATTGCCTGTGCTCCCCGAGGTCTTCGTGCTGACCATGGCGTGCGCGATACTGATTGCGGACTTGATGATCAGGCAAAGCGGCAGGATGGTCACCTACCTGCTGGTGCAACTCACCCTGCTGGGCTGTTCGCTGATTATCGTCGGCACGCACGAAAACGGCGTGGTCTATGCCTTTCACAACATGTTCGTAGACGATGCGATGTCCGATGTGCTGAAACTTCTGACCTGCCTGGCGTTGTCCATGATGCTGGTGTATTCGCGCCTGTATCTCACCGCGCGCGGCCTGTTCACCGGCGAGTTCATGGTGCTGGTCCTGTTCGCCCTGCTCGGCATGATGGTGATGATCTCCGCCAACAACTTCCTCACGCTGTATCTCGGGCTGGAGCTGCTCTCCCTGAGCCTGTATACGATAGTCGCCTTGCAACGCGATTCCTCCAGCGCGATCGAAGCCGCAACGAAATACTTTGTGCTGGGCTCGCTGGCTTCCTGCCTGTTGTTGTACGGCATGTCCATGCTGTATGGCGCGACCGGTTCGCTGGAGCTGGGCGCGGTGGCGCATGCGATCCAGACCGGTGCGGCGGACAAGAATTTGCAGGTGTTCGGCCTGGTGTTCGTGGTCTGCGGCCTGGCCTTCAAACTTGGCGTAGTGCCCTTCCATATGTGGGTGCCCGACGTGTACCAGGGTGCGCCAACCGCGATAACCATGCTGATCGGCTCGGCTCCCAAACTTGCCGCCTTTGCCTTTGCTGCGCGCATTCTGGTCGAAGGTCTGCAAGACCTGGTGCAACACTGGTCAGGCATGCTGATCATTCTTGCGGTTGCCTCGATGGCACTCGGCAACTTCTCCGCGATTGCACAAACCAACCTCAAACGCATGTTCGCCTACTCCACCATTACGCACATGGGATTCCTGCTGCTCGGCTTGCTGAGCGGCAGCATCGAAGGTTATGGAGCGTCGATGTTCTATGCCGTGGTGTACGCGCTGATGTCGCTGGGCGCGTTCGGCATGATCCTGCTGCTGTCGCGCGCGGACGGTTTCGAGGCCGATACCCTCGATGATTTCAAGGGGCTCAGCCGGCGCAGCCCGTGGCTCGCCTTCCTGATGCTGCTGCTGATGTTTTCGATGGCCGGCGTGCCGCCCACGGTCGGTTTTTACGCAAAATTTTCCGTGCTGAGCGCCGTGGTGCATGCGGGACACATCTGGCTGGCCGTCGCTGCGGTGATTTTTTCGCTAATCGGCGCGTTTTACTATCTGCGCATCGTCAAACTGATGTATTTCGACGCGCCGGAAAGCCACGCGCCGATTACTTACGGGCAGGATACCGCGCTGCTGATGAGCGCCAACGGCCTGGGTGTGCTGGTGCTCGGTCTGCTGCCCAACGCGCTGATGTCGGCTTGCGCCGCGTCTGTCCAGCAATCCCTGTTGTTGCACTGATCCGTTTCCTGTCTTTATGCAAAAAACTCCCGCAAGTGCGGGAGTTTTTGTTTGCGCGATTCTTGAACCCGGCAGGATGCGGTGACGAAGGAACCGCATCGTTCGCGATTGATGCGGTTCGTGTCTGATAGAACTTCCAGCCATTCCACTAAGCAATCAAAAAACGATTGCCAAGTGGCTGGCTATCACCGCATCTTGCGGCACTGTGCATGCTAGCCTTTCGTGAAAGGCGGCTCAAATGGTGTATAGAGAGAAGGATTTGCCCGCCTGAATTTTGAGGGCAGACCGTTTTACGGTATCATTGCGACCCATGACCAAGTACATTTTTATTACCGGCGGCGTTGTCTCTTCACTGGGCAAGGGCATCGCCGCCGCTTCGCTTGCGGCCATCCTCGAATCGCGCGGCCTCAAGGTGACGATGCTCAAGCTTGACCCCTACATCAATGTCGATCCCGGCACGATGAGCCCGTTCCAGCACGGCGAGGTGTTCGTCACCGAGGACGGCGCGGAAACCGATCTGGATCTGGGGCATTACGAGCGGTTTATTTCCGCAAAGATGCGCAAGGCCAACAACTTCACCACCGGGCAGATTTACGACAGCGTGATCCGTAAGGAGCGGCGCGGCGAATACCTGGGCAAGACGGTGCAGGTGATCCCGCATATCACCAACGAGATCCAGGCATTCGTCGAACGCGGCGCGGCGGCTTCGCATGATGGCAACGCCGATGTGGCGATCGTCGAGATCGGCGGCACGGTCGGCGACATCGAGTCGCTGCCGTTTCTCGAGGCGGCGAGGCAAATGGGGCTGCGTTTGCGGCGCCACCAGGTCGCCTATGTGCATCTCACGCTGGTTCCCTACATTGCCACTGCCGGCGAATTGAAGACCAAGCCGACGCAGCACAGCGTGCAGAAATTGCGCGAGATCGGTATTTTCCCGACCGCGCTGGTTTGCCGTGCCGACCGGCCGATTCCGGACGATGAGCGCGCAAAGATTTCGCTGTTCGCCAATGTGCGCGAAGAAGCGGTGATCTCGATGTGGGACGTCGATACCATTTACAAGATTCCGCAAATGCTGAATCTGCAGGGCCTGGACCGCATCGTCTGCGAAGAACTGGATCTCGATTTGCCGCCCGCTGATTTGTCGGTATGGGCGAAGCTGGTGCACGCGCTGGAAAATCCGCAGCATCAGGTTACTATCGGCATGGTCGGCAAGTATGTCGATCTGACCGAATCCTACAAGTCGCTGATCGAGGCGTTGCGCCACGCCGGGATACACACCGAAACCAGGGTGAAAATCGAGTACATCGATTCGGAAAATATCGAAACATCGGGCACGGAGGGTTTGGCGCACTTCGACGCGATCCTGGTGCCGGGCGGTTTCGGCAAGCGCGGCACCGAAGGAAAAATCGCCGCGATCCGGTTTGCACGCGAAAACAAAATACCGTATCTCGGCATCTGCCTCGGGATGCAGCTCGCGGTTATCGAGTATGCGCGGCATGTTGCCGGAATGGGTGATGCCAACAGCACCGAATTCAATCTTGAATCCGAGCATCCGGTAGTGGCGCTGATTACCGAATGGCGCGACCGTGACGGCAAGGTGGAGACGCGCAGCAGCGATTCCGACTTGGGCGGAACCATGCGCCTGGGTTCGCAGCGCTGTCCGGTCAAGTCCGGCACGCTGGCACAGCGCATATACGGCTGCGAGGTGAACGAGCGCCATCGCCATCGTTATGAGGTGAACAATCATTACGTGCCAGCGCTGGAAAAAGCCGGGCTGATCATTTCGGCGCGCACACCTTCCGAGGATTTGCCCGAGATGATGGAATTGCCGCAGTCCATGCACCCGTGGTTCGTCGGCGTGCAGTTCCACCCTGAATTCACTTCCACGCCGCGCACCGGGCATCCGCTGTTCAAAGCCTTTGTCGAAGCGGCTTTGCAACGCCAGGCAATGCTAAAGGCAGAGAAGGTGGCGGTATGAACACGGTACGCGCAGCGCAGGTGCGGGTAATGCCGCCCGACACCGAAATCGCCATGCTTGGCGTTTCATATCACGGTAATGAGGTGGCGGTATGAAACTTTGCAACTTCTTTGTCGGCCTGGACAAGCCGCTGTTCCTGATCGCCGGTCCGTGCGTGATCGAATCGCAGCAGATGGCTCTGGATACCGCCGGTCAGTTGCAGGAAATCTGCCGCGAATTGAACCTGCCGTTCATCTACAAATCTTCCTACGACAAGGCCAACCGCAGTTCGGGAAAATCGTTCCGCGGCTTCGGCCTCGATGCCGGACTGAAGATCCTCGGCGAAGTGAAGGCGCAACTGGGTGTGCCGGTGCTGACTGACGTGCATGACATCGAAGAAATCGCACCGGTCGCAGCGGTCGTGGACGTGCTGCAAACCCCCGCCTTCCTGTGCCGCCAGACCGATTTCATCCACGCTGCCGCAAGCAGCGGCCGCCCGGTAAACATCAAGAAGGGACAGTTCCTGTCGCCGTGGGACATGAAAAACGTGGTGGAGAAGGCGCGCGAGGCTAGCGGCCAGGACAACATCATGGTGTGCGAACGCGGCGCATCATTCGGCTACAACAACCTGGTATCGGACATGCGCTCGCTGGCGGTAATGCGCAACACCGGTTGCCCGGTGGTGTTCGACGCCACGCACTCGGTGCAGTTGCCCGGCGGGCAGGGAACGGTCAGCGGCGGGCAGCGCGAGTTTGTGCCGGTGCTGGCGCGCGCGGCGGTCGCGGCGGGGATTTCCGGCCTGTTCATGGAAACACATCCCGACCCCTCCAAAGCGTTGTCGGACGGGCCGAACGCTTTCCCTCTCGGGCATATCAAGGCGCTGCTGCAAACGCTGATGGTGCTGGACGAAACGGTCAAGCGCCAAGGGTTGATTGAAGAAAATCTCGATTTGAAAAACATGTAGGGCGGGTCACACCCGCCATTGCAATATTGGATGCGATGGCGAGTATGACCCTCCAAAGGCGGGTGTGACCCGCCCTACAAACTAACTTAAGGAAAAAGTATGAGCGCAATTGTTGATGTGATCGCCCGTGAAATTCTGGATTCGCGCGGCAACCCGACCGTGGAAGCGGACGTCCTGCTCGAGTCCGGCGTGATGGGGCGTGCCGCCGTGCCGTCCGGCGCATCCACCGGCACCAAGGAAGCCGTGGAACTGCGCGATGACGACAAGCAGCGTTACCTCGGCAAGGGCGTGCTGAAGGCGGTGGAATACGTGAATACCGAAATCGCCGAAGCGATCATCGGCCTGGATGCCGCCGAGCAGGCATTTATCGACCAGACGATGATCGAACTGGACGGCACGGAAAACAAATCCCGCCTCGGTGCAAATGCGATTCTCGCGGTGTCGATGGCCGTGGCGCGTGCCGCTGCGGAAGAAAGCGGCTTGCCGCTGTACCGCTATCTGGGCGGCGCCGCGCGCATGGAAATGCCGGTGCCGATGATGAACATCATTAACGGCGGAGCGCACGCCACCGGCGGCGCGGACATCCAGGAATTCATGATTATCCCGGTAGGCTGCCAGAGTTTCCGCGAGGCGCTGCGCTGCGGCGCCGAAGTATTCCACAACCTGAAAAAAATTCTCCACCACCGCGGCCTCAGCACCACGGTCGGCGACGAGGGCGGCTTCGCGCCTGCCCTGGGTTCCAACGAGGCTGCGCTGCAAGTCATCGTGGAAGCCATCGAGGCGGCAGGGTATGTGCCCGGTTCGGACGTGGCTATCGGCATCGATTCAGCCGCCTCGGAATTTTACAAGGATGGCCAGTACCACCTGAAAGCGGACGGCCTGACGCTCAGTTCCGCCCAGATCATTGACCTGTATGCCACCTGGGTAGACAAGTACCCGATTGTCAGCATCGAAGACGGCATGAGCGAGCATGACTGGGACGGCTGGAAGCAGCTCACTGCCCGTCTTGGCAAGGCGATCCAGATTGTGGGCGATGATATTTTCGTCACCAACACCAAAATACTGCGCGAAGGAATCAGACAAGGTATCGCGAATTCCATCCTGATCAAGGTCAACCAGATAGGAACCCTGACCGAGACCTTTGCCGCGATCGAAATGGCCAAGCGCGCCGGTTACACCGCCGTGATTTCCCATCGTTCCGGCGAGACCGAAGACTCCTTCATTGCCGATCTCGCGGTGGCCACCAATGTGATGCAAATCAAGACCGGCTCCCTGTCGCGCTCCGACCGCATGGCGAAATACAACCAGTTGCTGCGCATCGAAGAAGACCTCGGTGATAGCGCGTCTTACCCGGGGCGCGACGCGTACTATCAGCTGAGTTAAGGGTGCTTCTAAAAATACGGAGTTCGCCCAAATGCAAGGCGTGAAAAAAATTTTGCCGCGCAGCATATGGAAAATATGTAAGCAAGAAATTTTTTGCGCAACGCAGCAGTTGGGATGAAATCCGGGTTTTTTGGAGTACCCTTGATGCGTGCAGTCACACTGATACTGATTGTCCTGCTGCTGTTGTTGCAGTATCCGCTGTGGCTGGGCAAGGGCAGCTGGTTGAAAGTGTGGGACCTGAATCGCCAGGTCGAGGCGCAACAGCAAATCAATCAGCAGACACAGGCGCGAAATGCCCTGCTGGATGCCGAGGTGCGCGACCTCAAGCAGGGCACCGAAGCGATCGAGGAACGCGCGCGCAGCGAGCTGGGCATGATCAGGCAAGGCGAAGTGTTCTTCCAGATCATCGAAAAGCAGCCAGCTGAACCAGCTTCGGCAGTGCCCGCAGCCAAACCTGTAACGCCAGACAAACGCTGATTTCGGCCGACACGGCATCCATGTCCAATTCATCTCCCCGGCAAATTCTCCGCGACGTGTTCGGTTATGCGGACTTTCGCGGTGCGCAGCAGGACATCGTCGAGCATGTCACAGCGGGCGGAGACGCGCTGGTGCTGATGCCGACTGGCGGCGGCAAGTCGCTGTGCTACCAGATCCCCGCACTGTTGCGTGCAGGCGTCGGCATCGTCGTGTCGCCGCTGATCGCGCTGATGCAGGACCAGGTCGATGCGCTCAAACAGCTCGGCGTGCAGGCAGCCTTCCTCAACTCCAGCCTGGATGCCGGTGCGGCGCGCGAAGTGTCGCAGTCTGTGCAGCGCGGCGAGTTGAAGCTGCTCTATGTCGCCCCCGAGCGCCTGATGACAGACAGCTTCCTCAACCTCCTGGAACGCCTGCACGCCCAAACTCCTTCCCCCTTGCAGGGGGAGGGCAGGGGTGGGGGTAGAAGTGTGGAGTCACCTGGCATCGCTCTCTTCGCCATCGACGAAGCCCATTGCGTATCCCAATGGGGCCACGACTTCCGCCCCGAGTACCGCGCGCTGACCGTGCTGCACGAGCGCTTCCCCAACGTGCCGCGCATCGCGCTGACCGCCACGGCGGATGCGCCGACGCGGCGCGAGATCGTCGAGCGGCTGGCGCTGGAACAGGCAGAGCAATTCGTCTCCAGCTTCGACCGCCCCAACATCCGCTATCGCGTCACGCAGAAGAACAATGCGCGGCAACAGTTGCAGGCCTTCCTCGAAACCGAGCATCCAGACGACGCGGGCATCGTCTATTGTCTGTCGCGCAAGAAAGTCGAAGAGACCGCCGCATGGCTCAGGGAACAGGGCTGGGACGCCTTGCCCTATCACGCCGGACTCGATACCGCCACGCGCAGCGCCAACCAGAAACGATTCCTGCGCGAGGAAGGCGTCATCATGGTCGCCACCGTCGCATTCGGCATGGGCATCGACAAACCCAATGTGCGCTTCGTCGCCCACCTCGACCTGCCCAAGAGCATGGAAGGCTACTACCAGGAAACCGGCCGCGCCGGGCGCGATGGCCTGCCCGCGAATGCGTGGATGGCTTACGGACTGGGCGATGTCGTGTCGATGCGCCAGATGCTGCTGTCCGGCGATGCGCCCGAAGAGCGCAAGCGCGTCGAGCTGCAAAAGCTCGACGCGCTGCTCGGCTTCTGCGAATCCACCGCCTGCCGCCACCAGATCCTGCTGCGCTACTTTGGCGAAGAACATCCCGGCGACTGCGACGAATGCGACAACTGCCTTTCGCCCGTGGACACCTGGGACGCGACCCAGGCCGCGCAGATGGCGCTGTCCTGCGTGTACCGCACCGGACAGCGCTTCGGCGTCGCCCACCTGATCGACGTGCTGCTCGGCAAGGAAACTGCGAAAATCGAACAATTCCGCCACCATCAACTCAGCACTTTCGGCATCGGCAAGGACCTGGCGCAGACGCAATGGAGCAGCGTCTATCGCCAGCTGGTCGCAGCCGGGCTGCTTAATGTGGACATGGAAGCCTACGGCGGCCTGCGCCTCACTGATGCCGCGCGCCCGGTGTTGCGCGGCGAACAATCTGTATGGCTAAGGCGCGATGCCGACCCCGTCAAACGCAAAGCCCAACGCGCCGAGCGTAATGCCAAATCACGCGAACCTTTCGCCGGTGCGAGCGACGATCCCTTGTGGCTCGCCCTCAAAGCCAAACGCACGGAACTTGCCCGCGAACAAGGCGTGCCGCCCTATGTGATTTTTCACGACAGCACTCTGATGGAAATCCTGAAACGACGTCCCGGCAGCCTGGCCGAGATGGGGCAGATCAGCGGAGTGGGGCAGGCCAAGCTGGCGAAGTATGGCGATGAGTTTTTGCAGGTGGTGGAACATGTGGCGAATGGTGCTTAATTCCCTCTCCCGCAGGCGGGAGAGGGTAGGGTGAGGGATGTCTTGCAGGCTGGGATTGATCAGATTGATGCTCCCCGCCAATTGAGGCAAGATGCGCACGGGGTTCGTCCCGGACGGAATATGTAAAACCCCGGCCTGATTAGCTATAAAGTTCAGCACACGTCATTGCGAGGAGCGCCTTTAGCCGCGAGCAAAGCGTGGCGGGACGTGGCAATCCAGATGCTTTTATTCATAAAGGCATTTCTGATTAACTGGATTGCCGCGCTTCGCTCACAATGACGGCTCTTTTAATGTGCAATTGAACTTGATGGCTAATCAGGAAACCCGAAAATGGCGATTGGTTCACGCAAGGCACGAAAAGCACGAAATGGGGCAAGCCGGCATTTCGCCTCAAGACGGAAGCTCGCATGAATTTTCGAAGAGATACCACGCTCTGACTCGCCTAGTTTTTTTCGTGGACAGACTTTTTTATCGAATTAACCAACCAACAAGAGAACAGCTATGGGTGCCCAGTGGAAAGCCAGACACAAAGAAATCGCAGCGAACGCCAAGGGTAAGATTTTCGGCAAGCTGTCCAAGGAAATCATGGTCGCCGCAAAAGGCGGCGCTGATCCAGATTTGAACTCGCGCTTGCGCCTGGTGGTCGAGCAGGCCAAGAAAGCATCCATGCCCAAAGAAACGCTGGAACGCGCGATCAAGAAAGGCGCGGGCCTGCTAGACGGCGGGGCGAGCCTGGAACGCCTGATCTACGAGGGTTTCGCGCCGCATAAAGTCCCGGTCATCGTCGAGTGCCTCACCGACAACGTCAACCGCACCTACCCCAACATCCGCGTGCTGTTCCGCAAGGGCCAGCTCGGCGCTGCCGGTTCGGTCTCGTGGGATTTCGACCATGTGGGCATGATCGAAGCGACGCCGAACTCCAGAGACGCAGACGCGGAACTCGCAGCCATCGAAGCGGGCGCACAGGACTTCGAACCCGCCGACGAAGGCGCGACACTGTTCATCACCGACATCACCGACCTCGATGCCGTGTGCCGCGCCCTGCCAGCACAGGGCTACACCGTGATCTCCGCGCAGCTGGGCTATCGCCCGAAAAATCCCGTCACGCTGAGCGATGCCGAGCGCGAAGAAGTCGAAGCATTCCTGGAAGCGGTCGACGCGGATGACGATGTGCAGAATGTCTACGTGGGGTTGGCGGGTTAGGGCGTGCTTTTGCGGCTTGGGTGCGAGAGCTGATTGATGCGACCGGCAGCTAAGTGTTATTCGAGGCTTGTCCGACGCCTGCCCGACGAGTGTTGCTGTATCTTGATTGGCCTGTGGCTGAGGGCAGGCATCTGACAACCCTTAACAGTAGGGGTCGATCAAGAAGATTGCCGTGAACGACCGGTTTTCGGTGCGTATGGTGGTAACTAATCCAGAAGTTGATGTTTGAACATCTGTTTTTTCAAGCTCCGAACCGGCTGGTTTAATTCATCGGGCTTAGGGCGGTCAAAACAGCGCATTACAGCGCATTACCGCACATTCGCATTACAATTACAGACCGGGTTAGCGCGGCCTGGTTTTTGTAACCTTCCGCCACGACGAACAAAAAATAAAAACACATGGCCATCAAGAAATCCGAACTTTATTCTTCACTCTGGTCTAGCTGCGACGAGTTGCGCGGCGGCATGGATGCTTCGCAGTACAAGGATTACGTCCTCGTCCTGTTGTTCGTCAAATACGTCTCCGACAAATATGCGGGCGACCCCAACGCGCTGATCGACGTGCCCGTCGGCGGCGGCTTTGCCGACATGGTGGCGGCCAAGGAAGACAAGGAGATCGGCGACAAGATCAACAAGATCATCGGCAAGCTGGCGACGGCCAACCCCGCCTTGCCCAGTGCGAAAGATTTTCCCGACTTCAACGACGAGACCAGGCTGGGCAAAGCGGAAGCCATGGTGGATCGCCTCACCAAGCTGGTCGCCATATTCGAGAGCATGGACTTCGGGCGCAACCGCGCCGAGGGCGACGACCTGCTGGGCGACGCCTACGAATATCTGATGCGGCATTTCGCCACCGAGTCCGGCAAGAGCAAGGGGCAGTTCTACACCCCGGCGGAAGTGTCGCGCATCATGTCCATGGTCATCGAGCTGGGTTCGGCCAGCGACCCCGACCAGAGCATCTACGACCCGACCTGCGGCTCCGGCTCGCTGCTGCTCAAGGCGCACGACGAAGCCAAAAGCCGCACCGGGCTGGACCTCGCGCTGTACGGGCAGGAGATGGACAACGCCACCTCCGCACTGGCGCGCATGAACATGGTGCTGCACGATTGCCCCACGGCGGAAATCTGGCAGGACAACACGCTATCGCATCCGTATTTCAAGAACGCCGACGGCAGCCTCAAGACCTTCGACTATGTGGTGGCCAATCCGCCGTTCTCCAACAAGAACTGGACCAGCGGCCTCGATGCGGTCAACGACCTGTATGGCCGCTTCGAGTACGGCATCCCGCCCGACAAGAACGGCGACTATGCCTTCCTGCTGCACATGCTCAAGAGCCTCAAGAGCACCGGCAAGGCGGCGGTGATTCTGCCCCACGGCGTGCTGTTTCGGAGTGGAGCGGAAGGTGACATTCGCACCCGCATCATCAAGCAAGGCTATATCAAAGGCATCATCGGCCTGCCGCCCAACCTGTTCTACGGCACCGGCATCCCCGCCTGCATCATCGTGCTGGACAAGGCGGGGGCGGCGGGGCGCAAGGGCATCTTCATGATCGACGCCAGCAAGGCTTACATCAAGGACGGCAACAAGAACCGCTTGCGCGCCCAGGACATCCACAAGATCGTGGACATCTTCACCCGTCAGGTGGAGACGCCCAAGTATGCGCGCATGGTGCCGTTGGATGAAATTGCGAGTCCTGCGAACGGCTACAACCTCAACCTGCCGCGCTACATCGACAGCACCGAAGCGGAAGACTTGCAGGACATCGAGGCGCATCTCAAAGGCGGCATCCCCAACCGCGACATAGACGGCCTCGCGCCCTACTGGCAAGAATTCCCCAGCGTGCGAGACGAACTCTTCTCCCCTCTCCCGCTCGCGGGAGAGGGGCCGGGGGAGAGGGTGAGGGACAGGGCTTGTTACAGCCAGCCCAAAGTCGCAGCCGGCCAGGTCAAGGCCGTCATCTTCGGCCACCCGGAATTTACTGCCTTCAACCGGCAGGTGACCAAGCTGTTCGCGCAATGGAAAGCGGCCAACACTCCAATGCTCAACGGCATCAAGCAGGGCGACCGCCCCAAGCTGTTGATTGAAACCCTCTCGGAAAACCTGCTGGAAACCTACCGTGGCGCACCGCTGCTCGACCCCTACGATGTCTATCAGCACCTGATGGACTACTGGGCAAGCACCATGCAGGACGATGCCTGGGTCATCGCCAGCGACGGCTGGGAAGCGGCCGGGGTCGTCCGGCAACTCTTCCCGGCCAAAGACAAGAACGGCAAACCCGTCTATCGCGAAGAGCACGACTTCGTGTTCGACAAGAAGCGCTATAAAGCCGACCTCATTCCGCCCGCCCTGATAATCGCGCGCTACTTCGCCGCCGAACAGGCGGCCATCGAGCAGATGGAGGCAGGAGTCGCAGCCCTTGAGCAACAGATGGAAGAAATGCGCGAGGAACACGGCGGCGAGGAAGGCTTGCTGTTCGAGGTGATGGAAGACGGCAAGATCAGCAAGGGGGCGCTGAAGGACAGGCTGAAAAACCTTAACTCCGTTCGGGCTGAGCTTGTCGAAGCCCAAGAGCGCAAGGCGCTGGAAGCCTACGCCGATCTGGTCGAGCAGGAAGCCGCCGCCAGCAAAAAAGTGAAAGAGGCGCAACAGGCGCTCGATGCCCAGGTTGCCGCCCAGTATGCAAAGCTCACCGAGGCCGAGATCAAGACGCTGGTGGTGGACGACAAATGGCTGGCCGCGCTGGCGATCAGCGTGCAGGGCGAACTGGATCGCGTCTCGCAGACCTTGACTGGGCGCATCAGGCAACTGGCCGAACGCTACGAAACGCCGCTGCCTGAACTGGAAGAAGACGTTGCCGCGTTGCACGACAAAGTGGCCGCACATCTGCAAAAGATGGGCTTTTATTAAATAAATCAGTTAATATTTAAATAACTTGATTTCTTATTAAAGGTTCACACACCATGCACAGAGACATCACCGGTCGATACATCTCAAGCCCCGCAGGCGGAGAAATGGTGAATGCCTTTGTGCCTAACCCATTACCGCCCACCCCTCCGCTGGAAATAAACGAGGCGCGGCAGCGACTGCTCGAACGTGCCACGCTGGCGCTCGGCCGGCTCGACAGCGTGAGCACGCTGCTCCCCGATCCACAGCTATCCCTGTACGCCTACGTGCGCCGCGAGGCGGTGCTGTCCTCGCAGATCGAAGGCACGCAATCCTCGTTGTCCGACCTGTTGCTGTTCGAGTTGGACGAAGCGCCCGGCGTGCCGTTCGACGACGTGGTCGAAGTCTCCAACTACATCGCCGCGCTGGAGTACGGCATGGCGCGCCTGCGCGAAGACTTCCCGCTGTGCAACCGGTTGCTGCGCGAAATGCACGCCCGCCTGATGGCGCGTGGTCGCGGCAGCGACAAGTCGCCGGGAGAATTCCGCCGCAGCCAGAATTGGATCGGCGGCACCCGCCCCGGCAAGGCCCGCTTCGTCCCTCCACCTCCGCTGGAAGTGGAGCCGTGCATGGCCGCGCTGGAACAATTCATCCACCAGCCCGCCGAGGCCACGCCGGTGCTGATCAAGGCCGCGCTGGCGCACGTGCAATTTGAAACCATCCACCCGTTCCTCGACGGCAACGGCAGGCTGGGCCGCCTGCTGATCGCCATGCTGTTGCACCAGGGCGGCCTGCTCGCGCAGCCGTTGCTCTACCTGAGCCTGTATTTCAAACAGCACCGCCCCGTGTATTACGAACTGCTCGACCGGGTGCGCACCCAGGGCGACTGGGAAGCGTGGGTGGATTTCTTTCTCGAAGGCGTCGAGCAAACCGCGCAAGGCGCGGTGCAAACCGCGCAGCGGCTGGTCGCCTTGTTCCAGCAGGATAGCCAACGCATCCAGGCCAGTGGGCGCGGTGCGGCCAATGCCCTGCGCGTACTCCACGCCCTGCGCAGCCACCCCGTCGCCACGCTCAAGCTACTGCGCACGGAAACCGGCATGAGCTTCCCCACCGTCGGCAAAGTTATGCAGACACTGATGGAACTCGGCATCGCGCGCGAACTCACCGGCCAGCGCCGCAACCGCGTGTTCGTGTACGACGGGTACCTGAGTATTCTCAACGAAGGCGGCGAGGCGCTATGAGCGTGGCAGGCATGAACGAACCGCTGGCAGTGCGCGAGGCTCCGGCCAGCTATGTGCTGGAGACGCAACCTGTAGGTCGGGCTTCAGCCCGACTACCTGTCATCCCGCAGGGCTACAAGCAGACCGAGGTGGGGGTGATTCCGGAGGATTGGCGAGTTTCCGAAATAGGCGAATTGAATCCATTCGTCACAAGTGGCTCTCGTGGATGGGCGGAGTTTTATTCGGAAATGGGCTCCCCCTTTATTCGCATAACCAATATGTCGCGGGAATCAATCTACCTAAATTTGGCAGATTTGAAGCAGGTGAAACTTCCCTCCCATACAAACGAGGGCACACGCACACAACTACAAGATGATGATGTTCTGATTTCCATAACTGCTGATATTGGCATTGCAAGTTTTGTGGACGGTAGTGTGGCAAAGCCTGCGTATATCAACCAACACATCGCACTTGTAAGATTCGATGCGGAGGTAGTGAGCAGTAAATTTGTAGCCTACTTCCTAGCATCTGAAGATGCGCAAAGACGCTTCCGTAGCGCTACAGACCAAGGCGCTAAGGCGGGTATGACCTTGGGTGGAATCAAGAAGATTCAGTTGGCTCTCCCGCCAGAAGAAGAGCAGGACGCCATCGCCACCGCGCTGTCGGATGTGGATGCGCTGCTCACCAAGCTCGACCAGCTCATCGCCAAGAAGCGCGACCTCAAACAGGCCGCGATGCAGCAACTCCTCACCGGATCGACCCGCCTGCCGGGGTTTAGCGGGGAGTGGGAGGTGAAGCGGTTGGGTGAAATAGCACACATCAAGACTGGAAGCCGAAATAACGAAGATAAGATTGAAGATGGTGCATACCCGTTTTTTGTCCGGTCACCACACGTTGAAAGGATAAACAGCTACTCGCATGAGTGTGAGGCGATTCTTGTTCCAGGAGAAGGCAACATAGGCAACATTTTTCATTACATCAACGGGCGCTTTGATGTGCATCAACGGGTTTATGCCATCACGCAGTTCACTCAAGAAACATCTGGCAAGTATGTCTATTTCTATATGGACAAGAATTTTGGATCACACGCAATGCAGAATTCTGTGAAGGCAACAGTTGATTCACTCAGGCTACCAACATTCCAAAAGTTCGAGATTGCCATGCCACCCACCTATGATGAACAAACCGCCATCGCCACCATCCTCTCCGACATGGACGCCGAGATCGACGCGCTCGAAGCCCGCCGCGCCAAGACCCGCGACCTCAAGCAGGGGATGATGCAGGAATTGCTGAACGGAAGGATACGCTTGGTATGAGCGGCATATTGCAGCCCCCTTCGTTTTTCATCGGCTGGGATGTCGGTGGGTGGAACTGCGACAAAAACGACAGGAGCCGTGATGCCATCGTGATCCTTGATGCCAACCGGGATATTGTCGGCAGGCCATGGCGCGGTAACTTGCGCACCACCATCAACGAGGCAGAGAACACCTGCGACTGGCTAGAAAGCTTGTTCTTGCTTTGTGAGACCAATCTGCCAGCCGAACACAAGCGGACGATCATGGCCATTGATGCGCCGCTTGGATTTTCCGAAGCATTTACGCAGTTGGTGATCAGGCTGGAGTGCGAAGCGCTAATCGGGCAATCTGATACCAATCCCTATTTGTTTCGTCACACCGAGCAATTCCTTTTTGACCACGGCCTCAGGCCATTGTCGGCTATCAAGGACATGATTGGCAGCCAAGCCACCAAAGGGATGCATGTTCTTGCCCGGTTTGCGCCACAAGTAGCTCAATGCGGAGCCTGGACCGATGGCGATATATTGACGGCCATCGAAGCCTACCCATCGGCCTGTAAGGACTCGGCGCTATTTCAAGAGTTATTGAAACGGTATTTGTTGGCGGAACGTATTGAGCCACCTATGCGGCAATGGTCTGGCGGCATTGATCACCAAGACAAACTGGATGCGCTGACCTGCGCGCTTATTGCTTATGCTTTTACATTTCAGCCGGATACGCTGGCACATCCAGCGGAGCCCATCCCGATCACGGAAGGGTGGATATGGGCGCCGAAGGATGCGCTTCGGCTTCGCTTGGTAGAAAAGGAAGTGCTGCATGGATGATCAAGAACAAAAAGTCGGGACAATCAGCTCCTTCCTCCAGCGGCTGGATAAAATAGACAGAAGCAGGGGGCAGCTCCTTTTTTACCGGGGGCATTCGAAATCCAGTTTTAGGCTTGAGCCATCTGTTTACCGAAATTCCGGATGGATTGCCAACGAGGCAATCATGCTGAAAGAGTTGATCTTGCGCTGCCCAAACGATTTTTCGGGTGATTTATCGACCTTCCAAATTCTCGTAAAGATGCAGCACTACTCTCTACCGACGCGCCTTCTCGACATCACAAGCAACCCGCTTGTGGCGCTTTATTTCTCATGTACTACGCATGAGAAATATGATGAAGATGGCGATGTGATCGTCGTTGGTTTTGATATAGATCAGGTGAAGTATTTCGACAGTGACACAGTGAGTGTCATTTCAAACTTAAGCCGCAGGCCAACCGATTTTAAGATTCCATCAGTTGGCACAATCGGCGCAATCGAAACAAATAAACAAATAAGATTATTCAATGAAACTTATGAAATAGAACGCCTTCTCCATGATGTCCGGCAAGACAAACCCCACTTCAAGCCAATCATCCAACGAGGCCATCTCGGCAAGGTTATTTGCGTCAAACCAATGCTGGATAATCCCAGGATTATCAGGCAGGACGGTGCGTTTCTATTGTTCGGTGTTGACGGGGATAAAACCAAGCCTGCTCAACTGGAAGAGTCCTCGATCATTGAGAGGATCAAGGTTAATAAAGCCAAGAAAGTTGAAATATTAATGCAACTAAAGGCTTTGGGTATCAGCCAGGCAACGTTGTTTCCGGAGATCGAACAGGTCGCCACACACATCAAAAAAAGTTATCAGTCACCAGAATTGCGATTGAGGGAGTTGAGCTTTGCACTTTCACAAGTTCTTGATGCGCTTAAACAGGGTACGCCAAAGAGCATTCATGATGTCGCAAAGCAAAATAATGTTTCGCCTATGACCGTGAGCCACTGTATTAGCAAGTTAAACGAAATGGGTTTGGTTGAGCGCTTGGGAAGCGGGCGTAATGTGCGCTGGCAAGCCAAGCATAATATCAAGGTGGTTCCAGAGTAAGCACAAGGGGGCGCTGTTCATGAGCACTGTCGGCCAGATCGAAAAGAAAACTCAAGCCCGCGTCGTCGTGCTATTCCGCGACCGTTTGCACTACGACTATCTGGGCGATAAGACCGAACTCGACAACCTCAACATCGAGCCTGAGTTGCTCGCCGCCTGGCTGCAAAAACAGGGCGTGAGCGAGACACTCATCAAACGCGCGCTGCACAAGCTGAACAACGCCGCGGCCGACACCAGCAAACAGCTGTATGACCGCAACAAGGAAGTCTATGACCTGCTGCGCTACGGCGTGAAGGTGCAGCCGGAGGCGGGCGAGAAGACTGCCACGGTCTGGCTGGTCGACTGGAAGCAGCCGGAGAACAACCAGTTCGCCATCGCCGAGGAGGTAACGGTCAAGGGGGCGGATGCGAAAGCCAGCACCAAGCGCCCGGATGTGGTGATCTACGTCAACGGCATCGCGCTGGGCGTGCTGGAACTGAAGCGCTCCACGGTGTCGGTGGCCGAGGGCATACGCCAGAATCTGGACAACCAGAAGAAGGAATTCATCCAGCCATTCTTCTCGACCATGCAGTGGCTGATGGCGGGCAACGACAGCGAGGGGCTGCGTTACGGCACCATCGAGACGCCGGAAAAGTATTACCTGAAATGGGTGGAGGAAAGCGGCAACCATGCGGCTGAAGCGAACCTGCTCGACCGGCACCTGTTGCAGGTATGCGAGAAGGCGCGACTGCTGGAGCTGATCCACGATTTCGTGGTGTTCGATGCGGGCACCAAGAAGGTCTGCCGCCAGAACCAGTATTTCGGCGTGAAGGCAGCGCAGGAATTTATCCGCCGCCGCGAGGGCGGCATCATCTGGCACACGCAGGGCAGCGGCAAGTCGCTGACCATGGTGTGGCTGGCGAAGTGGATACGCGAAAACCGTGAGGGTGCGCGGGTGCTGATCATCACCGACCGCACCGAACTGGACGAGCAGATCGAGAAGGTGTTCAAGGGCGTCAACCAGAAAATCTACCGCACCAAGAACAGCGACGACCTGATCGACAAACTGAACGGCACCACCGAATCGCTGCTCTGCTCGCTGGTGCACAAGTTTGGCCGTCAGGGCAATGGCGAAGCGGAGGGGGATGAAGGAACCAAAGCTTTCATCGAATCCATCCAGAAACTGCCATCGGACTTCAAGGCCAAGGGCGACATCCATGTGTTCGTGGATGAGTGTCATCGCACCCAGTCGGGCGATCTGCACAAGGCCATGAAGAAGCTGCTGCCCAATGCGCTGTTCATCGGTTTCACCGGTACGCCGCTGTTGAAAGCGGACAAGCAGAAGAGCATCGAGGTGTTCGGTCGCTACATCCACACCTACAAATTCGATCAGGCGGTGCGCGAGGGCGTGGTGCTGGATTTGCGCTATGAGGCGCGGGACATCGACCAGAAGCTGACCAACAAGGACAAGATAGACCAGTGGTTTGCGGCCAAGACAAAAGGGCTGAACGACTTGGCGCGCGCGCAGCTCAAGCAGAAATGGGGCACGATGCAGCGGGTGCTTTCCAGCCAGGACAGGCTGGAGAAGATCGTCGCCGATATTCTGATGGACATGAGCACCAAGCCGCGCCTGATGGACGGCCACGGCAACGCGATGCTGGTGGCGGGCAGCATCTACGAGGCGTGCAAGTTCTATGAGCTGTTCGCCAAGGGTGAGTTGAAAGGCAAGTGCGCGATTGTCACCAGTTATGCACCGAGTGTGGCAGATGCCAAGGGCGAGACGACCGGCGAAGGGGATACGGACAATCTCTTCAAGTATGGCGTTTACCGCCAGATGCTGGCCGACTGGTTCAATGAGCCGCCCGAGGCTGCGATCAACAAGGCCGAGAAATTCGATCTGGCGGTGAAGAAGAAATTCATCGATGAACCGGGGCAGATGAAGCTGCTGATCGTGGTGGACAAGCTGCTCACCGGCTTCGATGCGCCCTCGGCCACCTACCTCTACATCGACAAGCAGATGCGCGATCACGGGCTGTTCCAGGCGATCTGCCGCGTCAACCGGCTGGATGGCGACGACAAGGAATACGGCTACATCATCGACTACAAGGATTTGTTCAAGAGCCTGGAAGGCGCGGTGGAGGATTACACCAGCGGCGCGCTGGACGGCTATGACAAGGAAGATGTGGCCGGTCTGCTGGAGAATCGGCTGGACAAGGCGCGGGAAGACTTGGAGGAAGCGCGCGAGGCGATCAAGGCGCTGTGCGAGACGGTGGACTTGCCGAGGGGTTCGGCGGCCTATTTGCATTACTTCTGCGCGAAGGATTCCGGCAACGCCGACCAACTCAAGGACAACGAGCCGAAGCGGCTGAAGCTCTACAAATTCACCGCCGCGCTGTTGCGCGCCTACGCCGGCATCGCCAGCGAATTGGCCGAGGCGAAATACCAGCCAGACGAGATCGAGAAGATCAGGGCCGAGGTGGATCACTACGCCAAGGTGCGTGACGAGGTGCGCCTCGCCAGCGGCGACTACATCGACCTCAAGGCCTATGAGCCTGCCATGCGCCACCTGATCGACACCTACATCCGCGCCGAGGAGAGCGAGAAGATTTCCGCCTTCGACGACATGAGCCTGATTCAGTTGATCGTCGAGCGCGGCCCGGATGCGGTGAATGCATTGCCCAAGGGCATCAGGAAGAGCGAGGAAGCTGTCGCCGAGACCATCGCGAACAACGTCCGCAAGCTCATCATCAACGAGTCGCCGGTCGATCCCGCCTATTACGAGAAAATGTCCAAGCTGCTGGATGCCTTGATAGAACAGCGACGCAAGGGGGTGGTGAGCTACAGGGAATATCTCAACAAAATCGCCGCGCTGACCAAGCAGGCGACCATGCCGGGTGGTGGCGGCGGCTATCAGCCGGGCGTGAAGACGGCGGCGCAGCGGGCGCTTTACAACAACCTTGGCAAGAATGAAGGGCTGGCTTTGGCCGTGGACAATGCCGTGCATGAGAGCAGGCAAAACGGCTGGCGCAGCAACCCGATCAAGACTCAGCGTGTGCGTATCGCGATCAGGCACGTTTTGGCGACAGCGATTCCCGTAGATAGAGGTTTGGCCATACAAGAAAGTGATGCAGTGATCAGGCTGGTGCCGCCGGACTTGGAGGCAGAAACTGATCGTATTCTCGAACTGGCAAAGAATCAGAATGACTACTGAGACTCGTCACATCAGCGTTGGCAGCATCAAGGTCGAGGTGGTGCGCAAGGACATCAAGAACCTGCACTTGGGTGTTTATCCGCCGCATGGCCGTGTGCGGATCGCCGCGCCTCTGGTGGTAAGCGATGAGGCGGTGCGCCTGGCAGTGATCGACAAGCTGGGCTGGATCAAGCGGCAGAAGGCCAAGTTTGCGGAGCAGCCGCGCCAGTCACAGCGCGAGATGGTGAATGGCGAGAGCCACTATTTTCTGGGTCGTCGCTATCGCCTGCGCGTGCATCAGCATAACGCGCCGCCCAAGGTGACTATCCGTGGAATTGCATCCCTCGATCTGTTTGTGCGCTTAGGCACTAGCGTTGAGCAGAGGGAGGCTATCTTGCTGCGCTGGCATCGCGAGCAGCTCAAGGCGTTGATTCCGCCCTTGCTGGAAAAGTGGCAGCCTATCCTGGGTGTGCAGGTTGCTGACTGGGGCATCAAGAAGATGAAAACCAAATGGGGTAGTTGCAACGCCGCTGCGCGACGAGTCTGGTTCAATCTGGAGTTGGCCAAAAAGCCGGTGCAATGTTTGGAATATATCGTGGTGCATGAACTGGTGCACCTGCTGGAGCGGCATCACAACGAGCGCTTCACAGCGCTGATGGAGAAACACATTCCACTGTGGCGGCAGTATCGGGATATGTTGAAACGGATGCCGCTGGTGCATGAAGAGTGGGATTATTGAAAGAGATGAGCTGCTTTAACGGCCCATCTTGGGAGACGGTCGGGGCTTTCAGCCTGAACTTCCGCAATGGGTTAACAGATGCTCGTCAATAACCGTTCGTGTCATTTTCAGAGGCCTCAGCGACGGAGCACAATTGAATTCGCCACGAACGAGTGCGCGGCTAGAGGAGGCGGCGAAACGAGCATGGGCAGAATGATGACGAGCGAACCACAGTTGGCGAAAAGCATGGGGCTCAGTCCCCGGGTAATTCTTTTGTTCGCGTTGATGTTCGCGATATCTTTACCGGCAGCCGCAGCCGCAGCCGCAGCCGCAGCCGCAGCCGCAGCCTCGCGTTGCGGAACGGACGATTTCGGAAATACTGTTTGTATGGATGAGGACGGGGTAGTTACCACTGTGCCGGCTGATCGGGCGACCGGGGATGACCATGGAACCGTCAAGCCGACGGGTTCGTCGGGCGAATCGGGCAGCAAGGCCAGTCGCGATGACAAGAATGGCCGCGCGCGTTGCGGCGTGGATCCCTTTGGCAATAAGGTGTGCCGCTGATGCTTGGGCATAGTTCAGCGAACTAAAAAGGGGGGATGCAGCGCATTGCTCCTGGAACAACCATGCCACGTCGCCCGCGCATCAGACCGACCAGAATACTGCAGCACACTGCGCAGCAAGCAAGGCGCAAGGAAAGACGGGCATTTGCGCTGGATCAGGACAGGCTTCGACAGGCTCAGCCCGAACGGTTGCCGGCCATATATCCAGGCTTACTTCGCCTTGCGCTCCGCCGCCTGCACGGTGTTGGCCACCAGCATCGTGATGGTCATCGGCCCGACGCCGCCCGGGACGGGAGTGATCCAGCCGGCGACTTCCTTCGCGGAATCGAAATCCACGTCACCGCACAGCTTGCCATCGGGCATGCGGTTGATGCCGACGTCGATCACCGCAGCACCCGGTTTGATCATGTCGCCGGTGATCATCTTTGCCTTGCCTGTAGCGACGACCAGGATGTCGGCGTCGCGGGTGAATTTGGCGAGGTCAACGGTTTTGGAGGTGCAGATCGTGACGGTGGCGTTCTGTTGCAGCAGCATCAGCGCCATCGGCTTGCCGACGATGTTGCTGCGCCCGACGACCACGGCGTGCTTGCCTTCGATGGAGACGCCGCATTTTTCCAGCAGCTTCATCGCGCCGTAGGGGGTGCAGGGGGCGAAGCGCATGTTGCCGGTGACCAGCGCGCCGACATTCATCGGGTGGAAGCCGTCCACATCCTTGTCCGGATTGATGGCTTCGAGCACCTTGCTGCTGTCGATGTGTTTGGGCACGGGCAGTTGCACGAGGATGCCGTGGATCTTCGGGTCATTGTTCAATTCGGCGATCTTCGCCAGCAATACAGCTTCGGGCGTGTCGGCAGACATGATGACGTGTTCGGAGTGCAGGCCGAGTTCGGCGCAGGCTTTCACCTTGTTGGCGACATATACCTTGGAGGCAGGGTCTTCACCGACGATGATGACCGCCAGCCCCGGCACGATACCGCGCGCCTTCAGCGCATCGGCGCGCACTTTCCATTCGGCGCGTACCTGTTGGGCGATGGTTTTACCGTCGATAATCTGTGCTGTCATGGTTTGCTCCCGTTTGTTGAGTGAGTTAGTTACCTGAGGATTTATTCTTGTACGCCTCGATGCCCTTCATGATTTCTTCATGGGCCGCTTCAACCCCTTCCCAACCCTTGATCTTGACCCACTTGCCCGGCTCCAGCGCCTTGTAAAGCTCGAAAAAATGTTTGACCTGCTCCAGCGTGATTTTCGGCAAATCCTCGTATGACCGAACATCATGGTAAAGCGGCGTCAGCTTGTCGGTGGGCACAGCGATGATCTTGGCATCGCCGCCGCCTTCATCGTCCATGCTCAACATGCCGACCGGACGGCAGGGAATGATAGCACCGTGAACGATAGGGAACGGGGTGACCACCAGCACATCCACCGGGTCGCCGTCATCCGCGATGGTTTCCGGGATGAAGCCGTAGTTGCACGGATAGCGCATCAGCGATCCGATGAAGCGGTCCACGACCAGAACGCCGGATTCCTTGTCCACTTCGTATTTTACCGGGTCAGCGTGCTTGGGGATTTCGACGATGACATTGCATTCGTGGGGAAGATTGTCGCCGGGGCGCACATTTAACAAACTCATACTGTTCCTTAAAGAAGGTAGGCGAAATAAAAAGGGCGCAATTATAAGCGAAGCAAGGGGATGCCGCAGAACCATGTTCGGTTTAGAATGAACCATCTTTAAATCTATGGGAGCTGAAGTCATGGCAACGCAAGGTAAGCTAATCGGCAAAATGGTGATCGGCCAATCGGGCGGCCCCACCGCAGTCATAAACCAATCGCTGGTCGGCGCGGTGCTGGCGGCGCGCAAACAGCCCAACATCACCGGCATCCTCGGCGCGCGCCACGGCATCGCCGGCATCATGAAAGAGGATTTCATCGACCTGACCACGCAAAGCGTCGAGCAACTCGAGCTGGTCGCCACGACTCCGGCAGCGGCGCTGGGTTCGGTGCGCCTGAAACCCGGCAAGGCCGAATGCGAAAAAGTGTTCGAGGTGTTCAGGAAGAACGACGTGCGTTATTTCTTCTACATCGGCGGCAACGATTCTGCCGAGACCGCGCACATCATCGCCGAGATGGCGAAGGAGGCGAATTACGATTTCTGCACCGTGCATATCCCCAAGACCATCGACAATGATCTGAAAGTCACCGACCACTGTCCGGGCTTTGCCTCGGCGGCGCGTTTTGTGGCGCTGGCCTTCATGGGCGATGACCGCGACAACCGCGCGTTGCAGGGCGTCAAGGTCAATGTCGTGATGGGGCGCAGCGCCGGGTTCCTGACCGCCGCATCCGCGCTGGCACGCCAGGCAGCAGACGACGGCCCGCATCTGATCTACCTGCCGGAGCGGGTGTTTGATGTCGAAAAATTCAAGCAGGACGTGCGTGATGCCGTTGCGAAATTTGGCCGCTGCGTGATCGCCGCTTCCGAAGGGATTTCCGACAAGGACGGCAACCCGATCTCCACCAGCGGCGAAAAAGACTCGCACGGCAATATCCAGCTTTCCGGCAGCGGCGCGTTGGGCGATACGCTTGCAGCCCTGGTGAAAGAAGCCTTCCCCGGACAGAAGGTGCGCGTGCGCGCCGACACTTTCGGCTACCTGCAACGCTCCTTCCCCACGATCATTTCTCCGGTGGATGCAAAAGAAGCACGCGCGGTCGGCGACTATGCCGTAAACCACGCCGCCGGCACCGGCCGGCCCGGTTCAGTGGCGATACGCCGCCTGAGCAGCAAGCCGTATTCCAGCGAATGTTTCATCACGCCATTGTCGACCGTGGCGAAAGTTGCCACCGAGATGAAGGACGAATACATCAACGCGGCGGGCAACGATGTGACGCAGGCGTGGCTGGATTATGTTGCGCCGCTGGTGGGAGAGTTGCCGAAGATGGGAAGGTTGTAGTCTGGCTGCATGGGTTACGTCTGCGGGCTGACTCGCCCTGCAAACTGACTGAATGAGCATATTTGCGATGGCGTTGCGCGGCCATTAAAGCAAAGCGCCCCGCAGGTTTTCTGCGGGGCGTTTCGTTTTGTTATGCTCCGGATTATTTGCAGTTGCCGATGCGCTTGCCGTTGACGCTCGTGGTGACCATTTCGCGGCCTTTCTTGTCGAACATCTTCATGTTTACCGAATAAGAATCGCCCTTGTAGGCGGCTTCCCCGCTTCCCGATGTCCCATCCCTGCACGCGAGCTTCCAGCTTGCGGAAGCATTCTTTTCGGTAATATCCTTCATCTCACAGTCATTCTTCCTTCCCGGCCCGCCATCTGATGACCGTGTCTTGCTGCTGTCTTCCAGGTCTTTCCTGGTAAAGCAATGCATGGACTTCGATGGTGGCATGGGAAATGGCATCCTTTCCATTTTCATCGACGTTTCGATCTCCCAGTTGCCTTCCCGCATGTTGACGGGAGAGGCGAATGCCGGCGAGGCAAAACAAGACATTAACGTGATGGATATGATGAAAATATTTTTCATGGGTGTCTCCCTGGTACTTTGGTTCGCTGACTGCAAGGGATGTCTCGGCTTCTCACGTGAATCTTCGTTATGTTGTGCGGCACGATTAAAATCGTTCAGGCAGCACATTGGGAATATAGTACGGCACAGCACAAAATGCATATAGTCCATTTAGACTAACCATGGGCAAGGGGAAACAAGCCTGGGCGCATTTTTTTGCCGGACAGGCCGCAGGGAGATGTAAAACTATTTGCGGTATAGACCGGTTTCTCGCAGACGTTTTTGAGGATGACGAACGAACAGACGCATATAAAAAATGCCTCTTTCAAATCCCAAGTGGGTAATGCTTCATTCCGAGCAGCCGATACGGCATGATTGCACTTTCATTTTGTTAGTGAGAACGTCAATGC
>MGWZ01000094.1 GCA_001801175.1 Gallionellales bacterium RIFCSPLOWO2_02_FULL_57_47 | reverse complement strand
CGAATCCTGCTCCGCCGATTCGGCATCGCCCAGCACACCGGGCAGTTGCCGCACCAGGCTATCCATCAACACCATCGCCGCCAACTCGCCACCGGACAACACATAATCGCCGATGGAAATCTCATCATTCACATACTGGCGCAGCAGGCGTTCATCAATGCCTTCATAACGCCCAGCCAGCAGGATCAATCCTTCTTCCGGCTGCGCCACCAACTCCTTGACCACCGCGTGTGTCAGCAATCTGCCTTGCGGTGACATATACACCACGCGGCTTGTTTTCACGCCGCTGGCTTCCTGCCGCTGCCTGGCTGCGTTGATCGCGCTTGCCAACGGTTCTGCCAGCATCACCATTCCGGGTCCGCCACCGTAGGGGCGATCGTCGATGGTGCGGTAATTGTCGGTGGTGAAATCCCGCGGATTCCACGTCTTTAATACATAACTGCCTTGTTCTGCCGCGCGCCGCGTAATGCCGTATTGCGTCAGCGCATCGAACATTTGCGGGAACAACGTGATGACGTCGAAAATCATCGTAAAACTACTGCGGCGGTCACCTGCTGCGTTGCGCGGTGCTCGCTCCCTCGCCTATCTACCAGATATGCCTCAGTCGCTGTGCTCCGTGCGCCTTGCATCTGACCGTCCTCGCTACGTTTTACACGCGTTAAATTAGTAATCCGCCGACCAATCCACCCGGATGGTCTTGTTTTTCAAATCCACTTGCTTGATGGCCAAAGCCACAAAAGGAATCAGGATTTCGCCGCCGTCGCCCCGCACGCTCAATACCTCGTTAGCGCCGGTTTCCAGCAGGTTTGTTACCGTGCCTAACTTCACGCCCGCTTCATTCACCACCGCAAGCCCGATCAAGTCTGACCAGTAGTATTCACCTTCGCCCTGCTTCGGCAGGCTGCTGCGCGGCACAGCGACCAACAAGCCTTTCAGCTTTTCGGCTGCGGTGCGATCCGGGCAATCCGGCAATTGCGCAACCAGCGTTTTATCATGCGCCTCGCGCTGCCCTGCTTTCACCTCGCGCCACGGCCCATGCTCCTGGCCGATCCACCAGGATTCATAATCCAGCAGACTGTCGACGTGTTCGGTGAACGGCTGGATTTTGACCAAACCGCGAATGCCGTGTGCGGCTGCTATGCGCCCCATGATTACCATGGAGCCTGACGGGGTCTCTAAAAATCCAGATTTCATCTCAACTGCTGTGTTGCATAAAAAATTTCTTGCTCACATATCTACGCATATGCAGCGCGGCAAAACGAAGTTTCAGTGTAGGGTAACCTTTAGGTTGGCCGAAACTAAAATTTTTTTCGCGCCTTGCATTTGAGCGAACTCTGAATTTTTAGATGCCCCCGTGCGTCAGTCTTGGGCAGCGGCACTCGTTAATGTGAAGCACGCACAGCGTTCGTTCGCCTCCTCGCCCGCTTGCGGGAGAGGATTGAGGAGAGGGAAACGGGCGCCATGTTCACAATTAGGGGTGACGTTACCGCCATGCCCGTTAAATCAAGCTGCCGCAGCTCCGGCGCGCTTGACCAGCTTGGCAACGGTGTCGCTCAACTGCGCGCCCTTGCTTTGCCAATGAGTTACGCGCGCCAAATCCAGGCGCAGTGCTTCCTGATTTTCTGTTGCGACCGAATTGTAAAAACCGATGCGCTCAATAAAGCGACCATCGCGACGGTTGCGCGAATCGGCAACGACGACATTGTAAAACGGGCGATTCTTGGAACCGCCACGGGAAAGACGAATGATTACCATATAAAAAACCTATTCAAGTTAGTTGGCCCAGCGAAAGGGCGCGAATTCTACGACATTTGGGGTGCTTCTTGCAACCCAAAGAAAATCAACGGGTTTTCAAACCTTCCTTATCTCTGCAGCAGCACTTCCAGGACGAACTTGGTGCCCAGATAAGCCAACAGCAAAAACACGAAGCCGCTCACTGTCCAGCGCACCGCTGTACGTCCCCGCCAGCCATAGAAGTAATGCCCCCATAGCAGCACGGCAAACACGCCCCAGGACACAAAGCCGAACAGCACTTTATGATTGAACTGCCACGCCTTGCCGAATATTTCCTCGGAAAACATCACGCCGGATGCCAGCGTCAGCGTCAGCAGCACAAAGCCGATGGCTATCATGCGGAACAGCAAGGTTTCCATGGTCAGCAGCGGCGGCAGGCTTTGCAGGATGCGCGGCAAGTTCGCATGATGCAGGCGTTTTTCAACCTGCGAGATCAGCACCGCATGCAGCATGGCGATGGTAAACAGGCTGTAGGCCAGCATCGCGGCGGCGATATGCGCCTTGAAGGCGAACAATCCTGTGTTTTCCAGTTGGTGCGCGGATGGAAAAAGCTCCGGCAATAATACGGTCACCGCAGCCAAAGGCAATACCAGCGCCTGCAACCCGCCGATCAGGTAGAAAAATCGCGCCAGCCAATACACCAATAGCGTCAACCAGAAGATCAGCGACAGCGCGTTAAACAGGCTCAGATTAAATCCACCATTGGCAAACACATCGTGGGAAAGCAGATAACCGTGCAAAGCCAATGGTATCAACACCAGATGCCCCATCGCCCCGCGGCTCAACACGTTTTCTTCGCCGCGCGCCTGCGCCCGCCAGAAATAGGCGGCCAGCACGCCATAGGCAGTAGCAGCGATCAATGAAATGAGAAGGGTGGACATTTTTTACCAGGATGTTTTAGACTTCGCGAATTCTACACCATACGCAATATCATACCCACATGCTGGACAATCTGACAAACCGCCTCTCCGGCGTCATCAAGACGCTGCGCGGACAGGCGCGCCTCACCGAAAGCAATATCCAGGACACCCTGCGCGAAGTGCGCATGGCGCTGCTCGAAGCCGACGTTGCGCTGCCGGTCGTCAAGGAATTCATCTCCCAGGTCAAACAGGCCGCGCTCGGACAGGAAGTCATCGGCAACCTGAATCCGGGACAGGCGCTGATCGGCGTGGTGCACCGCGAGCTCACCAAACTGATGGGCGAGCACAACGACGCGCTCAATCTCGCCATCACTCCGCCCGCCGTGATCCTGATGGCCGGCTTGCAGGGTGCGGGCAAGACCACCACCAGCGGCAAGCTGGCCAAACTGCTGCGCGACCAGCAGAAGAAGAAGGTACTGCTGGTAAGTTGCGACGTGTACCGCCCTGCGGCGATCGAGCAATTGCGCACGCTGGCGCAACAACTGGAAATTGATTTCTTCGCTTCGGACATCAGCCAGAAACCACAGGACATCGCGCTGGCCGCGCTGGATTTCGCGCGCAGGCACTACCACGACGTGCTGATCGTCGATACCGCCGGACGATTGGCTGTCGATGCCGCGATGATGGCGGAAATACAGCAGTTGCACGCCGCGCTTAAGCCGATTGAGACGCTGTTCGTGGTCGATGCGATGACCGGACAGGACGCGGTAAACACCGCCAAGGCGTTCGGCGATACGCTGCCGCTGACCGGCATCATCCTCACCAAGCTGGACGGCGATGCGCGCGGCGGCGCGGCCCTGTCAGTCCGCCAGATCACCGGCAAGCCGATCAAGTTTGTCGGCGTGAGCGAGAAACTCAACGGTCTCGAAGCCTTCCATCCCGAACGCATGGCCTCGCGCGTGCTCGGCATGGGCGATGTGCTGTCGCTGATCGAAGAAGCGCAGCGCGGCGTCGATCATGCCGAAGCCGAGAAACTTGCCAGGAAAGTCAAAAGCGGACAAAGCTTCGACCTCAACGATTTCAAGATGCAGATCGTGCAGATGCGCAAGATGGGCGGCATGTCGGCGCTGATGGACAAGCTGCCCGCGCAGCTCAGCCAGGCCGCGGCCGGCTCTAAAGTGGATGACAAATCCATCAATCGCCTGGAAGGCATCATCAACTCGATGACGCCGCTGGAGCGCAGCAAACCGGAACTCATCAAGGCCTCGCGCAAACGGCGCATCGCCGCCGGCGCGGGTGTGCAGGTAATGCATGTCAACCAGTTGCTCAACCAGTTCGAGCAAACCCAGAAAATGATGAAAATGTTCGGCAAGGGTGGCATGGCGAAGATGATGCGCGGCATGAAGGGCATGTTGCCGGGGATGCGATAGAGGTCAAATGTAGGTCGGGCTTAACCAGCGACTTGGATGCCGTATTTTGGCGGCCTGGTCGAATGGCTATGCAAAGCTCGCCCGACCGCTTCGACAAGCTCAGGACAGGCATGGCGGGTAGGACCCGCCCTACGGTTAATCGCCAAGTTTAGTATATAGTATACCATGACGATCAAAGCAATCATATTCGACGTAGACGGCACGCTCGCCGACACCGAGGACGGACACCGCAAATCGTTCAACAAGGCTTTCGCCGAAAACGGCCTCGACTGGAACTGGGATGTTGAGCTGTATGACAAGCTGCTCAGGGTGACCGGCGGCAAGGAGCGCATCAAATACTTCGTGGAAAGTTTTTTGACCGGCTTTGCCAAGCCCGAAGATTTCGACGAATTCGTCAAGCATCTGCACAAGGTAAAAACCGCGCACTACACCGCGATGCTGCGCGAAGGCCATATCCCGTTGCGCCCCGGCATCAGGCAGCTCCTGGCCGATGCACGCGATGGCGGCATCCGCCTCGCCATCGCCACCACCACCTCGCCGGAAAACGTCGCCACGCTGTTGCAGCAGGGGCTGGGGACCAACGGCGAGAGCTGGTTCGAAGTGATCGGCTGCGGCGACATCGTCCCGCACAAGAAACCCGCGCCGGACATATATTTCTGGGTGCTGGAAAAACTGGGCCTGCCCGCGGCCGATTGCATCGCGCTGGAAGATTCCGAAAACGGCCTGCGCTCCAGCCTTGCGGCAGGGATCAAAACTTTCATTACGACCAACCGCTATACCCGCAACCAGAATTTCTCGGCTGCGGCAGCGGTGTTCGATGAACTGGCCGATCTGGACAATTTCTACCGGATAACCGGATTACCGCTTCCCAAACGACAGATTTCTGTTTAGCATCCTGCTGGCCGTGGGGGTGTAGCTCAGTTGGGAGAGCGTCTGGTTCGCAATCAGAAGGTCGTCAGTTCGATCCTGATCACCTCCACCATCAGTCACTCCGCAAAGTATTCGTCCACACAGAGTATCGGATAGAATGCTCGCCTTGTATCCAGAACTTTTTAAGGACTTACCATGTTTCTAATCGCCCCGAGCATACTCTCCGCCAACTTCGCCAGGCTGGGCGAGGAGGTCGACAACGTTCTCGCCTCCGGCGCGGACATCGTCCACTTTGACGTGATGGACAATCATTATGTACCGAACTTGACCATCGGCCCGCTGGTGTGCGAGGCGCTGCGCAAGCACGGCGTGACCGCGCCGATCGACGTGCACCTGATGGTCAAGCCGGTGGATCGCATCATTCCCGATTTCGCCAAGGCCGGCGCGACTTACATTACCTTTCACCCGGAAGCTTCCGAGCACATCGACCGCACGATCGGCCTGATCAAGGAAAGCGGTTGCAAGGCCGGGCTGGTGTTCAATCCGGCCACCCCGCTGGAAATCCTGGAATACACATTGCCGAAACTGGACATGGTGCTGCTGATGTCGGTGAACCCGGGATTCGGCGGGCAGAAGTTCATTCCGCATGTGCTGGACAAGGCGCGCAAGGTGCGCAAGATGATAGCCGCAGGCGGTTACAACTGCCGTCTGGAGATCGACGGCGGCGTGGGACCGGCGAACATCCGCGAAGTGGCCGAGGCTGGTGTGGATACTTTTGTGGCTGGCTCCGCCGTGTTCGGCAAACGCAACGAGAAAGACAAGAACCGTTACGACACCATCATCGGCGAAATGCGTGCCGAACTCGCCAAAGTGAAGAATTAGTCATGCAGCCAGTACATTTCCCGATCAGCGTTTCTGCCATCGTCATCGATCTCGACGGCACGCTGCTGGACTCCGCGCCGCAACTGGCGGAGGCGGCCAACCGCATGCTGCGCGAAATGGATTACGCGCCCGTGTCGCAGGAATTGCTGGCAAGCTACATCGGCAACGGCATCGGCTGGCTGGTGAAGCGCGCGCTGACCGGCGAGATGCACGCGACGCCGGATGCCGCGCTGTATGAGCACGCCATGCCGATTTTCCAGAAGCATTACTCCGAATTATTGCTGGGCAGCAAGCCGTACGATGGTGCAATCGAAGGCCTGGAAGCCATGCGCGCGGCGGGTTTCCGCCTGGGTTGCATCACCAACAAATCGTCGCGCTTCACCGGCCCGCTGCTGGATGGCACCGGCCTGGCAAAGTATTTCGAGATCGTCGTATCCGGCGACACGCTGCCGGAAAAAAAGCCCCATCCGCTGCCGCTGCAGTACGCGGCAAAATTTTTCGGCGTACCGGTCGAAAAACTGCTGCTGATCGGCGATTCGCTGAACGACACCCTGGCCGCGCGCGCCGCCGGGTGCCCGGTTTTCTGTGTGCCTTACGGCTATAATCGCGGCGAACCTGTGGAAACGCTGGATATGGACGCGGTGATAAGCAACATTTCCGCCGCTTTGCCGCTTATCAATCGCGTTTAATCATGAACAACCTCCGCTATTTGAAAATCGCTGTTTGGCGATGGTGTTTGTAGGTCGGCCACTGCCCGACATTATTTATACGCGGCGGGTGGAACCCGCCCTACAAAATCACGGAGGTTTTCATGTTGCACCCCATCACCGAACAGGAATTCAACACGCTTGCCGCGCAAGGCTACAACCGCATTCCGCTGGTAAGCGAAACCTTTGCCGATCTGGACACGCCGCTGTCGCTGTACCTCAAGCTCGCCAACCGCCCGTACTCCTACCTGCTGGAATCGGTGCAGGGCGGAGAACGCTTCGGGCGTTATTCCTTCATCGGCCTGCCCGCCGATACGCGCATCACGGTGCGCGGCAAACAGGTTGCCTTGACGCACCAGAATATCGAGACCACCCACGAGGTCGAGAACCCGCTGGATTTCATCCGCGAATTCCAGACGCGTTTCAAGGTCGCCTCGCTGCCCGGCCTGCCTCGTTTCTGTGGAGGGCTGGCGGGCTATTTCGGCTACGACACGATCCGCTACATCGAACCGCGCTTAGCCAAAGTGCACAAACCGGACGCAATAGGCACACCGGACATTCTGCTGATGCTTACCGAGCAACTGGCGGTGGTGGACAATCTCACCGGCAAGCTCACTTTCATCGTGTATGCCAACCCGGAACAGGCCGACGCTTACGCGCTGGCCAAACAGCGCCTGCACGAACTGACTACGCGCCTGCGCCAGCCGGTGAACATTCCGCATGCTCCGGCTATGCACGGCGGGGAAGCCAAATCCGAATTCGGCGAAGCCGCGTTCAAGCAGGCAGTGGTAAAAGCCAAACAATACATCTTCGACGGCGACATCATGCAGGTGGTGCTGTCTCAGCGCATGGCACAGCCGTTTCCCGCATCGCCGTTGTCGCTGTATCGTGCGCTGCGCAGCGTCAACCCTTCGCCGTACATGTTCTATTACGACATGGGCGATCATCACGTGATCGGTGCGTCGCCGGAGATTCTGGTGCGGCTGGAAGGCGATGCAGTCACGGTACGCCCGATTGCCGGAACCCGTCCGCGCGGCAAGACGCAGCAGCAGGACGCCGAACTCGCGCAGGAGTTGCTGGCCGACCCGAAGGAACTGGCCGAGCACCTGATGCTGATCGACCTCGGGCGCAACGACATCGGCCGTGTCGCGCAAAACGGCTCGGTGAAACTCACCGAAAAAATGATCATTGAACGCTACTCGCACGTGATGCACATCGTCTCCAACGTCGAGGCCACGCTCAAGCCCGGCCTGAATGCGATGGACGTGCTCAAGGCCACCTTTCCCGCCGGCACGGTCAGCGGCGCGGCCAAGGTGCGAGCGATGGAAATCATCGACGAGCTGGAACCGAGCAAGCGCGGCATCTACGCCGGGGCGGTCGGCTACCTCGGCTTCAACGGTGACATGGATCTGGCCATCGCGTTGCGCACCGCCGTGGTGAAGGACAACATGCTGTACGTGCAGGCCGGCGCGGGCATCGTCGCCGACTCGGTGCCGGACAACGAATGGACCGAGACGCAGAACAAGGCGCGCGCCGTGCTGCGCGCGGCAGAGATGGTGCTGGCGGGCCTGGATAACAACCTCGATTAATGGTTGGGCAGGTCGGGTTAACCAGCGGCTTATGTCACCGTATTTGGGTGACTTGGCCAAATGGCTATGCAAAGCTCACCCGCCATTTCAGCATCATTCACCAAATTCTGCCTTGGCTTACTCGTGTAACGGCGGGTGTGACCCGCCCTACAAATTAAAACTATGTTGCGCTTAACAGAAATCAAACTGCCGCTGGCTCATGCCGAAGACGAAATCAAGACTGCTATCGCCAAGCGGCTGGACATTCCCGCGGACGACCTGCTGAACTACCGCATCTTCCGGCGCGGCGTGGATGCGCGCAAAAAAAGCAACATCCAGTTCACCTACACGCTGGATGTGGCAATGTGCGACGAGGCAGCGATACTCTCCCGCTTCAAAAACGATCCGCATGTTTCGATCGCGCCGGACACCAGCTACCATTTCGTCGCGCAAGCCCCGCAGAATCCAACTTCACGACCAATCGTGATCGGCATGGGTCCAGCCGGTCTGTTCGCCGGACTGATCCTCGCACAGATGGGTTTCCGTCCGCTGATCCTGGAGCGGGGCAAGGCGGTGCGCGAACGCACCAGGGATACCTTCGGCCTGTGGCGGCAGGGCGTGCTCAACCCGGAATCGAACGTGCAATTCGGTGAAGGCGGCGCGGGCACGTTCTCCGACGGCAAACTGCACAGCCAGATCAAGGACCCCCGACACCTCGGCAGAAAAGTGCTGGAGGAATTCGTCAAGGCGGGCGCGCCGGAAGAAATCCTGTACGCCAGCAAGCCGCACATCGGCACGTTCCGCCTGGTAAGCATGGTGGAAAAGATGCGCGAAACCATCCAGTCGCTGGGCGGCGAGATCCGCTTCCAGAGCCGCGTGGACGACATCGAAATCGAGAACGGACCCAATGACATCAGACACGTTCGCGGCGTGGTGCTCAGCAGCGGCGAACACATCGCCACGGATCATCTGGTGCTGGCGGTCGGCCACAGCGCGCGCGACACCTTCGAGATGATCCACAAGCGCGGCATCTACATCGAAGCCAAACCGTTCTCGATCGGCTTCCGCATCGAGCACCCGCAGTCGCTGATCGACCGCGCCCGTTACGGCAAGAACGCGGGCAACCCGCAGCTCGGCGCGGCGGATTACAAGCTGGTGCACCACGCCAGCAACGGGCGTTCGGTATACAGCTTCTGCATGTGCCCCGGCGGCACGGTGGTCGCCGCCGCCTCGGAAGCGGGGCGGGTGGTCACCAACGGCATGAGCCAGTATTCGCGCAACGAGCGCAACGCCAACAGCGGCATCGTGGTGGGCATTACGCCCGAGCAGGATTATCCCGGCGACCCACTGGCCGGGATGCAATTCCAGCGCCGCTGGGAGTCGCGCGCCTTCGAGTTGGGCGGCGGCAATTACTGCGCCCCCGGACAACTGGTCGGTGATTTTCTGGCGGGCAGGCCTTCGCGCAACTTTGGCGCGGTGCAGCCGTCTTACACGCCGGGCGTACATTTATGCGACCTGAGCACCGCCCTGCCGGATTATGCGATTGCCGCGATCCGCGAGGCACTGCCCGCCTTCGCCAAACAGATCAGGGGATTCGACCTGCCCGATGCGGTGCTGACCGGCGTGGAGACGCGCACCTCGTCGCCGATCCGCATCAAGCGCCATGACGATGATTTGCAAAGCATCAACACGCTGGGGCTGTATCCCGCCGGCGAAGGCGCGGGCTATGCGGGCGGGATCCTTTCTGCGGCGGTGGATGGCATCCGGGTTGCCGAAGCGTTGGCGTTGAGTATGATAGCCAGTTAGGATTACGGAATATTATTTCTGTAGGAGCGCAATTTATTGCGCGATTGAAATCGCCCGACAAGTCGGGCTCCTACATGGTGAGCGCATACATCATTTATTTCCTGAAACAGGATGAGAAAACCATGCTTTTAATGATCGACAATTACGACTCCTTCACCTACAACCTGGTGCAGTACTTCGCCGAGCTCGGCGCGGATGTGGTGGTGCGCCGCAACGATGAGGTCACGGTCGAACAGATCGCAACCATGAACCCGCAGCACATTGTGGTGTCGCCCGGCCCGTGCACGCCGAACGAGGCGGGCGTGTCGGTCGCGGCTATCCGGCAATTCGCCGGCAAGATTCCGATACTCGGCGTGTGCCTCGGCCACCAGAGCATCGGCCAGGCATTCGGCGGAAAGATCGTCCACGCCAAACAATTGATGCACGGCAAGACCTCGGCGATCCATCACAACAATACAAGCGTGTTCACCGGCCTGCCGAACCCATTCACCGCGACGCGTTATCACTCGCTGGTGATCGAGCGCGAAACCTTGCCGGAATGTCTGGAGATCACCGCATGGACCGACGACGGCGAGATCATGGGCGTGCGCCACAAGACGCTGGCGGTGCACGGCGTGCAGTTCCACCCGGAATCCATCCTGACCGAACACGGGCATGACATGCTGAAGAATTTTTTGAGCGGAAAGGTGTAGGAGCGGGCCATGCGGGTGCCCGGACAATCGTTTTTCGTACCCGCGACCAGGCGGTTCGCGGGGATAGCCCGCTCCTGCAAGACCACATTTTTAAAGAGGGCATAATGAATTATTCGCAAACATTAACCAAACTGATCGAGCGCCATGACCTGCCGTTCGACGAGATGCGCGAACTGATGGAACACATCATGGGAGGTCATCTCACCCCGGCACAGATCGCGGCCATATTGATCGCGTTGCGCGTGAAGGGCGAAACCGTTGCTGAAATCGCGGCAGCAGCGGCAGTAATGCGCGAGCTGTCCACCAAGGTCAATGTGAAACATGCCGGCCACTTGATCGATACCTGCGGAACCGGCGGCGACGGCGCCCAGACCTTCAACATCTCCACCACCAGCGCATTTGTAGCCGCGGCGGCAGGAGCGCATGTCGCCAAGCACGGCGGGCGCTCGGTTTCCAGCACCTGCGGCAGCGCGGACGTGCTGGAAAAACTCGGTGTGAATGTGAACCTGACCGCCGACCAGGTCGCGCAATGCGTAGACCAGATCGGCATCGGCTTCATGTTCGCGCCCAACCACCACAGCGCGATGAAGCACGCCGCTCCGGTGCGCCGCGAGCTCGGCGTGCGCACACTGTTTAACCTGCTCGGTCCGCTGACCAACCCGGCTGGCGCGCAGAATCAGGTGATCGGTGTGTTCCATCAATCGCTCACCGCCAAGCTTGCGCAAGTGCTTGGCGAGCTCGGCAGCCGCCATGTACTGGTGGTACACGGCGCGGACGGCATGGACGAGATTTCCATCAGCGAAGGCACTTACATCGCGGAATTAAAAGACGGCAAGGTCAGCGAATATACCGTGCATCCCGATCTGTTCGGCCTGGCCAGCGCGCCCATCGGCATGCTGCGCGTGGCGAATGTCGATGAAGCGTGTGAAAAATTACTGGGTGTATTGAACAATGAAGTCGGCGTACCGCGCGACATCGTGCAGATGAACGCCGGTGCTGCGATTTATGTTGCCGGGCTTGCCGGCACGCTCAAGGAAGGCGTCAAGAAGGCCGGCCAGGTGATTGCCAGCGGAGCGGCGAAGACCAAACTGGATCATTTCATCGCGTTGAGTAACCGCTTCAAGGCTTAGCACCAACCGCCACTCCGGCGGTGTCGCCTCCGCATCCGGTTTGCATGCCGGCGTGCTGTATTGACTCATCTTTCCCATTTCCTGGCCTTGCCCGTTTGGCTCTGGATTGTTTCCGGTGAGGGCAAATCAATACCCAGGGATCGAGCCACTTGCTGGTTCACCGCGATAGTGAACTCAGCAGGATAGTGCGTGCCAGGCAACCGCCTGTTCCGTGAAAATGAAATCACCGTGGCGCCAGTCTGCTCAGCCATTTGTTCCGCTGTGGAGAAAACTGCACACAGCGCGCCGGCATTGACATAGGATTGGGATAGACCGATGAGCGGGACGCCCTTGCGATAACTGACCAGCAGGATGTTGCGAATATTGCTGCTGTTGTAAATCGCGCTATCCGGTATTGCAAGCAGAAGATCGCTGCCATCAAGGACTCTTTCCAGGCTGGAAAACAGTGTTTCGGCGGAGCGAACCGGCAGCGCAACCAGTGAACCACCCCGTTTGGCAATATGCTGGCGCAAACCCTCAACATCAATGTGTGTGTCCGGCGAATACAGCAAACCGATTCTGCGCCGCTCAGGAAGCGCGGCTTGCAGGAAATCAAACTGCCGATCCCAGGGCTGATTAAGGTAAATCGCTGTAATCGCCCGAGTAGCCGCTTGCCGGGAAGTCTGTGCCAGCAGCTCCTGATAACCGGTCTCGGGAATCATCACGGCCAACACTGGCGCACCGGCTTGGGCAGCTGCCAATTCCGTGGCTTTCATGCCAACGGCGACAATCAAATCGGCATGGTTACTGTTGACCGCCTGTGATTCGACCACGTTCACGTCGGCCTTGCCTGAGGCTAGCGCCTTGTTGAATGCTTCTGCAAATTGCCGGTAGGGAGGGCTGCTGTCGCTCAGAACCAGGCGAACATTCAATGACCCTGCGCGAGCCTCGCCTGTCATCAGCATGACTGCGCTCGACAACAACAGGATGGCTATTCGGCGTAACATCGTGGCGAGTCCTGGAAGCCCGGTCTAGAAGCCCAGCGTCGCTGTAAGGTAGGCGCGCCGGTTAAAGATTATCTGGCCGCTGGTCTGCGGTACGACTGTATATTCCGTATGGTTATCCCGCAACGCATTCTGAACCACCAGCGCCACTTCTCCTCCCCCGTTTTCATCCGGCTTTCCAAATGTCCTCGCCACTCTCAGGTCCAGCCTGCGCATCATCAATTCTGGCGCCTGGGTGTAGATGATTTGCATCTTCCCCTGATGGTAATACCCGGCACTGAACTGGATATCATCCGTCACCTGCTGAGCCAGCAGAATGCTGCCGCTGTTCCGTGGCACCATCGAGGGACAGGAAGCGGCAATACCCTGTAATGTCGGCAAAAAGACCGGTTCCCTGAGCATGCCTGTCACTGAGCAGCTTGCCAACTGGCGTGAGAAATTGAAGACCAGATTGCTCTTTTCTCCCCATTTGTGTTTTAGCGTGCCTTCAAACCCTCTATAGGTGGCGGATAGCAGATTGCTTAAACCGTATGGCTTGCCGTCGAAAAAAGGAGGAGCCAGCGGTGATGGATCAGTAAAGATGATGTCGCTCACCCGGTCGTAATATGCCTTTACATCGACCGTCACTCGGTTCGTATTGAACTCACCAAGGTAGCCGATCTCTTTTGAATGAACTTTTTCCGGCCTCAAACCGCCCAGCGCAAGATATTGCCCTGGAATGTAGATTTTTTCTTCCGCCATTGCCGGGCTGCGATAGGCGACAGAAGTGCCTGCGCGCAACGTATGCTGCTGGGTGAAATGATAGTTAAGCGATACCCTGGGAGAAGTGTTGCGGTGCCCCATCCCGTCGTTTTCGAGCATGGCGCCCACATTCAGCACCGCAGATTCAACCATTCTCCATTCGTCATGCGCAAATAACCGCGACTGGTGGAAAGACTGCTTGCTGGCAAAGACGGAAGGGGCATTCGCCGTATCGGAACGCACGCCCCCACCCCATACCAGACGGTTGCTGGCGCCTGAATTCAGGGTGTGTTGCAACTCCAGCTCCTGGCGATGAACAGCAACATTGCCGTAAGACGAAGTCAGGAAATCTCTGGAACTCTGGAAAATATGATAGTAGTTCAGCTTGAACTCATCGAATTGCGGCAACGCATGCAACCAGCTGACTTGCTGAAAATTTGAAGATGTCCGGATATCACCAAATGGATCAGTGGTTCTTCCTGCAATACCCTCGCTCCGTACACCCTCGTTATAGCCCAGTTGAAGATCAAAACTATCCGACGAGTTGGGATGAAAATTGGCACGCAGGTTGGCCAGGCGAGTGGCAGTGCCATCATTCAAGACACTCGTGTCAAAGCCGTTATCGGCGCGGTAGGCCAGCGTGACCCGGTAATCCAGACCGGCGCTGTTGCTGCCCAGGTGCGCCGACACATCCGAAATACCGCCGTTCCCTTTGGCAACCGAAACACGGGTTCCACCCGCGCTCGATGCATCGCGTGTAATGATGTTAATCACGCCTTGCAGCGAGTTGGCCCCGTATGAGGCCGCAGCGGGGCCGCGCACGACCTCGATGCGCTCAATGTCGGCAATATGCAGCGGGATGTCTTCCCAGTTCACGCTGCTGTATGGCGGGAGGTAAACGCTGCGGCCATCCACCAGCACCTGCATCCTGCGCGAATAATGATCGGTGGAACCGTGATAGGCAACAATCGGCGTATGCCCATCCTGATAGCCGACATACATGCCTGGAACCAGCCTGAACAAGTCCGGAACAGTTCGAAACCCGGATGCCTTGATCATGGCGCGATCTATGACTGTCACCGCATTGGGCGTTTCCGACAACGGCTGTGACAGACGTGACGCGCTTAATACAACAGGAAATTCCTGAAGGTAGTCCAGCTCGCTTGCAAAGTCGGCAGCCCGGCCACATGATGCAGTCAGACCAGCAAACGCAACGGATATCAGCAGCAGATATTGAAACTTCCCCATAGACCAACTCCCGGTTTAATTCTTGCACCACGGAAAAAGCCATCGCCTAAACGCGCCTGACTATACAATTTAAAGCAGCAATCTTATATACGCAGAAAAGACTAGCATGGTGGGCAAACGTTGCCTGCATGCACGCCAAAAAAGCGCCCCTGCAACGGCGTCGACCCGTAAAAGTGAAGCATGGGGAACGAATTTTATGGTAATTTCTGTTAATATCCAGCTTCGAAACAAACAAGTGAAGAATGTCGTCAAGCTTCGCCTGTCAGCTAACTTGACTTAAGGCTTGCTAGGTTCTAGCGAGCCTTTTGTTTTACCCAGAAAATATAAATGATGCAATCAATGGAAGACCACAGCGCCACATCGGCGAGCTCCGGCGAGATCGTGCGCGAGGGCGATATTGTGCGTGAAGCCGTTGTTGCGCGTGAAGTCAGGCGTCGCCGCACCTTTGCAATCATCTCTCACCCCGACGCGGGCAAGACCACGCTGACCGAAAAGCTGTTGCTGTTCGGCGGCGCGATCCAGATGGCAGGCACTGTGAAAGCGCGCAAGAGCGGCCGCCATGCCACGTCCGACTGGCTGGAAATCGAAAAGCAGCGCGGCATTTCCGTAGCCAGTTCGGTGATGCAATTCACCTATGACGATTGCGTGATCAATCTGCTCGACACGCCCGGCCACCAGGATTTTTCCGAGGATACTTATCGCGTGCTGACCGCCGTGGATGCCGCGGTGATGGTGGTGGACGCGGCCAAGGGCGTGGAAGCGCAGACCATCAAGCTGCTCGAAGTGTGCCGTTTGCGCAACACGCCGATCATCACTTTCATCAACAAGATGGACCGTGAAGTGCGCGATCCGCTGGAAGTGCTGGACGAGATCGAATCGGTGCTGAAAATCAAATGCGCGCCGGTCACCTGGCCGATCGGCATGGGCAAACGCTTTCAGGGCGTGTACCACCTGCTGAACGACGAAGTGCTGCGCTTCACCCCGGGTGAGGCGAAGGCCGATCAGGAAGTGGAAGTGTTGCATGGCGCACAAATCGAGCAGCTGGCACAGCAATGCCCGAGCGAGATGCAGACCATGCGCGAAGAGACCGAGCTGGTCATGGGTGCGGGTGCATCGTTCGATCTGCAGGAATTCCTGCGGGGTCAGCAATCGCCGGTGTTCTTCGGCTCCGGCATCAATAATTTCGGCGTGCGCGAAGTGTTGCGCGCGCTGGTGGATTGGGCGCCCGCGCCGCTGCCGCGCGCCACCGATGTGCGCATGGTGCAACCGACCGAGCCGGCCTTCACCGGTTTCGTGTTCAAGATCCAGGCCAACATGGATCCTAATCACCGCGACCGCATCGCGTTCCTGCGCGTCTGTTCAGGCCGCTACACCTCGGGCATGAAGGTCAAGCAGCGCCGCACCGGCAAGGAGATGAAGCTGGCCAACGCGGTGACTTTCATGGCCAACGAACGCACGCGCATGGACGAGGCTTATGCGGGCGACATCATCGGCGTGCACAACCACGGCCAGTTGCAGATCGGCGACGTGCTCACCGAAGGCGAGGCGCTTACCTTCAAGGGCATCCCCTACTTCGCTCCGGAACTGTTCAGCCGCGCGCGCCTGCGCGACCCGATGAAGGCCAAGCAGTTGCAAAAAGGCTTGCGCCAGTTGGGCGAAGAGGGTGCGGTACAGGTGTTCGAGCCATTGGTGGATAACACGCCGTTGATCGGCGCGGTGGGGCAGTTGCAGTTTGAAGTGGTCGAGCATCGCCTGAAATCGGAATATGGCGTGGATGCCGTGTTCGAGCGTGCCGGCATTCACACCGCACGCTGGGTGACCTGCCCCGATGCGGCGCACCTGAATGAATTTGTGAAAGCCAACCAGGCTCGCCTGGCGCGCGATGTGGACGGCAACTATGCCTATCTTGCCGACAACAGCGTGAACTTGCGCCTCGCGATGGAACGCTGGCCGAAAGTACAATTTCACGCCACACGCGAGCATGGTCAGCAGCTGGTCTGAGCGGCGCCAGCCCAAGAACCTCCCCCGGAATAACGACAACGTTTTCTTGATGTCTGCCCCGGATCGACGCCGGGCAAGGCCCGACGCATCGCTCTGCAGTGAGCAACCAATATTTCTGACTTATCAGTAATAATGGTGCTTGCGTTTGTCGTGCATGCTACGTCGCGGCGGGCGGGACCCGCCCTGCAACTACGTAATAATAATGCCTGCGCTCGTTGGGCATGCTACGCTTTGCCCAACCTGAGAGAAGACAGCTTCGCGTTTTTGGTTACGGCTCGCCCGGCTTGGGTGTTTGAAACATAGAACATGAGGACGAAATGATAAAAAATTTACGCACCCGGCGCACCGTCGCGGCAATCATGGTGGTGCTGGGCGCAATCCTGATGCTCATCGCGCCAGAAATCTGGGCAGGCTTGCTGTTGCTTATCCTGGGCGTGGTTCTGGAGCTGGCCGGCATCGCACTGGCGCACAAGGCAAAGAAAGCTCCCTGACGCTTGCGCAGGCAAAGCGGCTTGATCGGCGAAATAAACTCGCCTTCTCCAGTTCAGTTTTCCGCTGACCCAACCGATTTCGGTTGTAAAACTCTCAGCCAGCAAATGGTGAAATCTGTGCGGCATTTGTTTGGTTCTTTCACCCCGCAGCAAGTCGCAGTTGATTTGCAAAACGAATCCCGGATTGCATGACGGCTGGAGGATTCTTGACCACGATAACCAGGCTGTTTGTTGCCAAATGGTGTCTGATTTTTCTGGCGTCGGCTCCGGGCTGGGCAGCAACCGCTTGCGCCGCGCCAGCGCCCCCGCAAATGTTCCACGAGGGAGCATCCGCACAACCGGCCGATATTGAAGTTTTCGTCCGCGAGGGCTGTCCGCACTGCGCCAGGGCCGAGGCGTTCCTGGCACCCCTGATACAGGAACAGCCGGAACTGAGGATAATGATACGCGACGTGCTCAAAGAGCCCGCTGCCCTGGAGCGATTAACGCGTATCGTCAAAGACCGGGGCGGGACACTCGTCAGGGTGCCGTCATTTGCGGTAGGCAGCCAATTGATCGTCGGTTTTTCCGATGAAGCAGCAACGGATCAACTGATACGGACCACCCTGGCACAGACACGCGCCCAACGCCTCAAGTCACCCGAAGAGCCTCCGATTCCCGCGGCCGGGACTGAAACCTTTGCCGTCAATTTTTTTGGCCGTAGCGTGTCGCGCCGAATTGATTTGCGGGAAATTGCTGGAAATCCGTTGAAATAAGCCTCCGCCACAGCTCACGGTTTTGCATGAGCCGAACAGCCGGGCGAAGGGCTGGGCGGCAACTCACATGATATAACCGGCTCCCGTAATAAAGATCACCTCCTTCCGCCGTATCTACTGCTCTCCATCCCTGCACAACCCGGCGTGTCCCCTTATCAATATCCGTCAGGCAAACACTGACAACAAAATCTCCCAACGCCTTACAGCAAAATCAGAAATACACCTATACGCACTTCGCGCGTAAAGGAACATCATTCAAACATGTCTGGCAGGCAGAAGCAGTTCCCGCTATCAAAACCGCGTACTGTGTTCTGCGACGCATGCAGATCAATCAATCTATCAGGAGCCACCATGAAACTTGAAGAGGTTCGTACCATTGCCAAGTCGCACAGCATCAAGCCAGGTAATTTATCAAAAACCGGGCTGATTAAAATGATACAAACCGCTGAGGGCAGCTTCGATTGTTATGCCACTGCCCGCAGCGGTGAGTGCGATCAGGTGAACTGCAATTGGCGCGAGGATTGTTTCGAGGCCTCTACACAGTAAAGGAGAACGACCATGCACCTGGTTAAATGGGATCCCTTCAGAGAACTGGAGGATGTTTCTACCCGCTTGAATCGTATCTTCGGGCGAACAGCGGCTCGAGGCGAAGCGGGCCGTGAACTGTTGAAAGTGGCTGATTGGATGCCTTCCGTCGATATCAGCGAGACCGCCGCTTCGTACCTGATCAAGGCCGAAATTCCCGGAGTGAACAAGGAGGATATCAAGGTCACGATACAGGACGGCATGCTCACGATTCAGGGTGAGCGCAAGCATGAGAAGGAAGAAAAGGATAAGAAATTCCACCGTATCGAGCGATCCTATGGCAGTTTCGTGCGCAGCTTCAGCGTGCCCGACGATGCCGACGAATCCGCCGTGAAGGCCGAATTCAACGACGGCATGCTCAACGTCACGCTTCCCAAGTCCGAGAAAGCCAAGGCCAAGGCGATCAACATTTCAGTATCGTGAAGAACCTGCAGGGGGTTTCCCTGTTTTATCAGCAAGGAGAGAATCAAATGGCAACCGGTACAGTTAAATGGTTTAACGACGCAAAGGGTTTTGGTTTTATCACTCCCGATGACGGTAGCGATGATTTATTCGCGCACTTTTCCGCAATCAGCATGAGCGGCTTCAAGTCACTCAAGGAAGGCCAGAAGGTCAGCTTTGAAGTGACGCAGGGCCCCAAGGGAAAGCAAGCTTCCAACATCAAAAACCCTTGACCGGTTGTTGGGTTGGAAATAACACCGGCTGTTTTATTGGCGTTCCACGTAACGCTTTTACCAATATCACCAAGGAGAAATAACATGAACAACATTACTCGTTTTAACCCGTTCAGCAGCGAACTCGCGCGTTTCGACCCACTTTTGGACGTCGACGATATTTTCAGCAGATTCATGATGCGCCCGCTGTTGCGCGAAGGAATGGAGATGGAACCGCAGATCAAGATGGACGTGAAGGAGGCGGACGGGAAGTATCTGGTCAAAGCGGAAATCCCCGGCGTGAACAAGGATGACATCCATGTGACCGTAGAAGGCAACCGGGTTTCCATCAGCGCCGAAGTCAAGCAGGAAAAGGAAACCAAGGAAGGCGAGCGGGTGATACGCTGCGAGCGCAGTTACGGCATGGCCTCACGCAGTTTCACCCTTGCCGACGAGATTGACCAGGGCAACGTACAGGCCAAATACAACAACGGCGTGCTCGAGCTCACGTTACCCAAGAAGCCCGGATCGGCCCGCAAGGAAATCTCCATTTCTTAAAAATGGCACACCGCCGGTTACGCTTCCAGGCTGTTTGCCCGGACTGGCGGTGAGCGGCCGGCAAGCGGTGCAAGGCATCGTTGCCGGCCCGCGCAACCCAAGTTCTGGGCCAAATTTTGGAGAGTCCCATGCCGGCAAAACAGGTTTTGTTCAAGGATGCTGCCCGTGCCAGGATCATTGAGGGAGTGAATATTCTGGCAGATGCGGTCAAGGTGACGCTTGGCCCGAGAGGCCGCAACGTGATTCTGAACCGCGCCTATGGTCCGCCGCTGGTGGCCAATTCCGGGGTCGTTGTGGCAAAGGAAATCGAACTCAGGGACAAGTTCGAGAACATGGGCGCGCAGATGGTTAAGGAGGTCGCCAGCAAGACCTCCGATGTGGCCGGAGACGGCACCACCACCGCCACGGTGCTGGCACAGGCAATCGTGCGCGAAGGCATGAAATATGTCGCGGCCGGGATGAGCCCGATGGACTTGAAGCGCGGCATCGACAAGGCGGTCGCCGCGACCGTTGAGGAACTGCGCAAGATTTCCAGGCCGTGCGCGACGAACATGGAAATATCCCAGGTCGGCGCCATCTCCGCGAATGCCGACACCGCCGTCGGCGAGATCATCGCACAGGCGATGGAAAAGGTCGGCAAGGAAGGCGCCATCACGATCGAGGATGGCAAGAGCCTGCAAAACGAACTGGAAATTGTCGAGGGAATGCAGTTCAACCGCGGCTATCTGTCGCCTTACTTCATCAACAATCTCGACAAGCAGATCGTGGCGTTTGATGAACCCTATATCCTCGTGCATGACAAGAAGATCAGCAATATTCACCACTTGCTGCCCGTGCTGGAACTGGTCGCCCAAACCGGGCGACCGCTGCTGATCATTGCCGAGGATATCGAGGGCGAGGCGCTGGCGACGCTGGTGATCAACAATCTCCGCGGCATTTTAAAGGCTGCCGCCGTCAAGGCGCCCGGGTTCGGCGACAGCCGCAAGGCGATGCTTGCGGACATTGCCATCCTGACCGGCGGTGTGGTGATCTCCGAGGAAGCCGGCCTTACGCTGGAGAAAGCCACACTGAAAGAGCTCGGCCAAGCCAGGCGCATCGAAGTGGGCAAGGATGACACCACGCTGATCAGCGGCACAGGCGATCCGGAAATAATCCAGAACCGCATCAGGCAAATCCGCAAGCAGGTCGAGGAAGCGACCAGCAAATACGACAAGGAGAAATTGCAGGAGCGCGCCGCCAAGCTTTCCGGCGGTGTTGCGGTAATCAGGGTCGGCGCCGCCACCGAGACTGGCATGAAGGAGAAGAAGACACGCATCGAAGACGCAATGCATGCAACCCGTGCCGCAGTCGAAGAGGGCATCCTGCCCGGCGGCGGTGTGGCATTGCTGCGTGCCAGGACGGCGATTGCCGGGCTGCACGGCGAGAATAGCGAGCAGGATGCCGGCATCAGGATCGTACTGCGCGCGCTGGAAGAACCGCTGCGCCAGATCGTCACCAACGCCGGCGGCGAGCCCTCGGTGGTGCTGAACAAGGTGCTGGAGGGCAAGGGCAGCTTCGGTTACAACGCCGCCACCGAGGAATACGGCGATCTGATCGAGATGGGCATCCTCGACCCCGCCAAAGTGACGCGCTGTGCCCTGCAGAATGCCGTTTCGATAGCCAGCCTGATTCTCACCACGGACGCGATGATTGCAGACCTGCCGAAGGGCGAGGAACAACCTGATGTCATGGGTGAGACAGAAATGTAACGAGTGTGCCTATTAAATAAAATAATAATTTCAACTAACCAAGTAAATAAAATAATAATTTCAACTAACCAAGCGATCAACCAAAGGAGTCTACTACCATGAAAAACGCAACTATTTCTGGCGGCTTCCGCCAAATCCAGCGCCATGACGGCCTCTTCCAGGAGCGTGTGCACGATGCCTACAAAGCCAAGGCCAAGCTGCCGGAGCCCACCGTCTGCCCGCAATGCGGCGCGGTGTTTCATCAAGGCCGCTGGCAGTGGCTCCCGTCTCCGGCAGACGCGCATCGGGAAACCTGCCCTGCCTGCCATCGCATCCACGACCATTATCCCGCCGGCTTCCTCACGATGAAGGGCGAGTTCTTCGAATCCCATCGCGACGAAATCATGCATCTCGTGCGCAACCATGAAAAACACGAACATAAAGAGCACCCGCTCAAACGCATCATGGAGGTCGAAGAAAAAGACGGGGCTACACTGGTGACGACGACCGACATTCATCTTGCCCGCGGCATCGGTGAAGCGCTGCATCATGCCTACCAGGGAGAGCTTCAATTTCACTATAACCCGGAACAGAATCTGTTGCGCGTGAGCTGGACGCACTGAGGGAATCTCCGGCAAACAGTTTTGCAGGCTGGCGGTGAGATACGGCAATTTGATGGCTGCAACACGACGTGATTGCGAGGAGCAAAAGCATGAGACAAGAGCGAACCGAGCCTTCAGGCAAACCGATAAGCGGCGGATTAAATTATTCGCCGCCGCCAGGATTGCAGCAGCGGTCTCTTGGCAATATGCTCCTTGCGACGGAAAAGCTGCTGTTAACAAGAATGCTGCGTGCCATCGGCGATCCGCCGGTACAAATAGTGCTTTGGAATGGCCTGGAGATTTCGAATCACGAGGGAAAGAAAGTTGCGCGGCTGATAATTCGCGATCATGGTGCATTATTGAAACTGGTCACCGACCCCGAGCTTTACTTCGGCGAGTTGTACTCGTCCCAGCGCATTGAGGTGCAGGGAAATTTTCTGGATTTTCTCGAAGCGGCCTATCGGGCCTTGCCGCTGACCAGGCGTGGCAATTTTGGAAAGAAACTGTTGTCTCCGCTCCACGATGCAAGGCGCAACACGCTTCCCGGGTCGCGCCGCAACATCCATCATCACTACGATATCGGCAACGATTTCTACAGGCTCTGGCTCGACGAACGGATGGTTTATACCTGCGCATATTTTCCCAGCCCGCACGCCAGCCTTGAAGACGCCCAGCTTGCCAAGCTGGATCATGTGTGCCGCAAACTGCGCCTGCAGCCGGGCGAGCAAGTGGTGGAAGCGGGCTGCGGCTGGGGGGCTTTGGCGTTGCATATGGCGAAACACTACGGCGTGACGGTGGCAGCCTACAACATATCCACGGAGCAGATCACCTTCGCGCGGCAGCGCGCCCACGCCGAGGGGCTGGACGGACAGGTCGAGTTCATCGAGGACGACTACCGCAACGTGCGCGGCGAGTTCGATGCTTTCGTCTCCGTCGGCATGCTCGAACATGTGGGGACGGACAATTATCTGGAGCTGGGGGCGGTCATCGACCGCAGCCTCAAGGACAACGGGCGGGGGCTGATCCATACGATAGGCCTGAATTATCCCCGGCCGATGGACGCATGGACCGAGCGCAACATTTTTCCCGGCGCCTGTCCGCCGAGCCTGGCGCAGATGATGCAGATCTTCGAGCCTTTCGATTTCTCTGTTCTGGATGTCGAGAATTTGCGGCTGCACTATGCCAGGACGCTGGAGCACTGGCTGCAGCGGTATGAAAACAACATCGAGCACGTGACAGAAATGTTCGATGCTAAATTTGCGCGGGCATGGCGCTTGTATCTCGCCGGGTCACTCACCGCGTTCAAGGCCGGGGGCATGCAGCTGTTTCAGGTGAGCTTCGCCCGCGCAGACCAGAACCAGATTCCCTGGACCCGGCAATACCTGTATGAACCCGCCACTCCGGGAGGCTCCAATGGAAAGCTGTGACGTCCTCATCATCGGCGGCGGGCCTGCGGGTTCAAGCTGTGCGTGGGAATTGCGCCGGCATGGCCTGGATGTAGTGGTGATGGACAAGGCAACCTTCCCGCGCAACAAGGTGTGTGCCGGCTGGATTACCCCGTCCGTGGTGGAAACATTGCGGCTGGATACCGAAGATTATGCCCGGCAGCATGTACTGCAGCCGATCACTGCCTTCCGCACCGGCTTGATCGATGGGCGCGAACTGGAGACACGATACCCGGTCACGGTCAGCTATGGCATACGCCGCAGCGAATTCGACGATTACCTGCTGCAACGCTCGGGGGCACGCCTGCTGCAGGGCCAGGCGATGGAATCCATCGAAAGGCGCGGCGGCGGCTGGCTGGTTAACGGCGCGATCACCACGCCATTGGTCATCGGCGCCGGTGGCCATTTTTGCCCGGTTGCACGTTTGCTGGGGGCCGCTGTTGGCGCCGGCGAATCCGCAGTAGCCGCGAAGGAAATCGAGTTTGAAATGAGCACGGCGCAACGCGATGCGTGCCATGTGCGGCCGGACACCCCGGAACTCTACTTCTGCCGGGACATGAAGGGGTACGGCTGGTGTTTCCGCAAAGGCAATTATCTGAATGTCGGGCTGGGCCGCGAGGGCAGCCAGCATCTTCCGGAACAACTCAGGCATTTCTGCGAATTCCTCAAGCAGCGCGGCAGGATTCCGCATGACACCCCGGACAAGTTCCACGGCCATGCTTATCTGCTGTACGGACACGCGGTCCGCAAAAAACTCGATGATGGAATGCTGCTCGTCGGCGATGCGGCCGGATTGGCTTGCCCGCAAAGCGGCGAAGGAATACGCCCGGCAGTGGAGTCGGCTCTGATGGCCGCCGCCACGATTCTGGAAGCCAGGGGAGACTACAGCCGCCAGCAATTGCTGCCTTACGCCAGCCGCATGGCTAAGCATTTCGGTCCTGTGTCGTCACCAAACGGCGGGCCGGCATTCCTGCGCAACTTTCTTGCCGGGAAATTGCTGGGCAACAAATGGTTTACCCGCCATGTGGTGCTGGATCGCTGGTTCCTCCAAACCGGAAAGGCAGCGATGCAGACCGCTTGAGATTATGCAGCCGGCGATGACTGGAATGGCCGTAAGGCGAACCTGAACCAGATGAACTGATTTGCAGGGAGAGAACAATTGAAATCCGGAACATTTAACCAACCATAAGGAGTCAGCCATGCCTATCAGTGAAATATGCAACCGCGAAGTCGTCATCGTGCAGCCCAATGACACCGCATTGGAGGCGGCCAGGCTGATGCGCCAGCATCACGTCGGCGATGTGGTCGTCGTCGAGGATAGAGGCGGCGTGCGGATCCCGGTCGGCGTCGTCACCGACCGCGATCTCGTGGTGGAAATCATGGCGCCGGAACTTGATGCGGCGACCATCACAGTGGGCGACATCATGGTGCCAGATCTGGTCACGGTGAAGGAAAATACCGGCATGTTCGAGGCAATCGAGTACATGCGCGCCAAGGGGGTGCGACGCCTGCCGGTGGTGAACGACAGCGGCGCGCTCGTTGGCATTCTTACACTGGATGACCTGCTGGAGCTTCTGGCGGAAGAATTGCTAGCGCTCGCCAAGCTGGTGAAATACGAACAGAAAAAAGAAACGATGACCCGCCGTTAAACTGGAACTCGCGCAGCGAGACCTCGTCCCTCTCTCCCGCCTGCGGGAGAGAGGGAAACAGCCAAAACCTAAGGAGAGAATCATGCAGATCCCATTGCAAATCACCATCCGTGATGTTGAACATTCAGAGGCGCTGGAAACGCACATTCGCGACAAGGCGAGCAAGCTCGATGAATTCTTCAAACATATCATGTCCTGCCGTGTGGTAGTCGAGATGCCGCACAAGCACCATCAGCAGGGCAAGCAATATAACGTGCGTATCGACATCGGCGTGCCCGGCAGCGAGATCGTCGTGAACCGCGACCATGCCGAAGACATATATGTGGCCTTGCGCGATGCTTTCGATGCTGCCAAACGCCGGCTGGAGGACTACGCGCGCAAAATACGCGGCGATGTCAAAAAGCACGAACCAAAGCGCCCGGCAGAAAGCAGGGTTGCGGCTGAAGAAAGCGAGGGTGAGACTGACGAATAATCAGAGTGCGATGAATCGCTCAGCCGGCAACATTTTCAAACATGTAACGAGGAGCGTGGTCATGCTGGACTCATTGAAGCAGACAGGAAAAAATATCGGGCGCGAACTCAGCCGCACCTGGGAAAGTTTGTCGGAAGGCTGGCGCGAACTGCTCAGCCGCAGCGGCAATGCGCTGACCCATTTTTCGCGCAACAAGGATGAAACGCAGCCGGAGAAAGGCGCACTCGCTACCTCTCCGCGCTGGAGCCTGCTGGCGGGAGAAGTGGAGGAAACCGATAGGGAAATTGTGGTTCGTGTGGAGGTGCCCGGCATGGACAAGAAGGACTGCCGCATCACGATCGAGGGCAACATGCTCTACCTGAGCGGGGAAAAACACTTCGAGCGCGAGACCAGCGACAGCACCTACCATGTGATGGAGCGCGCCTACGGGGCATTCCAGCGCACCATCCCGTTGCCGCGCAATGTAGACACGGACAAGGCGGAAGCAAACTACAAAAACGGAGTGCTGAGCATACGCCTGCCGAAAGTGGATGGCGAGGATTCCAGAACCATTTCAGTTTCCTGACAGCCATGAGTACACCACTCCGACGCATTCGCTTGACCTGGGCTGCCGCTCTGGGAATGACACTCATCTGCAATCCTGCTGCGGCAGCCGGCACAGGATTGCCAATGACAACAAAGGAAAACATCGCCATGCCGCTGATCATCACCTCGCTATCATTCATGCATGATCGCGCAATCCCCGCGCGCCATACCTGCGATGGCCCGAATATTTCCCCGCCGCTTGCCTGGACCGGCGTACCGGCTGGCGCGAAAAGCCTGGCGCTGATCGTCGATGACCCGGACGCGCCAGACCCGGCTGCACCAAAAATGACCTGGGTACACTGGGTGCTGTACAACATCCCGCCCGATGCAAAAGCCCTGACGGATGGCATCGCGGCAAAAGACCTCCCATCCGGGACCCTGCAGGGAATTAATGACTGGCGCAGCACCGGCTACGGCGGGCCTTGTCCGCCGGTCGGCAAGCATCGCTATTTTTTCAAACTGTATGCGCTCGATACCGTGTTGCCGGATCTGCGACACCCCGCCAAGGCAGCGCTGGAAAAAGCCATGCATGGTCACGTGCTTGCACACTCCGATCTGGTAGGATTGTACAAACGGTAATAAAAATAATTCAGGAGAATTCATGAACATCATCGGCATCGATCTCGGCACATCCAATTCTGCCGCCGCAGTGCTGCGCGGCGGACGGCCTGTCATCATCCCCAGCGCCGAGGGCATCAGCATCGGCGGAAAGGCATTTCCCAGCTACGTCGCGCTCACCGCCGACGGCCAGATGCTGGTCGGCGAACCGGCGCGGCGCCAGGCGGCCTCAAATCCGGAGGGCACAACCAGCGCTTTCAAGCGCAAAATGGGCAAACGCGAGAACGTCCGGCTGAGAGACAAGGATTATTCGCCGGAGCAGCTTTCGGCGTTCCTGCTGCAAAAGATCAAGCGCGACGCCGAGGCCTTTCTCGGCGAACCGGTGGAAAAAGCCGTGGTGACGGTGCCGGCCTATTTCGACGACAACCAGCGCGCCGCCACCAAGGATGCCTGTCGGATCGCCGGGCTGGAAGTGATACGCCTGGTCAACGAACCTACCGCCGCTTCGCTGGCCTACGGCCTCGACCGGCTCGGGCAGGAGTTGCGCATTGTCGTGATCGACCTCGGCGGCGGCACGCTGGACGTCACGATCATGGAGTTCGGCAAGGGCGTGTTCGAAGTCAAGGCCACCAGCGGCGACACCCAGCTCGGCGGCACCGACATGAACCAGCGCATTTTCGAACACCTCGCCGAGCGTTTCCAGATGGCCACCGGCGTCGATGTACGCAACGACCGCAAGGCCGCCGCGCGACTGATCGAAGCGGCCGAGAATGCCAAGATCGAGCTATCCACCAGCGTCACGACCCATCTCAGCCTGCCCTATCTTGCCGCCGTCAACGGCGAGCCGCGCCATCTCGAACTCGACCTGAACCGCACCGAACTGGAACGCCTGGTGCGCCCGGTGATCGAGCGTTGCCGCGGCCCCATCGATCAGGCGCTGCACGATGCGGGCATCACCCCCAGGGATGTGAACCGTGTCGTGTTCGTCGGCGGCCCGACGCGCATGCCGGTGGTGCGCAGTTATTTCGAGGATATATTCGGTCGCAAGGCCGAGATGGGCGTCGACCCGATGGAATGCGTCGCTGCCGGCGCCGCGATCCAGGCCGGGGTGCTGGGCGGAGAAGTCAGCGGCATCGTGCTGGTGGACGTGACGCCGCTCACGCTCGGTGTGGAAACCCTGGGCGGCATCGCCACGCCGCTGATCGCGCGCAACACGCCGATCCCGGTCAAGCGCTCTGAAACCTTCACCACCGCCGCCGACATGCAGACCAGCGTCACGATCCATGTGTTCCAGGGCGAGCGCCCGATGGCGGGTGACAACACCAGCCTCGGCGAATTCAACCTGACCGGGCTGCCCCCGGCACCGCGCGGCATCCCCAAGATCGAAGTGAGTTTCGACATCGACTCCAACGGCATCCTCAGCGTTGCCGCGAAGGACATGGCCAGCGGCAAATCGCAGTCGATCAACATCACCGGTTCCACGCGGCTCTCCGAAGACACCAAGAAGCGCATGGTGGAAGACGCCGAACGCTATGCCGATGCCGACAAGAAGCGGCGCGAGGATGCGGAAAAACTCAACGCTGCCGATGCCGGCTGTTACGAAGCCGAGAAGATGCTCGCCAACTTCGCCGACAAGCTCACCGACGACCTGAAAAAACGCATCGACTCCGCGTTGCGCGACACCAAGGAGGCGTTGCTCAAAAAAGACGTCACCCTTGCTACGGAGCGCGCGGAAGCATTGAAAAAAGTGCTGCAGGAAGCCGGGGCGGTGCTCTATTCGCAGTCGGGGCAAGCAAGCAAAGGCGAACCTTATTCGGAAACCCGCTGGGAGGGCACTGAGCCGCCACCCGATGTAAATGCGCCAACGGGCGAGCCGCGCCCGAGCGGCTCGGGTCCGCGCGGCAAGGTGGTGGATGCCGAATACAAAGAGAACAAGTAATCCCATGTAACCCGGGAGAATTATCATTTCTGAAACCGTCCAGCGCGATTACTATGAGGTGCTTGGCGTTGCCAAGAATGCCGACCAGAAGGCGATCAAAGACGCGTTCCGCAACCTCGCGCTGAAATATCATCCCGACCGCAACAAGGAAGCAGGAGCCGAGGAACGCTTCAAGGAAATCGCCGAGGCCTATGCCGTCCTGTCCGATCCGAAAAAGCGCGCCGAATACGATGCCCACGGTTTTGCCGCCGTGGAAGGCTTCAGCCAGGAGGACCTGTTCGGCGGCATCAATTTCGAGGATATTTTCGGCGGACTCAACTTCGACTTCGGCGGCGGCAGCCCGTTTGAAGGATTTTTCCACCGCCGCCGTGCTGGGCCGGTGCGCGGCGCAAATATCGAAGTGGAGCTGTCCATCCCGCTGGAGCGCGTGGCGAGCGGCGGCGAGGAAAAAGTCCGCCTGAGCCGCCCGTCCGCCTGCACTGCGTGCCGCGGTACGGGTGCCGAAGGCGGCACGCCGAAAGCCTGCGATACCTGCAAAGGCTCCGGGCGCATGACTCGCAGCAGCCGCAAGGAAAAAGAACATATCCTGATCCAGCAGATCAGCATCTGCCCCGCCTGCCACGGGCGCGGCAGCATCATCGAGCACCCCTGCCCCAAATGCCATGGCAGCGGCGAAGTGACGCAGGAAGAAGACCTGACGGTGAAGATACCGAAAGGCGTCGAGGAAGGCATGGCGCTGCGCATTCCCGGCAAGGGGATGCCGAGTCCCGATGCGGGAGGCGTTACCGGGGACTTGTTCGTCGTGGTGCATACACGGCATGATCCGCGTTTCGAGCGTGCCGGAGCCGACCTGTTGCGGCAGGAAACCATCCCGCTGACCGATGCCGTGCTCGGCGCCACGCTGCAAGTGCCGACGCTGGACGGTTCGGTCAGCGTGACGATACCGCCCGGCACCCAGCCCGGCGCGTTGCTGCGCCTCAAGGATAAAGGCCTGCCGGAATTCGGCAACGGTCGCCATGGAGAACTGTATCTGCGCATCGAGGTGCGCGTGCCGGAAAAGCTTACCCGCGAAGAACGGGAGCTATACGAGCGGCTGCGCGCGATCGGCGGCAAGCAGGGTGGGCCGTTCTCGAAGCTTTGGAAGTGATCGGCGTGTGTAGTGTGTAGGATGGGTTGAGCGTAGCGATACCCATCAATATATTTCCGTTGAAAGATGGGTATCGCTACGCTCAACCCATCCTACGAAGCTGCGGGCCTCGCAATGACGTGCGTAGTAATACATGGACTATTTTGACAAATCAGCCTGATTGACAATATTGGATAAAACCATGAAACGCCACTTCGCCCTGAGCGCATTTCTTTTTTTCTGTTTTTCCTTCCCGTCTCACGGCGAAGGATACGGTGCGGCGCGCCAAAGAATGGTGGAAGAAGTGCTGGCCGATGCAGATGCCACCGCCTCATACAGCGGCATTTCCACGCTCAGCCCCGGCGTCATCGCGGCGATGGGCAAAGTGGAGCGCCACCGTTTCGTGCCTGCCGCACTGGCGGCGGTTGCCTATCTCAACCGCCCTCTTCCGATCGGCCACGGGCAGACGATTTCGCAGCCGTTCATCGTGGCGCTGATGACCGATCTGATGGGGCTCAATAAAGGCGACAGGGTGCTCGAAATCGGCACCGGTTCGGGCTATCAGGCGGCGGTTCTTGCGGAAATGGCAAGATCGGTTTACAGCATCGAAATCATCGAGCCGCTGGGAAAGGAGGCTGGCGAGCGGCTGAAATCACTCGGCTACCACAACGTGCAAACCAGGGTGAGCGACGGCTACTATGGCTGGCCGGAGGCGGCGCCGTTCGACGCGATCATCGTGACGGCTGCCGCCAGCCACGTGCCGCCGCCTCTGCTCAAACAGCTGAAACCTGGTGGCCGCATGGTGATCCCGCTCGGCACGCAATTCATGACCCAGTTTTTGATGCTGGTGGAAAAACAGCAGGATGGCTCGGTGACCAATCGCCAGATATTGCCGGTGCGTTTCGTGCCGTTGACCGGCGGCCATTAACGTGAAATTCGCGCAGCGATTCGCTTGCTCCCTCGCCCGCTTGCGGGAGAGGGTTGGGGAGAGGGCCATGCCCCGCCCGCCATTCATCGCGATCAGTTTGTTGTCCGCCTGCGTGCTGGCCTACGAGGTGCTGCTGACGCGCCTGTTCAGCATCGTGCTGTGGCATCACTTCGCCTACATGATTATCAGCGCGGCAATGCTGGGCTACGGGGCGAGCGGTACACTGCTGACCCTGCTGAAGGAAAAAATCGCCCCGCATTTCGGCCTTGTGTACGTGCTGGCCGCCGCTGCACTGGCTGTGCTGATGCCCGCCGCGTTCCTGCTGGCGCAACAGGTTCCGTTCAATCCGCTCGAACTGCTGTGGGATAAAACCCAGCCTGCCAAACTGCTCGTCGTCTACCTGCTGATGATGCTGCCGTTCTTCTGCGGCGGGCTGGGCATCGGCCTGGTTTTTTCGCATTTCGGCAAACAGGCATCGCGTATCTACTCCTGCGATATTCTCGGCGCTGGGGCGGGCAGCCTGGGGGTCATCGGTGTGCTGTTCGTCGTGCCGCCCCAGCAGGTGTTGTCCGCGCTCACGGCACTGGCGCTGCTGGCTGCCGCGATCGCCGTCGTCGAGCTGAAAGTGCGGCCACGACACGGTGCGGCGAAGCCGACGGGTGCGGGAGTGGCCGCATCGCACCTTCTCCCGCAAACGGCCGACTTCGTCGGTAACGTGTCGAAGGTGCGGCCACGACACGGTGCGGCTGAGCCGACGGGTGCGGGAGTGGCCGCATCGCACCTTCTCCCGCAAACGGCCGACTTCGTCGGTAACGTGTCGAAGGTGCAGCCGAAATGGCTGATGGAATTATTCGTCGGGCTGGCCGTGCTGGCGGCTGTGGCGCTGCCTGGCATTCAGGTGCATTCTTCCGCTTACAAGGATTTGAGCCAGGCCATGAACATCGCCGGGGCGCGTGTAGTCGAAGAACGCAGCAGCCCATTAGGGCAGATCACGGTGGTGGAAAACAGCCGCGTCCCATTGCGCCATGCGCCAGGGATGAGTCTCAACGCAACGAGCGAACCGCCGCCGCAATTGGGCGTATACATCGACGGCGACGGTCCGTCTGCGCTGACCCGGTTTGATGGCAGCCTTGAGCCGCTGGGCTATCTTGACCAGCTTACCTCGGCGCTGCCTTATCATGTGCTGGCATCTCAGGAACCTGCCCATCGTGAACTTAAAGGGCGGCACGTGCTGGTGCTGGGCGCCGGTCCCGGCAGCGACGTGTTGCAGGCGCTCTACCACCGCAGCGCCGCAATCGATGCGGTGGAACTGGACCGCAACGTCACCGGTCTGGTGCAACAACGTTTTCGCGACTTCGCCGGCAACCTTTACGGACAGCCCGGCGTGCATGTCTACGCAGCCGAGGCGCGCGGTTTCGTCAACAGCAGTGATGCGCGCTATGACCTGATCCAGGTGGCGCTGCTGGATTCGTTCGGCACCGCCTCGGCCGGGCTGTACGGCCTGAGCGAAAACTATCTGTACACGGTCGAGGCAGTCCAGGCCTACCTGAACCGCCTCGCGCCGGGCGGCATGCTGGCCGTCACCCGCTGGCTCACGCTGCCGCCGCGCGACGCTCTGAAACTGTTCGCTACTGCGGTGTCCGCGCTGGAACAGAACGGCGTGAGCAACCCCGCCGCGCGGCTGGTGATGATACGGGGGTGGAAGACCGTTACGCTGCTGGTGAAGAATGGCGATTTCACTGCGAACGAAATTGCTTCATTCAAAAAATTCAGCCGCGCGCGCTCCTTCGATCTGGCCTGGTACCCCGGCATGAGCGCCGACGACGCGAACCGTTACAACATTCTGGCCCAGCCCTATTTCTTTGAGGGCGCTGTTGCGCTGCTGAGCCCGCAGCGGCAGGACTTCATCGACCGGTACAAGTTTGATATCGAGCCTGCGACCGACGACCGCCCGCATTTTTTCCGCTTCTTCAAATGGAAAGCCGCAGCGGAAATATTCTCCCTGCGCGAACAGGGCGGCATGTCGCTGTTCGACTGGAGCTACCCGCTGCTGGTCGCGACGCTGGTGCAGGCGATTGCGGCAAGCGTCCTGCTGATCCTCGCGCCGCTGGCCCTGTCGCGCTGCCGGCGCACCTTGCCCGGCGCACCGGTGGCGCTGTATTTTCTCGCGATCGGTTTCGCCTTCATGTTCATGGAGATCGCCTTCATCCAGAAATTCGTGCTGTTCCTGTCGCACCCGCTGTATGCCGTGGCAGTCGTGTTGTGCGCCTTCCTGATGTTCGCCTCAGCGGGAAGCTGGCTGGCGGGACATTGGCAGGACGGGCGCTGGCAGGCGGCGAACAAAGTCAGCTTCGCGGTGATCGCGATGGGCGTGCTGGCGCTGTTCTATTTGGCCACGCTGCCGGCCCTGTTTCAGATGCTGATCCATCTGCCCGATGCGGCAAAAATAATCATCTCCATCGCGCTGATTGCGCCGCTGGCGATGTGTATGGGCGTGCCCTTTCCCAGCGGCATGATGCGTCTGGCGGGCGCGGACGAGGAAGCCATTCCCTGGGCATGGGCGATCAACGGCTTTGCCTCGGTGGTGGGCGCCGTCCTCGCCACGCTGCTGGCGATACATCTGGGTTTTGCCGCGGTGATTTTGCTGGCGGTATTGATCTATGCTGTAGCCTGTGTTGCCTTGAGGGGATTCGCTTGATGAGTTTTCATGGGTTATTTGCAGGAACAGGTTGCGCTTCCTGCCGGGTTATCAGAGGCAGCCTGAAAACCACGGAAGTTGTTGCGCTGCAGGTAATCGATTCATCACTTTGGGAGATCAATCATGAACAATGAAACCAGTAACGATACAAGCGCTTTTGAAGCAGAAGTGCGCGACACCGTCGAGCAGGGGGACAATGTGCAGGAAAAAGTGCGTCAGCTTACGTTGCGCGTCATCAGTGCACGTTCGCTCGATATCGAGTCCGTGCGGCAGACTGCGGACGCCGTGTTGCGTGGCGCACGGGCAGGCGTGCAAAAGGAGTTGCAGCACTCATCTGCGCAAACCCATATCGCGCGGGATCACCTCAATCAGGCTGTCACCGGCCTGGATATCGCGCTTGCACAATTTGCCGAGGCCGCCAAGCTCACCGTGGAGGAAGCGGCGGGCCGGGCGAAGAAATATTCCAGCGAGGATCTCAAGCGGGCGCGCGCAGACCTGGCAAGCCTGGAGACAATGTTCGTGGAAACCCTGCAAAGCTCGGCCTCGGCTGCCAAAAATGCAGCGGGAGAAATACTGCATGACCTGGCGGCGCACACCCGCACCCATGGTTCAGCCGTCGGCATGCAGCTGAAAGACACGCTGTCGGTCTTTGCGCGCCATATCGGCGCGGCAGGACGCACCCAGGTCGGGGTCGGCCTGCATCTCGCGAAAAACACTGCCGATCTCGCGCGCCAGATCGCTGCCGGCGTGCTCACCGGCCTGGCCGATCATGTCCGGCCAGATCATGTCCGGCCCGAACACGTCCAGCCCGGCCAACCCAAAGACAAGGACGAGTGATGTTGTGGCAGGCATTGATAGCAGCACGCGATTTCGGGCGGCTGCACGAGATCGCCTCGGTCCTGATCCGCTATGGCTTCGGCGACATCGTGCGGCGGATGGGTATGGCCAATGTACTGGAACGCGCCGGACGGGTGTTGCTCTGGAAGCATGCAGATGAGCTGGCTCATCTTGAACCACCGGCGCGGGTGCGGCGCGCGCTTGAGGAACTGGGCCCGACCTTTGTCAAGCTTGGCCAGGTGTTCGCGACGCGCGTGGACCTGTTCGAACCCGAGTGGATCGCCGAATTCGGCAAACTGCAGGACAGCGCACCGCCCGTACCCTATGCCGATATTCAGCAACAGCTAGCCGAAGACCTGGGCGCGCCGCCCGAGGAAATATTTGCCGCCTTCGATCCCGAGCCTTTGGCGGCTGCTTCCATCGCTCAGGTGCACCATGCACGCCTGGCGGACGGCAGCGAGGTAGTGGTCAAGGTGCGCAGGCCGGGCATCCGGCCTGTCATCGAAGCCGACTTGCGCTGGCTGATGCGTCTGGCAGAGCTCGTCGAGGCGGAATATCCCGAACTGCGCAATTTTCATCCGCTGGAAATTGTCCGGCAGTTTGAACAGTCGCTGCGGCGCGAACTTGATTTTGCGACGGAATGCCGCAATGCCGAACGCATCGCAAACAATTTCGCAGCCTACGCGGATCAGGATGCCGCATCTACGTCCGCCACTGACCAAATGCCAGGCAGCGCAGCACTGCCTGCTGCGACTATCATCGTCATTCCGCGTGTCTATTGGCAGTGGACCGGCGAACGGGTGTGCGTGCAGGAATTCATTGACGGCATACCGGGGCGCAACCTTGCCGCCGCCGATCATGCCGGGCTTAACCGAAAAATACTCGCCCGGCGCGGGGCGCATGCCGTGTTGAAGATGATCGTCGAGGATGGCTTCTTTCACGCCGATCCGCATCCCGGCAACGTGTTTTATCTGCCCGGCAACCGCATCGCCTTCATCGACTTCGGCATGGTGGGCAGTTTGACCGAGGAACGGCGCGTCCAGATGATCCGGATGATGCTCGGCTTGGTGCAGCACGAAGCAGAACGCGTCGCCGATGTGATGCTCGACTGGTCCGGTGACGTTTCGGTGGATGAGAAAGGCCTGATACAGGAAATCCAGGCCTTCGTCGATCAATACCACGGCGTGCCGTTGAAACAGCTCAGCTTTGGCGCGATGCTTACCGACCTTACGGGCATCCTGCGAAAACACCGGATTGCGCTGCCGGCCGATCTCGCGTTATTGATCAAGGCATTCATCACACTCGATGGCATGGGCCGCGAGCTTGACCCCGACTTCGATACGGCCGGCGAGGCAATCCCGCTGCTGGAACAGTCGCTGCGAGCTCTTTATACGCCAGCCGCACTGATCAAGCGTGGCTGGCGGTCGGCCGGCGAGATGCTGGCGCTGATCGCAGACTTGCCCCACGACCTCTCGCGGCTGCTGCGCACTGCACGGCGCGGCCGGCTGGAAATCCACATCGATGTCACGCACCTGAAGCGCGTCGGCAACCAGCTAGACGGCGCTGCGAATCGGCTGGTGATCGGCATTGTCGTTGCTGCGATTATCATCGGTTCCTCAATCGTCATGACCGTATCCGGCGGACCCACGCTGCTTGGACTGCCCACTTTTGGCCTGCTCGGTTTTCTCGGCGCGGCTGCCGGTGGCGTGTGGCTGCTGCTGTCGATCTGGAAGAGCAACCGGGCGGATCGGGAGTGATCCTGCCGGCAACGCCGGTCTGCGCTGTGGCCTGAACTGCGTTGAAGTGGTTTGCTTGATCGGCAAAAATACGGGAATGTGTCGATATTTAAGGAAGAAAAAATCAATTCGTCCCCGGTAGCTTTGTCTCTTTTTCTTTGGTGTCCAGCCTCACATGTTGCAGGCTGCCGAACCACAGAGCGTAATGCCGCGTGAACTCTGCACCCAGAAAAAAAATCTGCGCCGAGTAGTAAACCCATAGCAACAAAGCGATCAGCGATCCGGCGGCACCAAAACTCGATGCCACACCGCTGTTTCCCAGATACAAGCCAATCACGTATTTCCCAATAATGAACAGCACGGCAGTGAAGGCTGCACCGACCCAGACGTCGCGCCACGACAGTAGTGCATCAGGAAGGGTCTTGTAGATTACGGCGAACATACAGGCGATGACGCCGAACGAAATAAGAGATGATGCCGTCACGAGATATGCCGCGAAACCGCCCAGTACCCCGCCTGCATAACGTTCAAGCATCGCCAGTGCCGCGCTGACGACGAGGGAGACAAGCAGCAGGAAAGCCAGCACGAGCACCAACCCAAAGGATAAGAGCCGGGTTCTCAAGAGCTCGATGAAGCCCGACTGACGAGACGTGTCTATACCCCACAGTTCATCCAGGCTAGCCTTCAACTCGGCGAAGACGCTGGTCGCACCCAGCAGCAGCAGAACGCTCGCTGCGAGTGTCGCCGCCAGTCCGGATGCGGGATCGCGCGCGGCTGCCAGTAATGCCTGAATCGCCTGCGCGCCATTCGGCCCCACCAGCCCTTGCACTTGGCCCACGATTTCACCCTGGGCAGCCTCGGCGCCGAAAACGTAACCCGCGACCACGATGGCCAACATCATGATGGGCGTCATGGAAAACAGGGTATAGAAAGCCAACGCTGCGCCTTTGCTGTCTCCACGATGTTTGATCCATGACTTCAGCGATTCGATCAGGACGATCCTCAAATGCTTTGCCCATAGTGGCATGACATGTTCAGTGCGGGTCATAAGTTCCATCTTGTTGCCGAAAACGGCTTTTTTTGTGCAGGGAAAAATGATCTCCAGTAACGCCTGCCAGACGAAAAAATGACCGCGCACGGCGGTCATTTTTTATTACAAACACTTCAAGGGTGTTTTTTCGCATCCTTGATGGCTTCCTTTGCATCGCCCAGGGTTTTCTCGGCTTTCCCGGATATTTGTTTGCCGAGACCTTTGACTTGCTGCTCTTTGCTGCCGACCAGCTGTCCTACTTTTTCCTGCACCTTACCAGCGATGTCTTTTGCAGCACCTTTGACTTGATTCTTGTTCATGGACGTACTCCTTCATCTGAATTAACAGGCTATCCCTGCGGAACCTGAACATTGAACTTAATGTTGCCGAAGGTCTGTACGGCAACGCACCTATCTCACCTGAAGATTCGGGCCAGTGATTGCCTCCAGAGGATTGCAAGCACAATCGACAGAGCGCCAAAAACAAGCGCCCCAATTGCACAGGCAATGCGTGCGTTCCTGGCAAGCTTCAACTGCTCCCTTCCCCGTTGCAGTTCCATCTCGCCTGTGGCAAGACGCTTTTCCCCGGCGCTAATCCTGGCCTCTCCCTGGGCAACCTGCCTTTCTCCTTCATCAATCTGCTTTCTACCGTCTGCGAAGCCCCTTCCTCTATTGAACAAATTGTCCAAAAACACCAGAAATATGTTGTCATGGGCTTTTTTGTACTCCGCTTTTCCCTCTGCCAACTCCAGCTTGCCTGCCTCCAACTTGGCTTTGCCCTTCTCAGGTGCGCGCGGGCCTTCATCGAATTTTTTCTGTCCAGCGTCCATTTGCCCTTCTCCGGCAATGATTTTTTCGTCAAGAAGAAAATATCCGCCCACCGACACTACAGCCAATAAAACCGTGAGCAGCAGCACAAATAACTTAACCATGATGTTTTCCTCAGTATTGTATTGATCTATTGATCCGGCACGAATTGTCGAGCAACCCCACGTTCAGATAGAGCCTGCAAAGTTTGAAGATTGAACTTGATTTCGCCGCCGGTCTGTACGGTATCGAACCTATCTTATTTGCCTTTGCTGCCAGCTATAGTGGGTGCAACGCAGAGAGTGACTGGAATGACAGGTATTCCGGGTATCTCCGGTTGCGCTCCATATAGAGCTGTTCAATCACATCTTCCAAATAAGCCGCCGCTGTGTACGCCAGCAGACAGAGCAATTTTTGGCCATTTACTATCGATATAAATATCGGCACGCATGAATATCACTGACAACATGATTCCCGCAATTAGAACCACATCACTGCAAGCATTATTGGAAATGGCGATGTAAAAGATGAAGAAGATGTCTACTGAACGCATCGAGCCTGAGCAGGAAGTGCAGTCGCGGCGAACACGCTCGATTCGCATCGAAATCGCACCGTGGACAATATTTTCCCTGGTGCTGGTCTTCGCAGGTCTGTGGATTTTCCTGCGCCTGCTGCCGGTCGTCCTGGTGCTCGTGGGCGCGCTGATGATCGTCGGCACGCTCGCCCCGGCAGTGGCATGGCTGGAACAGCGCGGCCTGCCCAGGGGGCTGGGTATTGCCATCGTCTTCACCGTGCTGTCCGTGGCGACCGTGTTGATATTCGTGCTCACCATCCCGGAGCTTGTAAAGCAGGTGAGGAGCCTGATCAACATGGAGCCGGCGCTACGCGAGCGATTGGCGGCGTGGTTCGCCCAATCTCCCCTCACAGCCAATCTCGCGGACACAATGCGCAACGTTCACTATGACGCGCTCATCACGTCTTCTGCCGCCTCCGTGCTGACTTTTTTCACCCTCGTGGTGGAGAGCATCGCCTACGGGTTCGGCGCGATCTTTCTCGCGCTTTACATTATGCTGGACCGCGACCGGCTGCGCGGAGCGCTGTTCGCGGTCGTGCCGCGTACTCACCATATCCGGTTGTCGCGCATCCTGATCCATCTGAACACGATCGTCGGTGGCTATATCCGCGGCCAGGCGATCACCAGCGGGCTGATGGCTGCTTTCATATTCGTCCTGCTCACCGCATGCGGTATCCCAAACGCACTGGTTATCGCGGTGTTCGGCGGCTTGGCCGACGTGTTGCCGTACATAGGCATCTTCCTCACCATGGGCCCCGCAGTTGCGGCCGCGCTCCCATTCGGGACGGTCATCGTCACGGTGGTTTTAGTGCTGATGCTCATCTACGAGGAATTCGAAAGCCGAGTGCTGGTGCCCGTAGTCTATGGACACGCAATGCGGCTACCGTCGTCAGTGGTACTTTTTTCCCTGATTGCGGGCGCCACGCTGTTCGGAATCATCGGTGCGCTGCTCGCTCTGCCTGTCGCGGCCACGATCCTGATGCTCATCGACAAGCTGCGCGTCGAACTGCCCGGCGAGACCGAACAGGCCGGCGACACTGAGAGAAGAAAGAAAGACGATCACAGCGAGCGCGAATACACACGCAGAACCGAAGGCATGCCGGCAGAAGAGGCATCGGCCATCGCAGTCGAAATGTCGGGTGTCCGGAAAAAGACGGAAGACGATCCGGCGGCTTGATCGCAGCCACATCAATTTCGGGGTTATCGGGTAATCAGGAAGACCATCTTCACAACGATCGGCTGACAGAAAAGAATGGTGGCCCCCATGTCATCAAAGAAGAGTCGTATTATCCTTGCCGGCTGGAATAAGCGGCTCAATCCCATCCCCCAGGTAATTCATCCCTATGTACGCCAGCAGACAGATGGATACCTGGTTATTTCCTAGCATTTGAAAATGGGCTGTCGAACTGTTTATCGGCATATAAACACGGGAGTTCGTTCAATTCGTATCCGTGAAAGTTTTTATGGCGCCGGCAAAAATGTTATGTGCTCTGAATTTTATGCAATATCTCGTTTAACTCTGGGCAGGAGAAATTGAAATGAAAAAAATCGTACTGGCAGTATTGTTATCCCTGGGTATGTCATCGATGAGCGCATTGGCAGACGGCGGGGAATACAAAGGATTCTCAGTGGATTTCGGCCGATCTACGCATCCCGGAGAGAAGAACATTTCGACTGGAATCGCCATTATGATGTCGTCGCGCTCAAATGCATACTACGGCTACGAAATGCAAGTTGGCCTCTTCGATAACGCTGGCCCATTCACCCAAAACGTTGCTGTGGACGTCTCCGCAATTGGCTTCGTGCCACTGAGCGATAACAGCTTTCAGCTGTATGGCAAGGTCGGCGTGGCTGATGTTTACTCAACTGGTTCGTCTGAGAAAGCCAATAAGCTGGGCTTAACGTACGGGGCAGGTGTTGAATTCCCACGCGAAGTGGGGATTATTCGCGTAGGGCTCCAGCACTTTACTTTGGGCAGCAGCACGTTATCTCCATCGTTCAGCACAAACCAGATCGGGTTGACGTTACTCATCAAATAAGCGGCAATTGAATAATGCCTAGCTTATTTCCGCTCTTGCTCGGTGTGGTGTTCCATTTCTTTGAGAGCAGCCTCTTATTTGCAGGCTGCCAGACCACAGCGCGTAATGCCGCGTGAATTCCGCCCAGAGAAAGACGGCTTGTTACCATTACCAGTCATCCAGCCATTCTTAAAACCCTTACACACGCTTAAGCGATAATCCTGCTGGTACTTCGACTTAACCCAACTCACCCCTCCCATTGCATTTATCGCCCTGTCAGGCAATCACTGACAGCAAATTTTCCCATCCCCCTATAGCAAAATCAGGCAAACACCGATAGAGCTTTTCCTGTGAAAGTAGCATCATTGCTGCAAATGCCTTAAGGGTGGCCGCATTTACGCCTCAGGATTTTTCCGCAATAAGCGCAGCGTATTACCGCAATATCATTGAAAAGGGGTTAGTCATGACTTTTCGTCTAAATCACTTGGGCACAGTAAACCGTCTGTTCATAATGTGCGGCGCATCTGTCCTGATCGCCGCAGCCGTCTTTACGGGTACCGCCAGCGGGACGGAACATCGACTCTCGGATAAATATTCCATGAAAATTGACCCTGCTGCGAAACAACAGCTGGGAGAGAAAACCTTTAATGAAGTGATGGCGTTTTTCCATTCAGCGGAAAAGGCCATTGAAACAAAAGACCTGGAAGCACTTATGGCGCTATATTCAGACAACTATAGCGACGGCGTGCATGATAAAAGTTCTGCAGAACTGATATGGGCAAGGATATTTGCCACATTTGAAAACATCGCAATGCACCATAACATGAAGCTTGAAAAAGCGTCGTCCGGTAAAAACATGGTTGTTTTTCAGTGCAGCGGCCTTTTGCTGGGTGTGCCTGACGTTAAAAAAGTGCCTATTACTATTGATAACTGGACCAACCAGGAACACGTGCTGGTCAAGGAAGCCGGCAAATGGAAGTTGATCGGCACATACGGAACAGAACGTAAACGGCTATGGTTTGACAAGCCTATGCATCCTCTTTTTTAGGGTAGCGTTGCATACTGTTTAGAATTCAATTGGCTATTCCTTCGTGAACGGCTGGTTCGTGCCAAAAGCAAATGCATGGATTCGCCTCATGAATTTTTCGCACATTGATCGGGAGGCGATCATGAATCGCAGAAATTTTTTAAGGAACCTGGCGGGACTGTCGCTGCTAGTCACCATATCGGCTATTACCGGGGAGGTGTACGCTGCCATGAAACCATTGATCAAAAGCAAGGAAGCGTGGCGTGCGCTGTTGCCGGCAGAACGTTATGCTGTGCTGTTCGAAGAAGGCACAGAACCGCCGGGGAGCAGCGCGCTTGACGGTGAAAAACGCAGCGGCACTTTCGTCTGCGCGGCCTGTTTTCTGCCGTTGTTTTCTTCCAAACAAAAGTATGACAGCGGAACCGGTTGGCCGAGCTTCTGGCAAGCACTACCGGATGCGATAGCTACCAGGAGGGATTTCAAGCTGATTTTGCCGCGCACCGAATACCACTGCGCGCGTTGTGGCGGACATCAGGGGCACATATTCAAGGATGGCCCGGCGCCCACCGGCCTGCGTTATTGCAACAATGGGCTGGCACTGGAATTCGTGCCTGAAGGTGAGCCGTTGCCTGGATTGCGCACATGAACACTCTACACAGGCTGATACTCGCTGGCAGTGCCGCCATGTTTGCCAACCTGCTGATGGCGGCCGATATGCCTGCCCCGCAAAGCGCCACAGCAGTCTTTGCGGGAGGCTGTTTCTGGTGCATCGAAGCAGACTTTGAAAAGCTGGACGGCGTGATCGCGGTGGAATCCGGCTACACGGGAGGGTCAGTGCGCAATCCGACTTATCAGCAGGTCAGCCAAGGCGGTACCGGGCATGCTGAAGCGGCACTGATACACTACGATCCGCAGCGCGTCAGTTACGAAAAACTCCTCGATTACTTCTGGCGGCATATTGACCCGACCGTGAAGGACAGGCAATTCTGCGACGTCGGTTCGCAATACCGCAGCGCGATCTTTTATCAAAACGAGACCGAGCAAAAATTGGCGCTTTCCAGCAAACAGATGCTGGAAAAAAGCGGCCGCTTTCCGCGCATTTATACCGAGATCGTTGCCGCCGGCGCGTTCTATCCCGCAGAAGACTACCATCAGGATTACTACAAGAAAAATCCCATCCGTTACCAATTGTATCGGACGAATTGCGGTCGTGACGCGCGCATCAAGACACTGTGGAGTGACAATCGGTAGTACGTTGTAAGAATTGGCTCATCAATTACATGGGGACGGAGAAATTAAACGGGACAGAAATTATGCGGGACGAAGCCGAATTCTTTGCAGCACCCGTACGATAAATTATGCCCCGTCCCCATATCGTTTTCAGTAGGTTCCTGATCATGGGAAAGATATCACATACCTTTATTCTGGCTGCGCTGTTGCTGTATTTCTGCAATGGTTTTATTTCTTTCGCCTACGGGCATTCTCTTGTCTTCGGCCCGGAAATCTTTTCCAGTGAGAGCGGCAAATCTCAACAGGTGGTCAAGCATTTTTCCGTTCATGACATCAATCAGAAGTATTTTGTTTCGGTGCAAGGCGGAAGTGACAGTGAAAAAGGAGTGTCCAGAGCCACAATAAATATAAACGGGAAGATTGTCTTCTCGCCTGGCGAGATTGGCAAACCGTTCAAGATGCTTACGAAACCCGTCAAACTCCAAATGCAAAATGATATTTCGGTTGAGATGACCGGTGAATCCGGTTCACCGATTATCGTAACCATAATGAGCCTGAAAGCACAGAGAGTAACCGCGAAAATATCTCCCCTTGGGGGGAGGGTGAATCTTGAGGAATATGCATTGGTCACATTTCCCGCCAAGGCTTTTGACGTCACTCAGGTGGTCAGGATGTCCATCAATGCTTCTCCTGCAACCCAGGATATTTTTGAGGCCAATGCCACAGGCCCTCGTTTGCCGTATGAGATCAGGATAAATACAGGGTACAAGGCGCCAGCAACAACTGTTGCGATCAGTGTAAAGTATCCGGACGCCTTTTTTTCATCGGACTATCAGATGCATATATGTGCCCGGATGTATGACAATCCAGATACCCCGGACGTGCATGACAGATTCTGTTTGATTGATTCTGGAGTGGGCCATTCAGGCGTCATTTTTACATCGCTGCCGAAGGAGGTTTTTTCAAGCCATTATGGCAAAAACGGGACGTATGAAGCGATCATCACCGCTGTGCTAATTCAATGAGCTGATCCCCATAGATCCACTGGGATCAACTGCAGGGTAGGGATGACTACCCCCGAATCAAAAGGTATCAGCTTACAAATCACAAAGTGAATTGCATAGAATTACATAGAAATGACATAGGGACGAAGCACAATTCTTTGCGGCAACCGTAAAATCAATTGGACTCTTTCCCTATATCGTCGCAGCATGACAGGTGTTACGGTAAGTTGATTGCCGTGAACATCACGGGCCATGCTTTCTGTTCATCAATCAATATGAGGAGACCATCATGAAATGCAATGTCGGCGGAATTGATCGTACCGGTCGTATCGTTATTGGGATAGTGTTACTTGTTGTTGGATTGGCGGCTCCTGTCGATATGACATGGCGGATATTGGCGCTGGTCATTGCGGCCATAGCGCTGGTAACCGCGACCGTGCGCTTCTGCCCTGCCAATGCGATTTTTGGAATCAATACCTGCGAAGGCGAGAAGAAGAAGTAGCAACGGTTCCGGGAATTCATCCCTGCGTTACGATTTCGCGCTTCTGATTTGAGACGTTTGCTGCTCAGGCTGCCCTTTTTGCGCCGAAATTTATGCAAAGCTGAATTGCCCCTTTATCGGCAGACATTCAACGGTAGGCGCCTTTACGCCAGCAATACCGCAACGAGGCCGGTGAGAAACACCCCGTCGAAAGTGCCGGCACCACCGATGGAAGCGAAGGGGGCGCCCAGCTTGCGGATGTCCTTAAGGCGTATCAGATCGGCACCGATCAGCACGCCCAGCGTGCCACCGATATAGGCCAGCGGCGCGCGCTGTTGCGGATCCAGGACGGTTGCGATCAGCGCGGCGGCAAGCGGCGCGACCAGCATCGGTATGCCGATGCCTATGCCGGGAATAGGGAAACTGAACGTGCGGGCGACAATGGCAACTACTGCTACCGCTGTCGCGATGTGAAACAGGTTCAGCGGGTTGTGGGCCATCAGGTAGAGCGAGAACGCCACCGGCACCACCGCACCGCCGACGTTGATGAAGACGATAATTTTTCCGGTGAAGGGCGGCAACTTGATGAACATCCATCGCGCCAGCTCGGGTGGTATCTTCGGCGGTGGCGCACTATCGGTCTTGAGGCTGAACAGCGGCAGATTGAGGATACTGCCGGCCAGCGTGACCATCAGCAGCAGGTAGGCCGATTCTGCTGAAAGACCGAGCTTCTCGAAGGCAATGCTGATCAGTCCGACCTGGACCACGCCAATAAAAAAAGCCAGTACCAGAATGAATAACAGCAGGCGCAGCGGCGGGGGCGGTATCGGCATTTCCGGTCGGCAGCTCAGCAGGTAACGTGAAACAGGCCGATGGTCTTGGCCTTTTCCCGGGTCTTGTTGTACGTCTCGATGGCATCGGGAGTAGGCTCAAGGATCACCCGGCAATCATGATGCTTGAAGAATTCGGCGGCCTCCGGCGACAGCGTCACGTTGCCGTACTGCCCTGCCCCCAACACCAGGGTGCTGCAGCCTTTCTCGTAAACGAACTCCGCCTCCTCTCGCGAGATGGTGTGGGAGGTCCCGTAATATTTTTTGGAAAGTTTCTTCTTGCGCTTGACCACCTCGCCCGACAGGCGGATGAGGATGTCGTGCGAATAGGTGGTGCCGTTAACGGTGATACTGCCGAACTCGGTGGAATCGATTTTCATGGCAAGAATCGATAGAGAGTCGATAGAATTGATAGGGTCAGACTCCATCGATCCATCTAAATCCTATGCCGCAATCGGCATCATGTGATCAAGTTGATCCTCGATTGCGCTGCGTGCTTCGCGCAATTCGTATTCGTCCTGCAAGCCCATCCAGAATTGCACGGAAGTGCCAAACACCTTGGCCAGGCGCAGTGCGGTATCCGCAGTGATGCCGCGCTTGCCCAGCACGATCTCGTTGATGCGGCGCGGCGGCACGCCTATCGAATTTGCCAGTCTGGTTTGGCTGATTTCCATCGGGCGCAGAAACTCTTCGAGGAGTATTTCGCCGGGGTGTATGTTCTGTAATTTACCCATTTCTTTCTCCTTAGCGGTAGTCGACTATCTCGACCACATCAGGGCCGTTGCCCGTCCACACAAAACAGATGCGCCACTGATCGTTGATGCGGATGCTGTGTTGCCCTTTTCGATCATCTTTCAATGCTTCGAGCCTATTGGCCGGAGGCATCTTCGAATCATTTAGCGTTTGCGCCTTGTCCAGCATGAACAGTTTCCGCAAGGCGACTTGCTGAATCTCGCGCGGCAATCTGCGCGACACCTCGCCCCGCCAGATTTTCTCGGTTTCTTTGGATGCAAATCCGATGATCATGCGTCAGCATAACGAATATCGTTATGCCCTGCAACTGGTTGTTCCGTACCAACTCTCGCACTTTCTTCGATCTGATTGGCTGGATGGCGGGTTAATTTTCGGGGTCGCGTTCGAGATACTTTTCCACCTTCCCCGCCGACTCCACATTGCATACCCTCTACTCCCCGGAAGCCTAGTGTCGTAGCCAAAATGCAGGACGAAGGCCGAAATCCGGGGTAATGGTGCGCCCAAGGCTGCCCCGGATTACATTGCATTTCATCCGGGCTACATTCCCTACATCGCCGCTGCCACTGACATTGCCAGTGATGTCGTCGGTCTGCCGATGAGTTTGCTCAGTTGATGTCCATCGTCGAACAACCCGCCTTTGGAAACGCCGGTGTCGGAATCGGCGAGCAAAGCGGCGACCGCTTTCGGCAACCCCGCTTTGACCAGAACGTTCTTGTATTCGGCTTCCGACAGGTTCATGTAGCCGATGTTCTTGCCGGATTGGCGCGATATCTCGGCCGCCAGCTCAGTCAGCGTGTAGGAGGTATCGCCTGCCAGTTCATGGATGCGTCCTGCCTGGTTTTCGGCGGTCAGCACGGCGACATCTGCTTCTGCGTAGTCGGCGCGTGTCGCCGAGGAGATGCGTCCATTGCCCGCGCAGCCAAACACTGCTCCACGCGCCAGTGCGGCGCGCACACCGGACGTATAGTTCTCGGTGTACCAGCTATGGCGCAACAATACGTGTGGAACGCCGGATGTATGGAGTATCGCCTCGGTGTCTCGATGTTCGGACGCAAGCCCGAGCGGCGATGTGTCGGCATGCAGGATGCTGGTGTAGGCCAGCAGTTTCACGCGTGCCCGCTTGGCGCCGTCGATGACTGCGCGATGTTGTATCGCGCGTTGCCCGATCTCGCTGGAAGAAATGAGCAAAACCTTTTCCGCCCCTTTCAGCGCATCGTCCCAGGTCGAGGGCTGGTTGTAATCGGCGTAGCGCACCTGCACGCCCAATGCCGCGATGTCCCTGGCCTTTTCCACATTTCGCACGGCCGCGACGATGCTTGATGCTGGCACCTTCTTCAGCAGTGCCGCGATGACCAGATGTCCCAATTGCCCGGTGGCGCCAGTAACGATGATCATGATCATTCCTTTCGTTCGTGGTTGAGAGATAAGGGTGATGAAGAATATCCGCTATAGCTAAAGAATCACAGAATAAGTTCGTTCGCCCTTAGCCTGTCGAAGGGCTGGTTAGCGAACACATCGATTGTTAATTGTCCTCCGCTCATGGTTCGGCAAAGCCTTTAGTGCTGAGCGAAGTCGAAGGGTCACCACGAACGGAGGACTTGTTCGGTGTTTCCCCTAAAGGGACTGTCGTATTGTCTCTCCGCAAATGGCTATTCCGCAATCCGCATCATGCGGTGCCGTTGGGCTTCAATTGCGCTGCGTGGTTCGCGCAGCTCTTATTCCTCCTGCAAGCAACGCTGGCGATGCGCAGTCCGCGTGTCATTTCGACTCGTCAAACAGCGCCTCCAGGCGAAGGCTGAACGCAGGGCTGGCATCATAATGTTTATCATGGGGAAAATGCAGTTGCGGGCTCAGTTCGAGAAATAGCCATTTCTGATGCACCCTGTAACGATAAAAAACCAGCGCGACATAATCGGTCGCCTGGAAAGACGGATTGGTGATCCAGTTCGCACTCACCTGATATATCAGGGCGCTGCGGTTATTCACGGTGTGATAAACCGAAAAACTCTGAACCAGATCAAGGTTGTGTTTGTCTTTAAGCCAGGTGGCGTTACTGGATGAGCGAAACAGCCGCGAGGAACTTAAAATTCTGTCCAGGTCAACCTGGGTGGTTTCACCCACACCCAGCGTGTTAAACCAATACACAGACTCTGCCGCTTTCAGGCGCCAATCGCCCACCGGGGTCGAATATTCAGCCTTTACACGCGCGAAAGGGTCCAAGCGGGTGATTGGTAATTTAATCCCCGCATCGGTAGTAAAACGCCAGGCTTTTTCCTCTGCCGTTGTATAGCGGGCGGCCAGACCGGTACTCCGTTTCGCAGCGGGCCTGTTTTGCAGCGTGTGTGTGTCCCTTGTAGGATCATCGAATATCTCATTTTCAGGGTCTGTTTCCAGCCACAAACGCAGTCGCCCCTCAGTCCCGGGCAATCTCAGATTAATCTTGCCTGAAAGATCAAATTTGTGATTGTCGCCATACCCCACTATCCTGGTCATATCCAGCATGAATACACTCTGGTTGCTCTCCTGGTAATGGCGATTACCGCCAAAGAAGCGATCCATATAGTTCGCAAAACTGATAATTTTCTCAGTCATATAGGCGCGCGGGGCATCCAGGGAATCAAAGCTATCCGATTGTTCCGCCGGTGGGACAGGCGGCTCTGGCTGTGGGGCAGCCTGTCGCGCTTTGGGGACGGACTGCCTTGGTTGTGAAGAAGGCTGATCCGCTCCGAGCAACCTCAAGGGAAAAAGAAGCGCAATGGCCAGCAGCAAACTCGGCGAAAGGCTGATAGAGCAGACAGATTTACGCTTAACAAAAAGAAACATTCGGGTTGCTCTTGGGCAGTTTCACGGCTTGACCACGTCAAGCGGGAGTTTGCCATGGGTTCAACCGCTATGTCCATTCCACTTCATGCGCTTTGTTGAATTTAGCGAGGTAACCCCCTGCTATGCCGGGGAACTCACAAGGGTGAGACCTTTGCTGCGGCCGTAATAGGCAGGTTCGAAACATAACAACATCATTTCCTCCCCCTTGCAAGGGTCAGGGTGGGGGTAGAAGCCGGGCATGAGCACGATCAAAATTTCTACCCCCATCCCAACCTTCCCCCTGCAAGGGGGAAGGGGTGCAAACCAGCCGCTTTGCATAGCGCCCGGAAAGCCCGCGCCACAGAAGCCTGCGCTATGGCAGCTTTCTGGCCAGGCGAAACCCGAAGAAACTGAATCGGAGCGCTGACCTGTTGCTGTAACGTAACGCTGCGCGCACGTTCTGCGGATCGCTGTTCCAGGAACCTCCGCGAATCGCGTGTTTTGCGCCTTCCCCCTGCCGAGCGCTGGCATCGGCCGGAGCGCCTTCATAGCTGTCGTAATAACTGTCCTCCGTCCATTCCCACACGTTGCCCAGCATGTCTTTCAACCCGAATGCATTGGCCCGGAAACGACCCGCCGGCGAGGTATAGGCAAAACCGTCCGCGCAGTTATGTGTCGACCAGCCCAATGCCCCGGGTATCTGCGCCTTGGCTGTCAGGTCCGTAACATTCGCATACTTGCAGGCAACATCAGGGTTGTCTCCCCAATAACGTGAGCCGCGGGTATTGCCGCGAGCGGCGTATTCCCATTCGGCTTCTGTCGGCAGACGGTATTGCTTGCCCGTCTTGCCCGACACCCATCTTGCGTACGCCTGGGCGTCGTCCCAGCTGATACAGGCGACAGGGTGTTTGTCGTCCTGCAGGTAGCCCGGATTGCGCCAATCTCCTTCACGCTCCTTGAATTTTCCGCCCTCAAGCGTCCAGCATTTGTCGCCGGCGTTGTATCTGGTTTTCTTCACGAATGCCGCAAACTGGCCCCGGGTGATCTCGGTCCTGCCCAAAGCAAAGGCAGCAACCTTGACCCGATGAACGGGACCCTCATCGTCATCCCGCCCCTCCTCGGTATCGGGCGATCCCATGTCAAAGCGCCCGGCAGGAATGACCACCATCTCGGGACAATCCGGACAGTCGCGGAATACCTTGCCCGCTTTGGGCGCGCTCGGGGATTTGGGCGCGCTAGTGGATTTAGGCGCCTTGGTTGCCTTGCCCGGTTGTGCCGCCTGAGCATGGGCCGGCATCCACGTCAAACAGAACGCTATGATGAAAAAACCGGACAGGTTGCGCATTGGAGCTTGTCTCATTTTATCTGGGCTGGTTAACTGGGCACTTCCCGTCTATGCGATACCGGAAGTTGTATGTCCATCTGTGCAAATCCTAGCAGCAAAATTCCCTTGTTGTCATCCATCAGTGCAAACAAGAGCATCATGCCCCGGACAGATGGTGTGCGATCAGCTTGTCGATGAACTGGCGCAGGAAATGATCCGGCTGCATGCTGTGAAAACGGCCGGACTCGGCGCCGCGACTGTAGGCGATGACCGTCGGAAAGCCCCGTACCTTGTGCTTGCCGGCGATGCGCATATTCTCGTCGGCATCCACTTTGGCCAGCAGGAATTTGCCGCCGTATTCTTTCGCCAGCATCTCCAGGCGCGGTCCCAGTACGTTGCAGGGCGCACACCACTCTGCCCCGATGTCGAGCAGGATGGGCGCCTCTTGCGAACGCGCAATCACACGCTCGTCGAAATTGGCTTCTTCCACTTCGTAAGAAAAGGGATGGGGGTCGTGCATGTGCATGGTCAATCAGTTCCTTTGTGGGATTGTTAATCACTTCAGTATAAAATATCCTGCGTGAATTGAGGGGATCCGCAGCGCACATGTTCTTGCATTTCACCTCGCCTGTTATGAATCCAGAGCCTGCCAGCGAAGCTCGCCCCATTACGAATCCTTATTGAATCAACCATGGCACGCCGCAACCACTACCACGTCTATGTGATCGAGCTGTCGAAGGACGTTTTGTCCGAAGGCAAATTCAAGAAGTGCAACCCCGGCTACATTCCCGGCAAGCCCTGCGTTTACGTCGGCATGACCGGCATAGACCCCGACGTGCGCTTTGACAAACACAAGGCAGGCATTCAATCAAATCGCTACGTCAAAGAATACGGATTGAGGTTATGGCCCGACCTCTATGAAGCATTTAACCCGATGTCGTATGACGAGGCGTGCGCCAAGGAAGTGGAGACAGGGATCGATCTGCGCGAAGCCGGGTTTGGGGTTTGGCAGGCTTGAGCGCTCCGGGATTACTGATGGGTGGCCAGAACCAGTCCAGTCCGGCAAAAAGAACGGTGCTCCATCCCGATGTCATTACGAAGCCCGCAGCGTGATCGTGCTGCAATACGAAAACGGCTTCGCGGGTACTTCAATTCCCCGCCCTATCGATTCCGTTTTGCCGCAACGAATAATGCAGGATCGACCATGGCACCGTTAAGTATCACGCTCCAGTGAAGGTGCGGGCCGGTGGAGCGCCCTGTTTTGCCGGAAAGCCCGATTCGCTGTCCTTTGCCAACCGTTTCGCCTGCATTCACGTCGATCCGGTCAAGGTGGCAGTACATGGTAATCAACCCGTTGCCATGGTCGACAAAGATCGTTTTACCGTTAAAAAAATAATCATCGACCGCCAGCACCCGGCCCTGCGCGCTCGCCCTGACCGGTGTGCCGCGCGCTAACGCCACGTCAATGCCGGCATGGGGTGAGCGCGGTTCACCGTTGAAGATACGACGCAGGCCGAAATCCCCGGACAGCCTCCCTTCAGCGGGCAGGACAAAAGCCAGATCGGTATCCGGCGCAGCCCGCCAGTGATATTTCAGTTCCATGATGACAGCGATCTCGCGCTCAGCGCGCGCCAGATTTGCTTCCGACAGTTGCACCTTGCCCTTATCTTTAAGGGTGATGTGCTGTTCGGGATAATTTTTAGGGTTTACCACAAAGCCCTGCGTTTTCGTCACGTCGCCAAACCTGACGCGCAACTCATGTGAGCCCGGTGTCATATCAAGCGACAGCCCAACCACCGCGTACCATTGATCGTGGTCGGATGTCACGAGAACAGGCTGATCGCCCAACCATGATTGCGGCATACCGGCACTGGTTGAAACGCTGCCAAGCGGAACAACCGCAACGCCGCCGGGAACATTGGAAGGCTCGGGGAGACCGGCATGTGCAACCAGAGGAATAACCAAAATGAACAGGCCAAAGCGGAAACAGATTCGGAATGTGATGGCGATAAGCGTATGCATGGTTCATTCTGACAGAAATAGCGCCTGGATAGTATGCAGAAACAATTCGACTCCGGTACTGAGGTCTCCCCTCAAAGTTGCAGCGCAGGATGATCATAACGCAGTCGATCTAGAGCTTCACGAAATTCGCGCGGCGGGAATG
>MGWZ01000093.1:580-5626 GCA_001801175.1 Gallionellales bacterium RIFCSPLOWO2_02_FULL_57_47 | reverse complement strand
TGTTGTGCAGCTCATGCGCCGCGAAATGTTCCTTCAGGTATTCGCGCGCCACGCCGAACAGCCGCGCATCGGCACGGCGGAAGCGGTAGATGGATTGCTTGGGATCGCCGACGACGAACACCGTGGGCTGCGAATCCACCGCCACCGCCGCATCGAACCACGCGCGCAATATCTGCCATTGCAGCGGGTTGGTGTCCTGGAACTCGTCCAGCAGCACATGACGGTAGCGGCTGTCGAGTTTGTACTGCATGGTCTCGGCGTGTTCGCTCTGTTGCAGCAAACGGCACAGCTGCCATTCCAGATCGGAGAAATCCATCTGCTGCTTCTGCTGCTTGAGCGCCTGATAACGTTCAAGGAGCGCCACGCCGCAATGCAGCACCGCTTCGTTGAGGCGATAGGCCTGCTGCTCGGCGAGCGTGTCGCGCACCGCTTGCAGGCTGGTTTGCAGGTTATTCAATGCAACGGCGAACGTATCGGCGTTCTGGTTCTTGGTGCCCTTCATCTTGCGCGGCTCATCTGCCTGCGTGAACAGCAGCGGCCACATTTTATCGAAACGACCCTCTGGTGCCGTGTCTGTCCATGAACGTTCCAGTTCGCTTGCCTTGTCTTTCTGCGTCAGTGTTCCGTTGCCTGCCAGTTGATGCACGAATGCATAAAACACCTCTTCGCTGTTGCCGCACATGCCCCAATCCTCAACCGGATCGAATGTCATATCCACGTCGAGATCGGCGCGCAGGTTATCCAGCGCAAACGTCAGCGCTTCAGTCTGCCCCTGGGTATAAGCCCACCACTCGGCGCGCTTGGCGAGGAAGTTGAACAGCAGTTTGCGCGCATTGAACAGGCCGCATTCGCCGAACAGCCATTGCATGTGCTGTGCTTCCACTTCATCCAGCTGCTTGCGCATCTGTTCCAGCAATTCTTCCCATGCCTCTTCCTGCTCGCTGCCCGCGCGTTCCAGCAGGCTCATTCCCTGCATCACGTCGGCATTCAGCGGCGCGCGCTGCATGACCTGCATGAACCAGCCGTGGAAGGTGCTGATGGTGATGCCGGGCTGCGCCAGCAGCACGTTGCTGTAGAGACTGCGGGCGCGTTGCATTTGTGTGTCGCTCAGATTATCGACACCGCGCTCGGCGAAGAACTGACGCACCGCCGCATCGTCACCCATCGCCAGATCGCGCAGCCAGAGCTGCAAGCGCGCCTGCATCTCCTGCGCCGCCTTGCGCGTGAAGGTGATGGCAAGGATCTGCGAAGGCTGCGCACCGTCCAGCAGCAGGCGCACGATGCGCGACACCAGCAGCCAGGTCTTGCCGCTGCCCGCACAGGCTTCAACAACGATGCTGCGTCTGGGGTCGAGGGCGATGTAGTTAGTCATCTGCCCTCTCCCCCGAGCTAAATCCAGAATCCTGAATCCTGAATCCTGAAGTCCACTCCCCCTTGCGGCACACGCCGCGCATCTCGCAATGCACACACACAGCGTCGATACCGTTCGCGGGCAGACCCGCGCCGCCGCGTATCTTGCCCATCACTTGCACCAGACGCTCGGCATTGAGTTGCGCGAGCTGCGGGACATCGTGCCTGGGTTCCACCAGTTTCACTTTGCCATTCTCGATGCTGACGAAGGCGGCATCCGCCGCTTCATGCGCATAGGCGTAGCACGCGAGCTGCACATCTTCGCCCGGCTCTTTCAGTTTGTTGCGCAGCACTTGCTCGCTCTGTGTCTTGTAATCCAGCACGAGTTTTTCATCTGCTCTCACATCCAGCCGGTCGATGCGACCGCGCAGACGGATTCCTTCCAGCTGCCAATCGAACGCGCTCTCCGCCTCGGTATAGTGCCAGCCTTGCGCTTCGATATCTGCCTGCCATTCGAGATAGGCCGGCAGCGATTTATACCAGCGCGCCAGCCAGGCGCGTGCGGCGAAATCCTGCTGCAGCAGATCGGCAAACACTTCTTCGCTGATCCGGCGCAAGGTTGCTTCCAGTTCATCGGCGGGATGCCCGCTCACTTGCGGGTAACGTTCATGGAAGCGGCGCAGGATGTCGTGCACGCGCTCGCCGTAGTCGCGCTTTTCGATGACCTCCTGCACTTCGTCCAGCTCATTCAGGCGCAGGATGTGCCGCGCATGGAACTGGTAGGGGCAGGCAACAAGTGAGTTATAGGCGCTGATGGAGACACTTGCCGGCACGGCCTCAGCCGTTATCTTTGGCGCAGGCTGTGCAGCCTGCGGCAACTCCACGTGATGCGCCTCTTCCGCCGCAAGGCAGGCATGCAACTCGCGCTCGCCCAGATCATCTCCGTGGGCCAGCGTATGCATGTCGCGCAGCATTTGCAGATACGGGCTGAGGAAGCCTTTTTCGCCATTGCGCTCCTTCTGCCAGGTGACCAGCACGCAGTCGTTCAGCGCCAGCAAGGCCAGCAGATCGTCGCTTTGCCGTGTGGCGCGAGTGCTGCGGGTGGGCAGGCCGAGTGCGCTGCGCACCGCATCGCTGAACCAGCGTCCGCCATCCGCCACGCCGGGCAGATGATCCGCATCGCAGCCGAGCAGCAGCACCGCATCGAAGGCGCGCCAGCGCGTCGCCGCGAGGTGGGTGAAGCGCACCTGGCTTTCGATGCTGTTATCGCGGTAGGTTTGCGTGCCCAGTTGCTGCGCCAGCCAGCGCCGCCATTCCTTGAAGGCATAACGGCCACTGTCGTCCGCCAGTTCCTGCTGCCAGGCCTCCAGTGCCCGCAGCAATTGCTGGCCTGCGTCGTCCTGCTGCAAACCGGTATCGATACCCAGCACATTCAGGCTCTCGCGTAATGTGCCCAACCAATCCGCAAGTGTTTTTTTCTTGCCCTGCTCCAGCAAGGACGATGCCTGGCGCAGACGTGCGAGCGGCTGATGCAGCGCCGTTTCATGTTCGGCAAGGGTGATGAATTTTTCGAGTCCTGCCACCACGCCCTGTTTGCGCAGCAGTTGCTCCAGTTGATACACCGCTGCCTTGCGCTCGGCGGCAGCCATGTCGGCAAAGATGAAAGGTGACTTGAGCAGGTCGAGCAGGTCATGATGGTAGAAATCGCTTTGCAGCGCAGCAAGCCAGCGATCCTGCACCGTGCTCACCGACAGCGTGTCGAAGGTCCAGCCCGTTTCGTCCGCCACCAGCACTTGCGCGCGTTCCAGCAAGGCACGCATGCGCCTTGCCGCCACGCGGTCCTGCGCCACGATTGCGATGTCGCGCTTGCCTGCTGCGAGCCAGCGGCGCACCTGCATGGCTGCGGCGCGCGCTTCCTGTTCGAGGCTGGTTGCGGCGAAAAAGCGCAGCCTGGCGCCGAGCGGCGGAACATTTTGTGAACGCAGCCCAACGGGATGCCCAGTGGAATAATCGCGCAGCAAGCCGCTCCATTGCGGCGCCATCTCGCGCAAATCGAACACCTTCACCGCCGCGCGTTTGGCATATTCATCGAGGAAGCGTTGCTCGAACGCATCCCACTCGGAAGCGCGCAGCACGAACAAGGGCTGACTTGCCTGCGCCGCCAGCTTCGCCAGCCGTTGCTGGCAGGCACGCGCCGCATCCAGTTCATTGCCGCTCTGCATCGCGTGCCACAACTCGAACACCAGCCGCGCCTCCAGTTGCAGCGCAGTGTTCTGCCGCGCCTGGTAGGCCTGCTGCACCGCAGCGGCAAAGGCTTCCGCATCCGATGTCAATGTATTTAGCGACTGGGTGAGCTCATCGAACAGCGCCAGCAACTCCTGCGTCATGCTCCACAGGTCTGCCTGCCCGAACCACTGCTGCTTGCGCAGGTGCTGGTACAGCAAGGCGCTGCGCTGGCTGTCGGTGACGACGGGTGCAACGAGCGGGACGGATTGCGCCCAGTCGTTGAGCGTCACCATCCGCGGCAATAACAGTGCAGGGAGGTTTGCCGCCGCGCTTAATGCCTGCGCCAGCGGCTGGGCGACATGGTAATTGGGCAACAGGACGGTCGCCCCGCGCAGATCGGGCAAGTCCTGCGCCTGGCTGGACAATATATGCCGGGCTACTTGATCAAGAAAAACCGGACTCAAGGAAAATTTCAAGCACAGTCAAATTACTGATTTTTCTCAACGCTCAAGAAAACGCAGCTTGTCCTTCACATCACGCCATTCATCTGCATCTGCAGCCGCATCCCGCTTTTCGACGATAGGCTTCCACTGTTTTGCAAGTTCGGCATTCAGCGCAATTAACTGGCGCTGGCTCTCCGGCAGATCATCCTCGGCATAAATCGCTTCTGCAGGGCATTCCGCCACACACAGCGTGCAATCTATACATTCGTCCGGATCAATCACCAGAAAATTCGGACCCTCGCGAAAACAATCCACCGGGCACACTTCCACACAGTCGGTGTATTTGCATTTGATGCAGGATTCGGAAACAACATAGGTCATGATGGAACTCCAATAATCAATGACATGATATATTAGCAGAATAGAGGTGATTTAATTCACTTCACAGCGCAGCCGTTTTTGGTTAGGATGCAAACAGAAACCAGCCGGTCGCCCGTAGCATTCCGATTTACACTTCACAAAGCGAGAGCAAAATATGAGCGAGCATATACATTACGTTTCAGACACCACTTTTGATGCAGAAGTAATACAGGCTCCGCTGCCTGTGCTGGTGGATTACTGGGCTGAATGGTGCGGCCCGTGCCGCATGATCGCGCCCATTCTGGAGGAAGTCTCCAAGGAATACGCCGGACGCTTGACGGTAGCCAAACTGAATGTGGATGAAAACCAGCAAACACCTGCAAAATACGGGATTCGCGGTATTCCAACCCTGATGCTGTTCAAAAACGGCGACATCGCAGCCACCAAAGTCGGCGCATTGTCAAAGTCCCAATTAACGGCTTTTATTGACAGCCATCTTTAATCCGTTTACTGTCACGCCTGCATCGCCTCCCAAGTTTCGTCCCTCAGCAATTAAAACAATAACGAATACGCTTTAGGCCATGCGGGTGTTCATCTTCCACCCCCAACACAACCATATCCGTCCTGGACACAACCGTTTCATTCCAATTTTCCCAACCATTCTTCT
>MGWZ01000093.1:0-549 GCA_001801175.1 Gallionellales bacterium RIFCSPLOWO2_02_FULL_57_47 | reverse complement strand
CGCATCGCCTTCCTGTATCGTCCTCCAGCGACTCAAAATACAAAACGAATACGTCCCAGGCCATGCGGGTGGTTACAACCACCCTATCTAATTATTTCCTTTCGTTCTCTCAATTATCACTCTCGCATCGCTATGCACCTATCCGACATAAAGACCAAACATATCACCGAACTCGTTGAAATGGCTGCGGCCAATCAAATTGAGAATGCCAACCGGATGCGCAAGCAGGATCTGATGTTTGCGCTGCTGAAAAGTCATGCAAAAAAGGGGGAAAGCATTTTTGGTGACGGCACTTTGGAAATTCTGCCGGATGGTTTCGGCTTCCTGCGCTCACCGGACACCTCGTACCTGGCCGGTCCGGATGATATTTACGTCAGCCCGAGCCAGATTCGCCGCTTCAATCTGCATACCGGTGACTCGATTGAAGGCGAAATACGTACTCCAAAGGACGGTGAACGCTATGTCGCACTGGTCAAGGTGGACAATGTCAACGGCGAGCCGCCTGAAAATGCCAAGAACAAAATCCTGTTTGAAAACCTGACCCCGCTA
>MGWZ01000092.1 GCA_001801175.1 Gallionellales bacterium RIFCSPLOWO2_02_FULL_57_47 | reverse complement strand
AGGTCATTTCTGTCAACTGCCTACACGCTTAAAACCAATCTCATACTGATGTTCGGAGCGACAGTACCGCAAAGCGGTTTAGTCCATTGGCACCCTACTGCCCTTTAACTCGCTGGAATCATCACCCGAAAGCGGCAATTCAAAGTTGCCACACCTGCCAGGCTTGGCTTGTTGAGCTTAGTGAAGGTGTTTTTCTACGCCGCGCGCCTGTCCGGCAATTTCAGGTCTACGACAATTTCGTCGTAGGGTGCAAATACCAGCCCGTTCTCGTTTTTTTCGATTGCCATCCACTCGATCAGGCGTTCGCAATCGCTGTATACGTTCTTGTAGTCGCGCTTGAGTTGGCGGGCGAGTTCTGCGACCGTCATTGCGCCGCATTCGCGCAACGCACCGATCAATTCCCATCGCTTGGGAGTGAATACGGAGAACAATTCGCCGACGTCATCGAAGCCAACGCCAAAATAGGGTGGTACGGATTTGCCTTGCATGGCGGCTTTCATCGCAGCGCTGGCGCGCGCAAGGCTGGCTGACATCGGCTCGCCCACGGTCAGGTGGAGTATGGAATTGCTGGTTTTCATTTTGCGACCTCCTTCACGTCTTGCCAAAAATCTTCGAGCAGTTTGGCTTCATCTACGAATGCGTATGGCTTCTCGGTTTTGCCTGCATGCCTGTGATCGCCTTTGCCACGCTCGTTATCGTAGCCGACTCAAGCACCATATTTATAAAATAGCAGAAAGCCAGGCAAGTCATCACCGCCCCGCCAATGCCGCCACCGGATCAAGCCGCGCCGCGCGGCGCGCCGGCCACACGCTGAACAGGATGCCCGTTCCCAGCGCGGTGGCGCAGGCCGCGAGTACCGCCCACCATGGCGGGCTGACCGGCAGGGCGGGGTAGATCTGCCCGATGATGGTGCTGCCCGCATAGCCCAGCAGCAACCCTGCCATGCTGCCTATGCCGGAGAGCAAAGCCGCTTCGGCGAAGAACAGCCGGCGTATCTGCACGGGCGGTGCTCCCAGGGCCTTGAGCAGGCCGATCTCCTTGACGCGTTGCGCCACGGCAATCAGCATCACATTCATGATCAGCACGCCCGCCACGGCGAGGCTGATAGCGGCGATGCCGCCCACCGCCATCGTCAGCGCGGTGAGTATCCGGTCGAAGGTGGCGATCACGGCATCCTGCGTGATCACCGTCACGTCCTTCTCGCCATTGTGTCGCTGGAACATGATCTCTTCGGCATCGTGCATGACCTGCTCGATGCCATCGCGGCTCTTGGCCTCGATCAGGATGCGGAACACCCCCGAGGTGTTGAATAACTGATGCGCGGATGCGATCGGCACGATCACCAGCTCGTCGGTGCGCATCCCCATTGATTCCCCTTGCGACGCCAGCACGCCGATCACGCGGAAACGCCGGTCGCCAAGCCGTACCCACGCACCGACGGCCTGCTCGTTGCCAAAGAATTCACGCTTGATCTGGTTGCCCAGCACACATACCGAAGCGCTTTCGTGGATATCGCCCGGCGGCAGGAATTTTCCAAGACCCAGTTCCATGTGACGCACTTCCAGCAACTCGGAAGTGGAACCGAGCACCACCACTTCACGGTTCAGCGCATCGCGCGAAAGCGTGGCAGAACCGACCGTCAGCGGCGCAATGCGTTTGACGCCTGGACTGCGCAACAGCGCCTGCACATCGTCCAGCGAAATCTCGCGCGGCACCTGCCCTATCAGCATGCCGGGCCCGATGCCCGCCGTCTCGGTGCGCCCCGGCAACACGATCACCAGATTGGTGCCGAGCGAAGAGAATTGATCCACCACATAGCGGCGCGCGCCCTCGCCCAGCGCGGTGAGCACCACCACCGATGCCACGCCGATGGACATCGCCAGCATCATCAACAAGGTGCGCGTCGGGCTGCCGCGCAAGCTGCAGGCAGCGAACTGCGCGACGTCGATCAGTCTCATCGCAGGTCGGGCTCCACCCGGCGTTCTGCGTCGGCGGGTGGGACCCGCCCTACCGCTCGCCCGGTCTCGCTGACGATCTGCCCATCCACCATGTTTATCTGCCGGGCTGCACGCCCGCCAAGCACCGGGTCGTGGGTAACCAGTATCAAGGCGACATTCTGCTCGACCAGTTGTTCGAGCAGGTGCAACACCTCCTTGCCGGTGGCCTGATCGAGATTGCCGGTCGGCTCGTCAGCCAGCAGCACGGCGGGGTGCATACTGGTGGCGCGGGCAATCGCGACGCGCTGGCGCTGGCCGCCAGAGAGCTGGTCGGGACGATGATCGGCGCGATCCGTCAACCCATAATTTTCAAGCAACTTCACCACGCGCGTTTTGCGTTCGGCGGGAGGAATGCCTGCCAGAATCAGCGGCAACTCGATGTTCATCGCGGCAGTCAGCCGCGGTACCAGATGAAATGACTGGAACACGAAGCCTATCTTTTCGCTGCGCACCCTGGCCTGCTGCACATCATCCAGTGCGGTGACGTTACCGCCATCCAGCTTGTAGGTGCCGGAACTAGGCCTGTCCAGCAGCCCGATCATATTGAGCAGCGTCGATTTACCGGAGCCGGACGGCCCCATGATCGAAACATAGTCGCCCGCCGCGATGCTCAGGTCGATGCCGCGCAACGCGGCGACCTGCTGATCGCCTACCGTGAAGCTGCGGCTGACTTGGCTAAGCTCGATCATTCAAACTGGCTCCATTGAAATTCGTTGGTCAAAAACCGTAAACTAAAGGGAGCTGCTCAACCCGCGTAGGGCGCAATAACCAAAGGGCATTGCGCCGCATGAAATCGCTCTCACAGGGATGGGACTTGTCACCCAACTCGCAAAACATCTGGTGCAATGCGCTGCGCTTATTGCACCCTACACCGCTGTCTGGCTGAACAGCAGGATCATTTGACCGGTTTCCCAACCTCCGGCTGCACCCGCACCCCGGCCTTCACGCCGGCGCGGTCGAGCGACATCACGATCTGGTCGCCTTCGTTCAGCCCGGTGGTGATCTCGGTCTGTTCCCAGTTGGCCAGCCCTGTCGTCACGGTGTGCTCTTCGAGCACGCCATCGGCTCCGTAGAGCAGCACGCGCTTGCCTTCCAGCAGGGTTTGCGTGGGGATGCGCAGCACATTGGCGCGGGAGTCATACACGATTTCGACATCGGCGCTGTAGCCGACCAGCAGGTTCTCATCATTTGGTGCTTCAACAAATTCGACCTCCACCTCGACGGTGCGCGCCTGTTTTTCCAGCTCCAGCACATAGGGCGCGATGCGCTTGACCTTGCCCGCAAACGACTTGCCCTTGATCGCGTCCAGCGTGATGCGGGCGACCTGCCCGACCTTGATGTTCGCCGCGTCTGCCTCATCGATCGGCGCGCTGACGAACATGCAGCGGTCATCGATCAGGTCGATCGCGGGCAGCGTCAGGATACCGGGTGGCGAAGGCGTAGCGTATTCACCCAGCTCGCCGCTGATGTCCGCCACGATACCGTCGAACGGCGCGCGCAGAACCATGCGTTCCAGGCTGGCCCTGGCCACGGCAATGCGTGAACGGCTTTGGTCAACCTGGCTGCGGGCGACTTCGCAGCCGGCACGGCTCACCTTGGCGGCGGAAATTCTCTGATCCACAGCCTCCGCAGAAATGAATCCGCGCTCCCGCAACTGGCGCGCGCGGTCTGCTTCCTTCTCAGCCAGGTCTGCCTGCACGCATGCCTGCTGTTCCTGCGTCTGCGCCGTGGCGAGCTGTTCCCGCGCCAGCCATTCCTGAGCCTGCAAATCGTCGTTCCATAATTCCAGTAAAACCTGATTGGCTTTTACGCGTTGCCCCTTCCTTACCAGCAGACGAGAGATTTGTCCGCCCGACGGAGGCGCCAGTTTGGCGCGACGGCACGCCTTCACTGTTCCTGCACGGGTGTTGTTTACAGTCGCTTCCACCATTCCGTGCTCGGCCCTGGCCATCTGCACAAACAGCGGCGCGGGGCGCGTGAAATACCAGGCCGCAACCCCCAGCAAGATCATCACAGCGAAATAAGAAAAGTATTTCAGGAGGGGGGGTTGTCCACGGTGCTGAGAAAAAGTCATGCGAATTCCCCACGTACTGGATCAGCGATGCTGACAGGAAGATCAGGGTCTTCAACCCCGAATTAAATTGGTGCTGGAGAGAGGAATCGAACCTCCGACCTACGCGTTACGAGTGCGTTGCTCTACCAACTGAGCTACTCCAGCATGAACGGGGGCGATTATAGAGGACGCGCTACAACAAGGGAAATTTAAGAGTCCGTTAAGCGCATTCAGGGCTGCAGTTCCCTGGGCAGCGGGAACACGACGTTCTCCCGGATGCCCTGCAATTCGGTAACGCTGCCCGCGCCCATCTCCCGCAGGCGCGCGATCACTCCCTCCACCAGCACTTCCGGGGCAGATGCCCCTGCGCTGATGCCGACACGCACCTTGCCGGCAAACCATTCCGGCTTTAATCCACTCGCATCATTCACCAGATAGGCGGGCACACCGACATTCGCAGCGACTTCGCGCAGGCGGTTGGAATTGGAGCTGTTCGGTGATCCCACCACAACCACCACATCGCATCGCCTGACCAGCAGCTTGACCGCATCCTGGCGGTTTTGCGTGGCATAGCAGATGTCGTTTTTTTTTGGCCCGGTGATGAGTGGAAAACGCAGCTTGAGCGCGGCGATGATCGCGCTGGCATCATCAATCGACAGCGTGGTTTGCGTGACGAAAGCGATATTGTTCTCGTCGTTCACCTTGAGATGCTCGACCTGGTCCGGGGATTCCACCAGATACATGCCTCCCTCGCTCTGCCCCATCGTGCCCTCCACTTCGGGGTGCCCCTTGTGCCCGATCATGATGATTTCCTTGCCCTGATCGCGCAACCGCGATACTTCGATATGCACCTTGGTCACCAGCGGACAGGTCGCGTCGAATACCGTCAGGCCGCGCGCTTCAGCCTCGCGGCGAACCGCCTGCGACACGCCATGCGCACTGAAAATCAGAATGCTGCCGGGCGGCACGTCAGCCAAATCCTCGATGAAAATCGCGCCCTTCTGGCGCAATCCATCCACCACAAACTTGTTGTGCACCACTTCGTGGCGCACGTATATCGGCGCCCCATGCAGTGCCAGCGCCCGCTCGACGATCTCGATGGCGCGATCAACTCCGGCGCAAAAACCGCGCGGATTAGCCAACAGCAGTTCCACGCCTGGCCTCCCTGAAACTGTCGAAAATCAATAAAAATGCCCCGCAAGTGATCGCTGAATCGGCGACGTTGAAGGCCGGGAAATAATAGACGTCCCAATGGAACGACAGAAAGTCCACCACGTAACCATATGCAATGCGATCAATCAGATTGCCCAGCGCTCCGCCGAGGATCAGGCTCAGCGCCAGCGCGAACAGCGTTTGCGAACTGTGCCTGCGCAACAGCCAGACGATCCACACCGAGGCTACGATGGCGATGGTGCTGAACAGCCAGCGTTGCATCCCGCCCGCATCATGCAGGAAACTGAACGCCGCGCCGGTGTTGTGTGCCAGCACCAGATCGAACACACTGAGGACGTAAAGGTGTTCGCCATAGACAAAGTGGCTGGTGATCCATGCCTTGCTCAACTGGTCGAGCACGATGACCAGCGCGCTCATGGCAAGCCATTTTGAGAGGGACATATTCACCGCTTCAAGCCAAAACCAAACCCCTCCCGGCCTCCCCTTGTCAGGGGAGGAGCTGCCTGCCTCCCCCCTGGCAAGGGGGGAGAGCTTGCGAGGGGGTAGAGGGGGGTCAGGGTTTGAGTCCGGCAAAATAAATCACGCATATTTTCTAGCCTCGCCGCTGCCGAACAGGTTGCTTACGCATCGTCCGCACAGCGTCGGATGCTGCGCATCCGCAGCAACATCCTCACGGTAGTGCCAGCAGCGTTCGCACTTGTCGTGCAGGCTGGCGGAAACATCGATGTGTTGTTCGCCTTCGGTCGCAACGCGATGCACCGTGGCCCGCGAGGTGATGAACACGAAACGCAGGTCGACACCGAGGCGCGCCAGCACGTCGTAATCCCTGCCAGCGACAAACACGTCCACTTCGGCCGCCAGCGCCGAGCCGATCAGCCCAGCGGTGCGCGCTTCCTCCAGTTGCTTGTTGACCCTGGCGCGCCAGGCACCGATTTTCAGCCACGCGGCAATTGACTCGCCATCCAGTTGCGCATCGGGCAAGCCATACCATTCTTCGATAAAAATACTGCAATCATCCCTGCCGCCCAGCACCTCCCACGCCTCTTCTGCCGTAAAACTGAGTATCGGCGCGATCAGGCGCACCAGGCTGTGGGTGATGTGGTACAGCGCGTTCTGTGCGGAACGGCGCGCAGCGGAATTTTCCCCGGCGGTATACAAACGGTCTTTCAGGATATCCAGATAGAAACCACCCAAATCCTCGGAACAGAAAGCCTGCAATTTTTGTGCGACCAGGTGAAACTCATAACGCGCATAGTCCTGCCGTATTTCGTCCTGCAAACGCCGCACCGTCGCCAACGCATAACGGTCGATTTCCAGCCACTGCTCCACCGGCAGGGTGTGCCGCTGCGGATCAAAATCGCTGATGTTGGCCAGCAGGAAACGCAAGGTATTGCGGATGCGCCGGTAACTTTCCACCACGCGCTTGAGGATCTCGTCGGAGATGGTCAGCTCGCCGGAGTAGTCAGTCGAGGCCGCCCACAGGCGCAGAATGTCGGCGCCCAGCGTGTCAAAAATTTTCTGCGGAGCGATCACGTTGCCTTTGGACTTCGACATCTTGTGGCCGCTGCCATCCACGACGAAGCCGTGCGTCAGCAAGGCCTTGAAAGGCGCGCGGCCATTGATGGCGCAGCCGGTCAGCAACGACGACTGGAACCAGCCGCGATGCTGGTCGGAGCCTTCCAGGTACAGGTCGGCGGGCGTATGCAATTCCGCACGGCGCTGCAATACGGATGCATGGGTGACCCCAGAATCGAACCACACGTCCAGCGTATGGGTAAGTTTCTTGTAGTGCTCCGCCTCTGCGCCCAGCAGGTCCACCGAGTTCAGGCTGAACCATGCCTCGATGCCATCACGTTCGACGCGCTGCGCGACCTGCTCCAGCAATTCCGGCGTGCGCGGGTGGAGTTGGCCCGTTTCCTTGTGCACGAAAAACGGCATCGGCACGCCCCAGTTGCGCTGGCGCGACACGCACCAATCCGGGCGGTTTTTGATCATCGCTTCGAGGCGCGCGCGCCCCCAGGATGGAAAGAATTGAGTGGCTTCAACGGCCTGGTTGGCAAGGTCACGCAGGCTGGTACCATCACGTTGCGCCTGCGCGATTCCGTGCTCGCGCTTTTCCTGCACCAGATTTTCCACAGCCCGGGACTGGCTCTGTCCACTGTCCTCTGTCATCTGTCCCCTGTTATCCATCCCGATGAACCACTGCGGCGTGGAGCGGAAGATGATCGGCGTCTTGTGCCTCCAGCAATGCGGGTAGCTGTGCTGCACTTTTTCCAGTTGCAGCAGATGGCCGCTGGCTTGCAGCGCAGCTATCACCACGTCATTGGCTTTCCACACGAACAACCCGCCGACCAGCGGCAGGTTGGCGGCGAATTTGCCATCGTCGCCAACCGGATTGTCGGTCGGTAGATTGTATTTCTGGCCGACGAAGTAATCGTCCAGGCCGTGCGCCGGTGCGGTATGCACCAGGCCGGTACCCGCTTCCAGCGTGACGTGCTCGCCGCAAATGACCGGCACCAAACGGTCATTGAACGGGTGTTGCAGCAGCAATCCTTCAAGTGCTGCTCCCTTGCAGGTTGCCGCCATGCCGTCGCCACGGTCATTGGTCCCGCCCAATTGAAAGCGCGCCAGGCATGGGGTTGCCAGGTCAAATGCAAGTATCAGATAGCCCCTGGGAGTCTTGATCAGGTCGTATTGGAGTTCCGGGTGGACGCAGACTGCCTGGTTGGCGGGCAGCGTCCACGGCGTGGTAGTCCAGATCACCGCATACACTTTGGCATCGCCCGGCAGCGACACGCCAAACGCCTTGGCCAATGTGCCTTTGTCCTTCACCTCGAAGCCCACATCGATCGCGGGTGAGGTCTTGTCCTCGTATTCCACCTCGGCCTCGGCCAATGCCGACTGGCAATCCAGGCACCAGTTCACCGGCTTGTAACCCTGATACAGATAGCCTTGCTCGTAGACGCTGCCCAACGCGCGGATGATGTCTGCCTCGGTCTTGAAATTCATCGTCAGGTAGGGATGCTCCCAGTCGCCCAGCACGCCGAGGCGGATGAAGTCTTTCTTCTGCCGCTCGATCTGTTCCTTCGCGTAGGCGCGGCACAGTTCGCGGAACTGCGCGGGCGGAATCGCCTTGCCGTGTTTCTTTTCCACCTGCAATTCGATCGGCAGGCCGTGGCAGTCCCAGCCCGGCACATAGGGAGCATCGAAACCGGACAGTGTCTTGCTCTTGACGATGATGTCCTTGAGGATCTTGTTCACCGCATGGCCGATGTGGATGTCGCCGTTCGCATACGGCGGGCCGTCGTGCAGGATGAATTTCGGCTTGCCCTGCCTGGCAGCGCGGATTTTCCGGTAGCGCTGCTGCGCCTGCCAGCGCGCCACCATCTGCGGCTCGCGCCTGGCGAGGTCGCCGCGCATCGGGAACGGGGTATCGGGCAGGTTGAGCGTGTCTTTATAGTCAGTCATGTTGTTTGAACCATTGCTTTGCATTTTCCACATCCAGCGCAATCTGCCGCGTCAGCGTTTCCACATCGGGATATTTTTCCTCGTCGCGCAGCTTATGCAGAAAATCCAGGCGCATGTGCCTGTTGTAGATCTGCTGCGCAAATTCGAACAGGTGCACTTCCAGCACCGGCTTGGCGTCCTGTCGCACCGTCGGGCGCACGCCCAGGCTCGCCACACCCTGCAACACCCCCATACCCTCGGCGTGTGCCTGCACCACAAAAATGCCTGACAGCGGCGGTCTGTTGTGTTTCAACTGGATATTGGCAGTCGGAAAGCCCAGCCGCTTGCCCAGGCCATCGCCATGCTCCACGCGCCCGCTGATGCTGTAGGGCCGCCCGAGGAAGGATTGCGCCACGCGCATGTTGCCTTCCGCCAGCGCGGCACGCACCGCCGTGCTGGAAATGCGCACGCCGTTATGCAGCACGCTATGCACCGCCTGAACTGCAAAATTATGCTGCAAACCGATTTTTTCCATCAGCGCAAAATCGCCGGCGCGCCCGCTGCCGAAACGAAAATCATCGCCGATCAACACGAACCTCGCGGACAACTTTTCATGCAGCGCATGAATGAATTCAGCCGCACTCATCTGCGCGAAACGGGCATTGAAGCGGCACACATGCACGCGGTCGATGCCCATGGATTCGAACAGTTCCAGTTTCTCGCGCAAACTGGTCAGCCGGGTCGGCGCTTGCTGCGGCGCGAAAAACTCGCGCGGGTGCGGCTCGAAAATCACCACTGCCGTTGATAATCCGCGTGCTTGCGCCGCCGCGCGCAGTTCATTCAGCAACGCCTGATGGCCCAGGTGCACCCCATCGAAATTGCCGATGGTAAGCGCAACAGGCTGTTTAGCGAGCAACTGGGTACCTGGTGGATAAAGTCCGCGTAATATTTTCATGGTCGCGGATTATACAGTAGGGTGAATGGATTACGCTTACGCCTTGCGCATCGAAACAAGATAAGTAGCCCGCATAAAGCGCAGCGGAATGCGGGACATTCATACCCCGACCGTCCCGGATTCCGCAAGCTCCATCCGGGCTACACTTGCTTGAATTCACTTACATTAAGTTGCACCCCAGTGTTGAATCCGCCTTACTTGGCAATATGCGCAAGTACGACCTGTTCAAAATAGATTGAGGCTGCAAATAAAAAATAACCATCTCCCATGCTAATATTCCGTTTAGTCTAGAATGTTTCCAACTCGCATTCATTCCATTTTTTGTGCAGGTTGGCGCAGTTTGGTCTTGAATTAAGGTGAAATTGCCTTGTATATAGTTCAAATGAATGACGCGCTTTTGACTCGGATTGGTTACATAGAAGACAATAGAATAATACTGTACCTGTTTAGTCGGATTTGATAGCTAAGGAGAATTCGGTGAAAAATTCACACCAGGCTACATCTATCGTGCGGAAAGTCGGTAAAAAATGACCTTAAACGCCGGGTGTTCTCTTGAAGAATGATCGACTGGGATTACTGATGATTACGGCCACGCTGGTCGTGATTGCGATCGTAATCGTGTTGCTGTTCAAGAATCAAACCAAGTTGCACGAGGAAAAAACTCGTGTGCAGGGTGTGGCGCTCACCCGTGCCTTGTCCGGCGCTGAATATTCACAGCTGGTACCGCAAACCGGCCAGCACAGCCTGGTGCGGAGCCTGGTCAATGCTCAGGGCAATGAGAATTTCGCCTACGCTGTAGTCGTCAATGTGTCCGGAGAAAAACTGTACGAAACGACCTCGGCAGGCAGCATCACGCCGACGGCGACGATGCCGACCGAGCCTTATTCCTGGTTTGGCGAGCACAACGTCATATCGCCCGGGGATGGCCGCGAGATCAGGGAGTTTTTCGCACCCGTCATGAAAGACGGCCATCTGGCGGGATTCATCCGGGCAGGCTATTACAACCAGCAGGCCACCATAATGAGCAACCAGATTTCCAGTCTGGGCCTGATGGCGCTGCCGATCTTCCTGCTGACGACGCTTTCCTACTTCCTGATTCGTCGCGAGACCAGGCCGCTTGGCCAGCTGAGCAAGCGAATGGAAGAGGCAATGCTCTCCTATGGCGTCCAACTCAGTACGCCTGGGCCGGCGCATGATATTAATCTGGCTGACTTTATTCAGCGATTCGACCAGTTCATGCAACTGGTCCAGTCCAGGGTAAATAAACTGGATAATGAGTCGCTGGCATCGCGAACCGGGGCTCACCTGATCACCTACAAGCAGGAGAAGGCCGAGTCGGCACTCAACGCGATTCCGGATGCCGTATTGGTGATTGATGATGCATGCATTCCAACTTTCGCCAACGCAAAGCTGGAACCGATACTGGGCGTAAGCCGGGAAGAAATCATTGGCCGGCAGCCGCAGGAATGGTGTAAAAACAAGGAAGTTCTCGCATTTTTGCTGCGTTTCAGAAGCAGTCCTTCGGCAAAGCGTTCGGCGAACATGGAATACGTATCCGAGGGGAATCCGGATCAGCGGATATCCGTTGCGGCATACCCGCTCTTTTCTCCGCGGGATCAAACCACGCTGTTCGGGATGCTGGTCATCTTCCGGGACATCAGCAAGGAGTATTTCGCCAGACAGGCAGGCGTGGAGTTTGTCTCCCGCGTTTCCCACGAGCTCAAAACACCGCTCCATATTCTTGCAGCCTATAGTGAACTGCTGCTCGACCATGCGTCCCTGACCGAAACCGAGGAGGTGGACGCAGTCAATGCCATCCATGGCGAAGTCGAGCGCATGACCGGGCTGATCAACAACCTGCTCAACATTTCAAAAATGGACACCGGCACCCTGCAGCTGGTGCGCAAGCGAGTCAAGCTGCACGATCTCATGCAGGATGCCTTTGACAGCATGAGCAACAACGCGCTTGGCAAAGGCATCGTGCTCGAACTCAAGATCCCGCCAGACCTCGGGTCTGTCCGGCTCGACAAGGACCTGTTCCGCATTGCCATCGACAACCTGCTCGGCAATGCCATCAAGTACAGCAACCCGGGTGGCAAGGTCACCGTGAGCGCACAGAATCTGGATAATGACCAGATGCAGATCAGCGTGCGCGATCGGGGCATAGGCATTTCGCCTGAAGATTGTGAAAAAATCTTTCTCAAGTTCTACCGGGCCAGCAACAGCGAGACAGCCTCGCGCAGCGGCCACGGGCTTGGCTTGTATCTTGCCAGGCAAATCGTCTCGCTCCATCACGGCACGCTCACGGTTAACAGTGGACCGGGCAAGGGGTCGGAATTCATTATTACTTTCAAGGCGCAGCCATTTCAATTAGAGGAGTCACAAGACAGATGAAACGCATCCTGATTGTCGATGATGAGCCGCACATAACGCGCGTGCTCAAGCTTTATCTCGAGCGGGCCGGCTATGCCGTGGATGCTGCCCAGAATGGCCGGGCGGCGCTGGACGACATCCTGAAAAGTGCGCCTGACGCCCTGATGACCGATATTCAGATGCCCATCATGACCGGCAAGCAACTATGCCTTGCCATCGAAGAGCAGTTGCCGCAGCGCACCTTTCCAATTTTCGTGATGACATCGATGACCGACCGCGAGCACCGCGAATGGACACAGAAAATAGACAATCTCGAATTTCTGGAAAAACCGCTGAGCATGCGCGCGATGACTCGCGCACTCGATAAATATTTTGGAATCGCCGAGACGGACAGGGGTGCATGCCATGTCTAATAATACCTTCCGGGGAATCGACTTCTCCAGATACCAGCGCTGGCTCAATCGTGCGGTTGGCGCAGAAGCCGCCTTCATGGTGTTCGACAAGGCCGGCATCCCGCTCTGGGGCCAAGACACCCCGCAGGCAATCGAACTGGGCCTGGCGATCGCAGCTGCAGGCACGGATGCGGCGGGGCCGCATCGCCACGATCTGGATGCCGGCAGGACGGCCCTCTATCAGACTCTAGGCAACTCCAATATCGGCCAACTGGGTTGGTTGGCAGTGATGGTCGACCATTTCGGCAAGCAGGACGCACCGGTGCACATCGACCAGCTGGCCGAAACGATGGATGATTTGGCCGCAGGCATATCTGACGAATACAGATATAAAGACGACCTCGATGCGATGGCCGAGGAACTCGGAGAACGCTATGAAGAATTGCACCTGATTTATTCCATAGATCAGCATTCTCATGGTCAAACGGAACAGGATGACAAAATGTTCCAGAGCCTGCTGCAATCAACCGCCGAACACCTGAATGTCGATATCGTTGCCTTTGTGAAGCCATCCAGGGACATCTGCCTATACTCAACTTCGCTGAGCAGGGAAATCCCAAACCTCGATCTGGTGCTGGTCGAGATGCGCGGCGACCTGTTTCGATTCGTGCAGTCCTCGGGCGAAACGGCCATCCTCAACACCCCGGATGATTCGCGTCGTGTCTATATATTCACGGATATGCCTTACAAGGTTATCGCCAGCCCAATCCGCAGCAATGGAAGAGTCGATGCGATGGTCGTCTTGCTCAACCACGCGCACAAGCCTGACTTTACCAACGCTGACCGCAAGCTGGCTGAGGTGCTGGCCAACCAGTTATCCCACCTGAGCAACACCTACCTGCTGCTGCAAAGCATGGGCGAATTCAATCAACAATTTGCCAAGTCGCTGATCGAGGCCGTCGAGGCCAAGGACCCGTACACGCGCGGCCACAGCGAACGGGTCCACTTCCTGTCGATGGAGATCGGCAGGGCGATGGGCTTGCCGGCAGACGAACTGGACGATTTGTTCTGGGGTTCATTGCTGCATGATGTCGGCAAGATTGGCATCCCGGATGCCGTGTTATGCAAGCCCGGCCGGCTGACCCAGGATGAGCGCACCTTCATCAACGTGCACCCCGAGCGCAGCTATGAAATCCTGCGCCACATCAAGCATCTGGAGAGAGCCGTGCTCGGCGCGCGGCATCACCAGGAAATGTATGACGGCAAAGGTTATCCTCATGGCCTCAAGGGTGAGCGCATTCCGTTGCATGGCCGCATCATTGCCGTCCCTGACACCTATGATTCCATCACCAGCTCCCGCGCCTACCGGGCCGGGCGCAGTCACGAGGTTGCGATGCGGGAAATCGAACGGGTTTCAGGTACCCAGCTGGACCCTGCGATCGTGAAAGTATTCAGGGAACTCGTCGCCGCCGAACCGGAATGGCTGCAACGCTTCAATATCAGACGGGAAAAGGACTGACGGCGATGGCGGAAGCAATCGCGCGCAGCCTCATCGGCACGATGACCTACCTTGCACCGGCAGGTCCGCTCACCGGCGAGGAGGCCTGCAAGGCACTGGAACAAGCTATTTCGGAGTGCATCGCAGCCAACCATATCCATCTGGTTCTGGATCTGGAGCAGATATCCCTGATGGGTGGCCGTGCACTTGAAATCATCCTGGACGCGAACACCCGGCTCGCCCACAGCGGAGGCTCGCTCAAATATGTCAACCCTTCGGCGCTGGTCAAGGACATCCTGATCGTCACCGGCCTGGGGGATCAGAATGCGTTGGAATCGGCAGGGTTTGGTGAATTGCTTTCGGTCGGCGAAGAGTTTTCGTCGGCACCAGCGCTCAAGATGGGCGAAGTTCTGCTGGACATGGGGGTGGTTACCGAGGAACAACTGGAAAAAGCCGCAAGCATGCAGTCCAAAAGCACCAAGCGCCTGGGGAAGATTCTGTTCGAGCAAGGCACGATCTCGGATAACGATCTGCTCACCGCGCTCAGCCGCCAGTTGAGAACCCCTTATATCGCGCTGCGCGCCGGCCTTTATGAAAGCGCGGCCACGGAGCTGATTCCAAGAGAAGTGTCGCGCCGCCTGGAAGTGCTGCCGATGTTCAAGGTACACGACACCCTGGTCGTTGCAACAACCGATCCCCAGTCGATACCGGCCGTGGATGAATTACATGACATCTCCGAATGCAAGCTGCGCCTGGTGCTCGCCAAGCGTGAAGAGATCCTCAAGCATCAGATCGATGCCTATAGCGGCAATGAATTCGCCCCGGAGCTGGTGGGAAACATGGCCACCGATATCGAGCTGGTCGAGCAGGGACAGACCGATTATGCCCGCATTGACGAGATGGCCGGCGGCAGCCCGGTCATCAATCTGGTCAATGGCCTGATCCAGCGCGCAGTCCGTGACGGCGTCAGCGATATCCACATCGAGAGTGGCCGCAGCCGTTCATTCGTGAGGTTCCGCATCGATGGCCTGCTGTACGAGGTGCTGTCTACCCGTGCCGATCTTCACCCCGCGATTGTTTCCCGGCTGAAGGTCATGGCCAACCTGGACATCGCCGAACGGCGGCTTCCACAGGATGGCCGCATGCAGGTCATGACACAGGCGCGCAGTGTCGATTTGCGCTTCAGTTCGCTGCCGGGCATCTACGGCGAAAAAGTGGTATTGCGGGTGCTGGACAAAAACCAGTCCATCCTCGATGTCGAAAAACTCGGTATGAGCAAGCCGAATCTGGCATTGCTGAAAAAACTGCTCGGCCGCAGCTATGGCCTGATCCTGGTCACCGGGCCCACCGGCAGCGGCAAGACCACGACCCTGTATGCCTCGATCAATCAGTTGAAGAGCATCGAGAAGAACATCGTCACGATTGAAGACCCGGTGGAATACCAGCTCGACATCATCAACCAGAACCAGGTCAACGAGCAGATCGGACTGTCCTTCGCCAAGATGCTCAAACACGTGCTGCGGCAGGATCCGGACATCATCATGGTCGGTGAGATCCGTGACCGTGAAACGGCGGAAATCGCCGTTCAATCGGCCCTCACCGGTCACCTGGTGCTGTCGACGCTGCATACCAATGATGCCGTGGGTGCGCTCTCCCGGATGATGGATATGGGGGTGGAACCCTATTTGCTTTCCTCCGCGCTGGCGGGCGTGGTCGCGCAGCGGCTGGTCCGCGGGGTATGCCCATCCTGCAAGACCACCTATCTGCCGCCGCCGGAACTGGTGGAAAAATTCAACTGGCCCGAAGGGGCAAGGTTGACAAAAGGCCGCGGCTGTTCCGCCTGTTACGACTCCGGCTACCGTGGCCGCCTGGGCATCCATGAAATCATCGAGTCCACCGACGGCCTGCAACGGCTGATGGCCAAGAATCCGAACAAGGAAGAATTGCAGGCCTTCATGAAAGCGGAAGGTTACCCGACGTTGTTCGACGACGGCATCAAGCGCGTGCTCGATGGACGCACGACCATCGAGGAAGTCTCACGCGTCATCCACTCAAGCTGACCATCATGGCGATCGAGATCAACCAGCCGCAAGCACCTGCGCAAAAAAATGAAACCGGCAAGCCGGCCAGGCGCAACCTGAACATGGAAATCCGCTTTGGCGCACCCGGAATCAGCCTCAACCAGCGCATGGTATTCACCGAACGCCTGTCGCTGTTGCTGGAAACCGGAGTCAGCCTGCTGGAAGCACTCAAGACGATGCAACTGCAGACCGAAGAGCCCCTGCTGGCTGAAATCATCGGATCGCTGGCCAGCATCATCAGCGAAGGCAAAACCTTTTCATCGGCGCTGGCAACACATCCTGAAATGTTCTCGAGCACCTATATCAGCCTGGTTGCTGCCGCCGAGGAAGGCGGCTTTCTACCCCAGGTACTGGCGCAGCTGCTCAGGATGGATGAAAAAAACAGCCAACTGCGCAGCAGCATCGTTTCCGCGCTGTCTTATCCGGCGTTTCTGATCGTGTTTTCGATTGCGGTCGTCGTCTTTGTGCTGGTGGTTATCTTCCCCAAGTTCGATTCGCTGTTTGCCTCGATACACGACCAGTTGCCGATTACGACGATCCTGCTGATGGCGCTGTCTGCATTCGTCCGCAATTACTGGTTGCTGATTCTGCTCGGGTTGGCTGCCGGCGCCTGGGCAACATACTCCTGGATCAGCAGCAAAGCGGGCAAGCTGGTGCTGGACCGGCTCAGGATGAGTCTGCCGGTCATCAGGGATATTTACATCCAGATCTACCTGAGCCAGACGCTCAGCGTGCTCGGCCTGTCGCTGAGCAACGGGGTACCGATTACCGTTGCCCTCAAGGCCTGCCAGGGGGTGGTCGACAATTCGATATTTTCAAAATTCCTCGACAACATCCGCACCCATGTCAACGAAGGCCGCGGCATCGCAGTCGGCTTCACCGAATCGGCTATCATCCCGCCGATGGTGCGGCAAATGGTGGCCACGGGTGAGCAGACCGGCAATCTGGGCATGGTCATGACCCGCGTGGCGGAGTTTTACGAACGGGAACTCAGCAAGCGCATCACCGTGCTGTCCAAGGCGGTCGAGCCTGTCATGCTGATCGTCATGGGGGTGGTAGTCGGTTTGATCGTGGTCTCGCTGATACTGCCGATTTTCAAGCTATCGCGGGCTGTACACTGATCCGGCACACGGTCATTCGGGCGCGATATGATGGCTGATGGTGAAAAGCCGGAAAAATGTTCAATGGAAATTGATGGCCGTGATCGGCTTAGTACTTCGTTTCATAAGTTCACACACGTATTTTTTAAGCTGCAAGCTTCAGATGTCGATTTAGTCACTTACAACACTTAC
>MGWZ01000091.1:7998-8071 GCA_001801175.1 Gallionellales bacterium RIFCSPLOWO2_02_FULL_57_47 | reverse complement strand
AGTCGGCTGGCCGCCGACCTGTTCGACCAAACCGTCATAACGGCCGCCGGCACAGATGGTGCCCTGCGCGCCG
>MGWZ01000091.1:7560-7962 GCA_001801175.1 Gallionellales bacterium RIFCSPLOWO2_02_FULL_57_47 | reverse complement strand
TAGCGGTGGTGATCGGCGACGATGAAGCGCAGGCCAACGAGGTCAGCGTGAAGCCGATGCAGGGCGGCGAACAGGTACGGGTGAGCGTGCAGAATCTTGCCGCAACAGTTAATGGGATTATCAAGCAGGAGTAGATCATGGCAGCATTGGACTTGCAGGAACAGGAACAACTCGACGCGCTCAAGGCGTGGTGGAAAGAGAATGGCAACAAGGTGCTGGGGACGCTGTTGGCTGTGGTCATCGCAATGGGCGGCTGGCGCGGCTGGCAGTATTACCAGCACAAGCAGTCCAGCGAAGCGGCGACCCTTTATGCAGGGTTCATCCAGCAACTGGAAAGCAATGACGCCAAGCGCGTCAACGATGCCGCCGCTGCGGTGATGGACAAATATGCCACCAGCGGAT
>MGWZ01000091.1:7104-7502 GCA_001801175.1 Gallionellales bacterium RIFCSPLOWO2_02_FULL_57_47 | reverse complement strand
CCGCAGAAGCCGGCCTGAAAGATGTGGCGCGCCTGCGTCTGGCCGCAGTACTGTTGGACGAGAAAAATTATGCCGATGCGATGAAGCTGCTGGAGGCCAAACATCCGGCCACATTCGATGGCCTGTATGCCGACCTGCGGGGCGATATATTGAGCGCGCAGGGCAAGAACGAGGAGGCCAGGTCAGCCTACAGGCTGGCTTACGAAAAGGCCGATATCAAGAGCATGTACCGTAACCTGATCGAGATGAAGATGGATGCGCTCGGGGAAGCGAAATGAGGCTGATCTATCTGCCGCTGCTCTCTGCCTTGCTGGTGTTGAGCGGTTGCTCGTCCGTGAAATCGACCGTGAAAGACTGGTTCGGCAATAAGGATGATGCGACGGGGCCGGCCAAGCTGG
>MGWZ01000091.1:5549-7064 GCA_001801175.1 Gallionellales bacterium RIFCSPLOWO2_02_FULL_57_47 | reverse complement strand
GAGACCGCCAAATTTGAGGTGCGCTGGCATACTGATCTCGGCGATTCCGACACAAGCCTGTTGCAGCCTGTGCTGACCAGGGACGCAATCTATGGCGCGTCCGGCAAGGGTACGCTGACGCGGGTGGAGCGTGCCACCGGCAAGCCGGTGTGGCGCATCGAAAGCGGCATTACGGTCAGCGGCGGTGTGGGCAGCGGCGACGGGCTGGTACTCATCGGCAGCGACAAGGGCGATGTGCTGGCTTACGGCGAAGACGGCAAGCTGCGCTGGAAAAGCAGGGTGTCCAGCGAAGTGCTGAGCGCGCCGCAAGCGGCAGAAGGCGTGGTGATCGTGCGCAGTGGCGATGGGCGCATTGCCGGCCTGAACGCGGCGGACGGCAAGCGCATGTGGCTGTACGAACGCAGCACGCCGGCCCTGGTGGTGCGCAGTCATGCCGGGGTGACGTTGCAGCGCGATGTGGCTTTCGCCGGGTTTGCCGGCGGCAAACTGGTTGCGATGAAAATCAAGGATGGCTCGGTATTATGGGAAGTTTCGGTGTCACAACCGCGCGGCAGCACCGAGCTGGAGCGCATCAGCGACATCACCAGCAATCCGGTGGCGGATGACGAGCAGGTTTGCGCCATCGCTTTTCAGGGGCGCGTGGCGTGTTTCGACGCGGCGCAGGGCAGCCCGTTATGGAACCGCGACATCTCCAGCGACAAGGGCATGATGCTGTTGCGCAAGTATCTCTATATCAGCGATGCGAACGGCTCGGTGATTGCGCTTGACAAGGCCAGCGGCAGTACGGTGTGGAAGAACGACAAGCTGTTTTTGGGCGATACCGCCATGCCCTATGCCCTGGGTAATTTTGTGGCGGTGGGCGATTATGAAGGCTACCTGCACGGACTGAGCCGTGAAGACGGCAGTTTTGCCGCGCGCATCAAACTGGACGGCAGCGCCATTCAAACCGCGCCGCTCGAACTCGACAACGGCCTGCTGGTGCAGACGCGCGACGGCGGGCTGTATTCGCTGGACATACGTTAAGGGGAAGGGGGAAGGGAACGCGCCTTTGGCGCTCAAGTGAGAAGGGATCGCACCGTTGGTGCTCAAGGGGGAGCCGGTTTTACCCTTCTCCCTTCTCCCTTCTCCCTTCTCCCTTCACCATGAATATTCACATTCAAGGTTATCGAAATGTTGCCCACACTTGTTTTAGTAGGCCGTCCGAACGTGGGCAAGTCCACCCTGTTCAACCGCCTCACGCGCAGCCGCGATGCACTGGTCGCCGACTTGCCCGGCCTTACCCGCGATCGCCATTACGGGCGCGGGAGGGTGGGAGACCGGCCTTATCTGGTGGTGGATACCGGCGGATTGGAGCCGGTCGCGAAGGACGGCATCATGTTCGAGATGGCCAAGCAAAGCCGCCAGGCGGTGGACGAAGCCGATGTGGTGCTGTTCCTGGTCGACGGTCGCGCGGGGTGCACGCCGCAGGATGCCCTCATCGCCGGACAATTGCGCAAGACCGGCAAGCCGATCATG
>MGWZ01000091.1:2758-5540 GCA_001801175.1 Gallionellales bacterium RIFCSPLOWO2_02_FULL_57_47 | reverse complement strand
AACAAGGCGGAGGGGATGCAGCGCGCCAAAGTGACCGCCGATTTTTTCGAGCTGGGTCTGGGCGAGCCGTTGCCGATTTCCTCGGCGCATGGCGACAATGTGACCGAAGTGGTTGAGCTCGCGCTGGAAAATTTTCCGCCTGAAACAGAAGAAGAATCCCCTGAAGAAAAGCCGCCGAAGCTCGCCATCGTCGGGCGGCCGAATGTCGGCAAGTCCACGCTGGTGAACGCGATTCTCGGAGAGGAGCGCGTGATCGCGTTCGACCAGCCGGGCACCACGCGCGATTCGATCTACATTGACTTCGAGCGCGGCGGCAGGCAATACACCATCATCGACACCGCCGGCGTGCGGCGGCGCGGCAAGGTGGATGAGGCGGTGGAAAAATTCTCCGTGATCAAGACCATGCAGGCCATCGAGGACGCCAACGTGGTGGTGCTGGTGGTGGACGCGCGCGACCAGATCACCGAGCAGGACGCGCATGTCGCCGATTTCGTGCTGCAGGCGGGACGTGCGCTGGTGCTGGCGGTCAACAAATGGGACGGCCTGGACGAATACCAGCGCGGTCAGGTCAAGAACGACATCGAGCGCAAGCTGCATTTCCTGAGCTTTGCGAAGCTGCACTACATTTCTGCGCTGAATGGCAGCGGCGTGGACAAGGTGCTGAAGTCGGTGGATGAAGCCTACTCGGCGGCGATGGCGAAACTGCCGACGCCGAAACTCACCCGCGTCCTGATCGCCGCCCTCGAAAAACAACAGCCGCCGAAAGGCTCACGCTTCCGCCCCAAGATGCGCTATGCCCATCAGGGCGGCAGCAATCCGCCGCTGATCGTGATCCACGGCAGCGGCCTGGACGACGTGCCGGCCAGCTATACACGCTATCTGGAGCGCACCTTCTGTGAAGCCTTCAAGCTGCAAGGCACGCCACTCAGGATTCAATTCAATTCCAGCAAAAATCCGTTCGAAGGCAAAAAGCCCAGGCCGCTGACCGAAGCCGAACAACGCAAGGCGCACCGCGCACGGATACGCGGACGCAAACTGTATGGGTAGTCGGGTTTAGCCATGTCACTCTCGCAGTCCTACAGCATCAGGGATGTCATTCGCTGGTACGACCAGGGCGAAATCCAGAAAGCCAAGGCTTACCTGAATTCGATCAGTCATCTGGAAATTCGCCCCGACGAAATTATCGCCGAGGTAAAAGGAACCGCATCCCGCCCTTATCTGGTGGAAATTTCCTTTGATGTTGACAAGGCGGGCGAATTGCATATCGAGCCGGCATGTAGTTGCCCGATGCGCTGGAAATGCAAGCATACTGCGGCGGTATTGCTGTCGGCATTGTCCTTGCCGCGCGCCCCCGAGATCAATCATGCCGTGCTGGAGTGGGTCGAATCTTTCCGGCGTGCGGTCAAAGCGCCATCGAAGAAAACCGCCAAACCCGCATCGAGACCTGAGAAATTGTGCTATGCAATCACCAGATCCGCTTATACGGGCGGTTCTGTCTTCGGCATCTATAAAGGCAAGCTGGATGCCGAGGGGCGGCTGACGGGTAGATTTGAGGAGTGGAGTAACGTCGAGCGCGCCTTGATAAAACCGCCGCAGTTCGTTACTGAAGAAGACCTCTCCATCCTGCGCCTGTTGTGGCAGCAACGCGATAGGTATGGCTACTTTCCCGTCAAGGGTGCGCGGGGTAGCGAGATTTTGACGCGCCTGCTGGCGAGCGGGCGGTTGTTCTTCATGGAAGCGATTGCAGGTAACCGTTACTTGAGATCGGAGCCGGTTCATCTCAAACAGGGCAAAATACGCAAGGCCCATCTGGAATGGGGTGTCGATGAGTCAGGCCTGATGGTGCCCAGGATTGTCAGCAATGGGGCGCTGGAGGTGTTTCCGTTCAACGAGGCAATCTGGTATGTCGATGCCGGCGCAGGCGAAATCGGCCAGTTGAAGATTGCCCAGACACCCGCGCAGGTTGCGCAGTTGCTTGACATGCCGCCGCTCGCCGAAATCGATGTCCCGGTGGTGTCCGAAGTGTTGCGCGAATTGGTTCCCGATCTGCCGCCACCCAGCACCGACCGGTTACGCGCGATTGCGAGCCCGCTGACACCGATGTTGTTGCTGGACACTTCAGAGCCGTCGTGGATGGGCAGCTTCCGCGGCTATCGTTATGGCACACAGAAACTGGATTTCGCGCGCGTCAGGTTCCGTTATGGCGAAGCGGTCTTGCCGCCCGATCATCCGGGTGAATTTGTCACGCTGCAAAATGGCGAGACGGTGCGCGTGACGCGCGACCCGAAAGCGGAGAAGCGTTTTCTCAAGTCGCTTGGCGAATACGGGCTGGAAGAAGTGCCGAGTTTCGGGCTGTCCGGCAACATCGGCGAGCAGCCGGTTTTCGCGCTGGAAAACGAGAAGGCATGGCCGTTCTTCATGCAGCAAACGGTTTCGCAGATGCAGGCAGCGGGATGGGAGGTTGTCGTTCCGCAGAGCTTCCGCCATCACGTTCTTGAAGTGGAAGCATGGGAAGCGGAATTCGGCGAACAGGAGGATGGCTGGTTTAGCCTGAACATGGGCATCGTGGTCAATGGCCGGCGATTGCCGCTGGCGCCCATGCTGCATGCCTTGTTCCGGGTTGACCAGCGCTGGCTGGATGCGTCCCAGTTGGAAAAAATGGGCGACGATGAACCCATCGAACTGCTGCTCAAGGAAGGCGGCAGGGTGCATGTTCCGGCCGGGCGCATCAAGCCGCTGGCGCGCACGCTGATTGAATTGTTCGAAGGTGGCAAGGTGGGCG
>MGWZ01000091.1:1297-2729 GCA_001801175.1 Gallionellales bacterium RIFCSPLOWO2_02_FULL_57_47 | reverse complement strand
AGGGTGCGGCTGCCGTGACAGGCCTCGCCAACAAACTCAGGAACACGGCCGGGATAAAGGCGGTGGATGTACCGGACGGTTTCGCGCTGCAATTGCGCCCCTATCAGTTGGAAGGCTTGTCCTGGTTACAATACCTGCGCGAACAGGAATTGGCAGGGATACTGGCCGACGATATGGGGCTGGGCAAAACCGCGCAAGCATTGGCGCATCTGCTGCTCGAAAAGCAAAGCGGGCGCATGGACAAGCCCTCGCTGGTGGTGCTGCCCACCTCGCTGATTTTCAACTGGAAGCGCGAGACCGAGCGCTTCGCGCCGCAACTCAGGCTGCTATCCCTGCACGGCAAGGAACGCGCCGAGCATTTCCCGACAATTCCACAGCACGATGTCATTCTCACCACCTACCCGTTACTGTGGCGCGACGAGCTGGCGCTGGCGGAGCATGACTATCACTTGCTGATTCTGGATGAAGCGCAGACGGTGAAAAATGTGTCCAGTCAGGCGGCGCAGGTGGTGCGCAAACTGAATGCGCGGCATCGCCTGTGCCTCACCGGTACACCGCTGGAAAACCATTTGGGCGAATTGTGGGCGCAGTTCGATTTCTTGCTGCCCGGTTTGCTGGGCACATCCAAGGAGTTCACCAAAATCTGGCGCACTCCGATTGAAAAACAGGGCAACAAATTGCGCCGCGATCTGCTGGCCAGGCGCGTCAAGCCTTTCATCCTGCGCAGGCGCAAGGAAGATGTCGCGCAGGAACTGCCCCCCAAAACACTTATCGTGCGCAGCGTCGAACTGGAAGGCGCGCAGCGCGACCTCTACGAAACGGTGCGCACCGCCATGGATCAGCGCGTCCGTGAAGAAATCGCCGCCAGAGGTTTTTCGCGCAGCCACATCATCATTCTCGACGCGCTGCTCAAATTGCGCCAGGTGTGCTGCGATCCGCGCCTGCTGAAATTGACCGCCGCCAAAAAAGTAAAAGAACGCGCCAAGCTCGATTTGCTGATGGAAATGCTGCCGGAGCTGGTCAGCGAAGGGCGGCGCATCCTGGTGTTCTCGCAATTCACCTCGATGCTCGAACTGATTGAAACGGAGCTGGCGCGGGAAAAGCTTGATTATGTGAAACTCACCGGCGATACGCAAAACCGCGAAGAAGTGGTGCGCCGTTTTCAGGATGGCGAAGTGCCGATTTTTCTGATCAGTCTCAAGGCGGGCGGGGTAGGGCTGAACCTGACCGCCGCCGACACGGTGATCCACTATGACCCGTGGTGGAACCCCGCAGTGGAAAACCAGGCCACGGATCGCGCGCACCGCCTCGGACAGACGAAAAATGTGTTCGTCTACAAACTGGTCGTGGCGGGCAGCATCGAGGAAAAAATACTGGCGTTGCAGGAGAAAAAAGCCGAGCTTGCCGCCGGTATCCTGTCGGAGGATGCCAG
>MGWZ01000091.1:0-1289 GCA_001801175.1 Gallionellales bacterium RIFCSPLOWO2_02_FULL_57_47 | reverse complement strand
GAAAAAATACTGGCGTTGCAGGAGAAAAAAGCCGAGCTTGCCGCCGGTATCCTGTCGGAGGATGCCAGCAGCCTGGCCAAATTCGGCGAAGCCGATATTGCTGCGTTGCTGGCACCGCTGCCTGATGATGAGGCGTAAGACCGGATGGAAGCACTGCGGTAAAAATTGCCGGTCTCGTTTTTGTAAGTCAGGACTATGTATGTGGCAGGAATTCAAACTCCGCCATAATTATATGATGATCCGAAGCCATTGTCGGTTTCACTGCGTAACGCACCGGATGCAGGTGCCGGTTGTAGAAAATATGGTCAAGCACGTAGGGGCGGCGGCGCCACGTGATTTCTTCTGTCTGCACAGTCTGATAACCGGCTTCGGCAAACTGCCGGACAAGAGAGTCGTGCTTACTGACGTTGAAATCACCTCCGAGCAGTACCGGCCCGTTCGAACAGTGCAGCTGTCTGGCGATGAGACGGCGCTGTTCAATGTGATCCTCGCTTGATGAATTGAGCATGAAATATGCCAGGAGGTGGGTATTGAAAAGCTGAAGTTCGTGGCCAGCTAGCGTGGTTTTCGCGCCGATGAGAAGGCGATCAGTCGGTGTTTTTTCTTCACCATCGAATTCAAACACGATTGGCGGTGACGGCAGGTCGTAGCGGAAGGCATCGTGCAACGGTGTCTTTGAGAAAATGGCCAATCCTATGCCAAAAGGCAATTCGCGCGGGTCGGCCTTGGGGTATGAGAAATAACCATAATAGCCATTGAACGCCGCTTTCAGCCTGGTGTAATTGGGCGGAGGATCGGGTTGCGCACCATCGGGTTGCGCATGCTCAACCTCCTGCAGCAGTACAATGTCGGCGTCGTGGCTGAGAATTTCCGAGATGGTCAGTTCGAGATTGGCAGGCGCGTGATCGGGATCGGCATCATCCCAGCTTTGGCCGAACTGCATATTGAACTGAAGAACTTTGAATGTACTCATGGGTGCGGCATGGCATTGTCAAATTGCGCGCATGATAACGCGAATTGGCGGCGCAGCAAAGGAAGCGACGCGGCCGGATGCCCGTGCTGTTGCACTCTAACATTTGACAGAACCGCCGGATTTTGCCAAGCTGCGCACATGCCTCGCGCAACCGGAAAATTTATTGCAGTGATTTTGGCCATCTGGTTGCCGCTGTTCAGCGGCAATGCGCTGGCTGTTTCAATTTCTATGCAGGCAATGGGTGGCGACTGCCATTCCGCCGTCGCGCAACAGGATGAACCCCAGCCGCACTGCGCTTCAGCGATGCAGCAGCATA
>MGWZ01000090.1:6060-6213 GCA_001801175.1 Gallionellales bacterium RIFCSPLOWO2_02_FULL_57_47 | reverse complement strand
CAGAACTGGCGAAAGAACAAGGCTTGGAAAACGGTTTCCGCACCGTGATCAACACCGGCAAGGGCGGCGGCCAGGAAGTATTTCATTTGCATATCCACATCATCGGTGGCGGCAACATTCCGCCCATGGTACGGCGCGGTTAGCCGTTAATTT
>MGWZ01000090.1:4916-6013 GCA_001801175.1 Gallionellales bacterium RIFCSPLOWO2_02_FULL_57_47 | reverse complement strand
ATCGTGTTGCTGGTCGTCATCTTGATATTCGGCACCAAGAAGCTGCGTAACATCGGCAGCGACCTAGGCGGCGCAGTAAAAAACTTCAAGGAGGGTGTGCGCGACGACGAGCCCAAACAGGCGCAGCAGGACGACAGGGTCATCGAGGGCGAGGTAACGTCGAAAACACAGGCGAAGGGCAAGTCGGACACGCATGTTTGACATCGCATTCTCCGAATTGATGGTCATCATGCTGGTGGCGCTTGTCGTCATCGGCCCGGAGCGGTTGCCGAAAGTGGCGCGCACGGCGGGGAATTTGTGGGGACGGATGCAGCGCTATGTGCATAGCGTCAAGAACGATATTGCGAACGACTTGGCCATTGAAGAAGCCAAGCAATTACGCGGCAGCATCGGCAAGGAAATCGCCTCTGTGGAGCAAACCATGCAGGAGGCCAGGATGGCGCTGGAGCAAAAAATCCTGGACGCGCAGATGGGTAAGTCAACCGACACTCCCGACGAACAGAAACCATCCGTTAAACAGTCTTCCACAACAACAAGCACGCCGGTTTGATGGAAAACAGTGAAAGTTTTGTTGCGCACCTGATCGAATTGCGCACGCGCTTGCTGAACATTACCGTGGCCTTGCTGCTGGTGTTCATCTGCCTGTTTCCATGGGCGTCCGATCTTTATGCCCTGCTGGCGCAGCCGATGCTGGCGAAACTGCCCAAGGGCGGACAGATGATCGCCACAGATGTCACCACGCCGTTCTTCGTGCCGCTCAAGGTCGCAATGATGGCGGCCTTGCTGATTGCGCTGCCTTACATCCTCTATCAGTTATGGAGATTTGTCGCCCCAGGCTTGTACGAGCACGAGAAACGCCTGGTCGTCCCGCTCATCGTCGCCAGTACGCTGCTGTTTTTCTGCGGCATGGCGTTCGCTTACTTTGCAGTGTTCCCCGTGGTCTTCGGGTTCATCACCGCTTCCGCACCGGAGGGGGTGGCCGTGATGACCGACATCGATAAATACCTCAGCTTTGTGCTGGGCATGTTTGTGGCCTTCGGGGTCACTTTTCAGGTTCCGGTCGCGGTCATACTGCTGGTGCGCATGGGCGTTGTCAG
>MGWZ01000090.1:0-4905 GCA_001801175.1 Gallionellales bacterium RIFCSPLOWO2_02_FULL_57_47 | reverse complement strand
GGGCGTTGTCAGCGTCGAGAAGCTGAGGGAAATCCGTTCGTACGTAATTGTCGGCGCCTTTGTCATCGGCGCAATTTTCACCCCGCCGGACGTGGTGTCGCAATTCATGCTGGCGGTGCCGCTGTGGTTGTTGTACGAAGCGGGCATCGTGGTGGCGAGCTGGATGAAAGCAAAAGAGCGGACTGCAGAATAACGGCAGGGGCATGATTTAAACAGGCTTCCCCCTGCTAGCCCATCCAATTCGATAGTGTCAGCAGCAGCAACAGAATCATCCAGAACACCACCGAACGCCACACCAAACCAACGGCGCTTTGCATAAAGTCGGCGTCCGCATCGTCGCCGACGCCCAATTCTGGCCTGTCCAGCGGCATGCCCCCTTGCGGGATCGGCATGCCGAGGCGCACGCCCAGCGCACCCGCCCCACTGGCCAGCAATATCCCCATTTCCTTGTCCGGCCAGTTTGCTGCCTGGGTGCGCCAGCAATATGCCGTATCCTCGAAGTTGCCGACGATAGCAAAAACCATCGCCGTCATGCGGATCGGCAACCATTCCAGCACATAGAACGCATGGCGTGCGAAGCTGCCGAATTTTTCGAGGCTCCAGCCATTATTTAACAAGCCGTCAGGTTCGATAGCCGTATCCTCTTCGCCCCAGCGCTTGCGCAGGAATTGCCCGAGGCGGTACAGCAATGCTCCCGCCGCGCCACCCAGCCCGATCGTGCTGAACAGAACGAACCATACGATCACGCCAAACACGTTGCGGTGCGAAGCGATCAGCGCTTCTTCAATGGTGACGCGCGCCACTTCTTCGGCATTCAGCTCATGCGAAGGGATGCCGCGCCACTTGGTGAGCAGCGCACGTGCCTCATCCAAGTTGCCGTTGCGCAGCGCATGGTGGATATCGGTGAAGTAATGGCTGAATTGCCGGAAGCCCATCGTGAGATACAGCACCAAGACGTTGAATGCCCAGGCAAACAACGGGTGTACGCTGCACAGCAGCCAGTACAGTGCCGCCACGCCGACCAGCAGCGGAAGCACAGTCAGCAGCCATGCGATCCTGCCATGCTTGTGCTGCCCGGTGTTGAAGTGTTGCTGGAAGAAGCCGACGTAGCCGGACAGCCATCCATGCAGGTGTTTTCGCGAGGAGAGCGGCTTGAGCTGCTCCAGCAACAGCGCGGCGATCAGGGCAAACAGGCTCATGGCTTCAACGTGATATCAAATTCCAATATAGGGAAGATACCACAGGCACAGCCACTTATTCCAATGAGCAAAGGAAGTCTTGAAAACCGCCGCGCAGTAGATTTATGCGCTATGTCTAAACGATCATCCCCGCCGCAACGGTGTTGTTGGTCGCCTCGTCGATCACGATAAAGCTCCCTGTGGCACGGTCGGTGTCGTAGCTGTCGAATACCAACGGCTGCTGCACTTTTATATATACCTGGGCGATGTCGTTCATCTTCAGCATATCGACGACCGGGTGCAGGTCCAGCGTATTGACATCGACGCGGTGTTCGATGCTGCTGAACAGACACTTTGCCGTGCGCGTCGTGTGTTTGACGAGGTACTTGCGGCTTTTCTCCAGCGGCGCTTCCGATAGCCAGCACAACATGGCGCGGAACTCCTTGGCTACGTGCGGGGCGGCTTCGCCTCTCACGAACATGTCCCCACGCGAGATATCGATCTCATCTTCCAGAGTCAGCGTGACGGACTGCGGCGCATAGGCGCGTTGCAGGTTGCCATTGTAGGTGACGATCTCTTTTACCTTGCTGGTGCGGCCCGACGGCAGGATGGTGATTTCGTCGCCGACCGCCACTTCGCCCGCTTCGATGCGCCCCATGTAGCCGCGGAAATCGTGGTATTCCTGCGTCTGCGGGCGGCATATCCACTGCACCGGAAAACGGAAATCGGTGGTGTTTACATCGTGGTCTATTTCTATGGTGTCGAGCAGTTCGAGCAGGGCCGGGCCCTGATACCAGTTCAGCCTGTCGCCGCGATCCACGACCATATCGCCGTTCAGGGCAGACATCGGGATGCAGTTCACATTTTCGATCCCCAGCGGCGTGGCAAATCTCAGGTATTCGCCGCGTATCCTGTTGAACACTTCTTCCGAGTAATCGACCATGTCCATCTTGTTGACCGCCAAGACGACATGCGGCACGCCGACCAGGCTGGCGAGATAGGTATGGCGGCGCGTCTGCGTCAATACGCCCTTGCGCGCATCGACCAGAATGACCACCAGATTCGCCGTGCTCGCGGCGGTGACCATGTTGCGCGTGTACTGCTCGTGCCCTGGCGTGTCGCCGATGATGTACTTGCGGCGCGGCGTGGCGAAGTAGCGGTAGGCCACGTCGATGGTGATGCCCTGCTCGCGCTCGGCTTGAAGGCCGTCGGTGAGCAGCGACAAATCGACGGAGGCCATGCCGCGCTTTTCGCTGGTCTTTGAAATCGCGGAGAGCTGATCCTCGAAAATGGATTTCGAATCATGCAGCAGTCGCCCGATCAGTGTGCTCTTGCCGTCGTCCACGCTGCCTGCGGTGATGAAACGTAGTAGTTGTGTTGCGTTGCTCATAATCAAACCCTAGATAATTCCTATGCGGTAACTGTGCTCCAGTTCCTTCCCCTTTTGAGGGGGAAGGTTAGGATGGGGGTGAAAATCAGGAGCTTCTACCCCCTCCCCAACCCTCCCCCTGCAAGGGGGAGGGAGTTAAAAATACCCTTCCTTCTTGCGCAACTCCATCGAAGCGTCGGAGGTCTGGTCGTCCATGCGCGTCGCGCCGCGTTCGGTGATGCGCGTGATCGAGGTTTCCTCGATGATCTCCAGCGCGTTGCGCGCGTGCGATTCAACCGGCGCCGTACAGGTCATGTCGCCCACGGTGCGGAAGCGCACCGAGAGCACTTCCACTTTTTCGCCCGGCTTGTGTTGCACCAGATGCGACACCGGGATCACCGAATTGCCGCGACGGATCACTTCGCGTTCGTGCGCGTAGTAGATTTCCGGGATGTACAGCTTTTCGCGCGAGATGTATTGCCAGATGTCCATCTCGGTCCAGTTGGAAATCGGGAACACGCGGATGTTTTCGCCGGCGTGCACGCGCGTGTTGTAGATGTCCCACAATTCTGGGCGCTGGTTCTTCGGATCCCACTGGCCGAATTCGTCGCGGAACGAAAAGATGCGTTCTTTGGCGCGCGCCTTTTCCTCGTCGCGCCGTGCGCCGCCCATGCAGGCGTCGAAGCCGAACTCGGCGATGGTCTCCAGCAACGTCACCGACTGATACGGGTTGCGCGGCTTATCCGGATCCTTGATGACGATAGTGCCGCGCTTGATGGAGTCTTCCAGTGAGCGCACGATCAGTCGTTCGCCCAGGTCGACAGCCAGCTTGTCGCGTGTGGCGATCACTTCCGGAAAGTTGTGCTCGGTGTCGATATGCACCAGCGGAAACGGAAACTTGGCCGGGCGGAACGCCTTCTCCGCGAGGCGCAGCATCACGATGGAATCCTTGCCGCCTGAAAACAGCAGCGCGGGGTTTTTGCACTCCGCCGCGACCTCGCGCATGATATGGATGGACTCGCTTTCCAGCGCGTCCAGGTGGGTGAATATGTGTGCGGTCATCTTCAATTTTCTTTCACTTCTTCATACGTTAAAAACAGCCATCGTAGGGTGCGTCTCACGCACCATGGTGCGTGGAACGCACCCTACGAATGCATCCTACGCTCGTTTCAAAAGAACAGGTTCGCCACATGCAAACCGCATTCCTTGTCCTCTGGATTTTCCCACCACCACCTGCCGGCGCGGATATCCTCGCCGGGGGTGATGGAGCGGGTGCAGGGCGCGCAGCCGAGGCTGGGGTAGAACTGGTCGTGCAGCTTGTTGTAGGGCACGTCATTCTGCCTGATATATGCCCACACGTCTTTGTTCGACCATTCCAGCAGCGGGTTGAACTTCTGCAAGCCGAAATCGGCATCGTATGACGACTCCTCAAGACTGCCGCGCGTGACCGCCTGGTCGCGGCGCAGCCCGGTGACCCATGCCTTCTTGCCGCGCAAGGCGCGGCGCAACGGCTCGACCTTGCGCACGAAGCAGCAGCTTTTGCGCGATTCCACGCTGCCGTAGAAGCCGTTTACGCCGTTTTGCTCGACGTATCTTTCCACCGCGGCGCTGTCCGGAAAATACACCTTCAACGGCACGCTGTAGCGGTCGGCCACCTCCTGCATCAGGTCGTAGGTCGGCTGCGGCAGGCGACCGGTATCCAGGCTGAACATCTCGATGTCCAGATGATGGTTGGCGATAATATCGGTCAACACCATGTCTTCCGCGCCCAGGCTGTTGGCGAAGCAGACCGGCGCAAAATCGCGCACCGCTTGCTGCAATACCGTTACCACATGATCGATTTTTTGTTGCATGTCCATATCTCCTATACCGCCAGTATTTTTATACCGATAGCCCGGCTACCGCTTCGTTCAGGTCGAGCTGCGAATCCTGCTCCGACGCGTACGCCGCCACCTTGACCGTCCAGCCGTCCACCGTGGTGCTGATTTTGGCGAGTTCCTCGCCGCTGATCTCGTTCGCATCCGACAATGCATCGGCAGCCTGCGTAAACTCGTCGGCAATTGCGCCCGGGATCAGCTGCTGCAATTGCACGGCCAGCTTGTTCAACTCATCGTGGCGCGAGCCGCCCAGCAACTGCGCGACACCCGAACCGAGCAGGCGCAGGATCGCCTCGTTACACTGCGCCGCTTCGTCGAACTTGCGCTGGAACACCAGCGCGTTGCGGTATTCGCGCTCATGCGCCGCCTCGAAAAAGTTTGCGCCGATCATCACCTGCGACACTCCCGCGCATTCGCCGCCGCCCAGGTTCAGCACCTGGAAGTCGGTCGCGGCGCCATAATCGCGCATGACCGAATTCAA
>MGWZ01000089.1 GCA_001801175.1 Gallionellales bacterium RIFCSPLOWO2_02_FULL_57_47 | reverse complement strand
CAAATGTCCTGCGCAGTTGTTCACGCCAGACGCATTTGATTTTAGGCAGCATCACGCTGCACTTTTTGCACTTGGTGCTTGAAACCGCCAACTCTAAACGAGAAATTTTTTGCCAAAACTTACCATCTTCATTCAGTGCTATAACCGCCCCGTTTACGCCAAGCTGGCCATCGAATCTGTGCTGCGCCAGACGAACAGGGCGTTCCGGTTAATCATTTCTGATAATTCAACCAACGATGAGCTGTTTCGTCTGGTTCAGACTCAATTTCCCGGTGTTGAGTACCGGCGGAGGCAACCATCTTTGCCCGCGCTGGATCATTTCAACCAGAGCATCTCGGAAGCAGATACAGAGTTTTTCTGTTTATTTCACGATGATGACTTGATGGAACCCGAGTATGTTGATGCCATGCTCAACACAATCGAGCTCCATCCGCTGGCAGTTGCCTATGCGTGCAATGCCGTCACCATTGACGAAGATGTCGTGCGCAAGGGCAGTTTCTTTGAGTCCGGCGGCAAGCATGTGATCGTCGAAAACCCGCGCGCACTGGCGGGGAGATATGTTTCAAGATACCCGAACGGGTTTGCGCCGTTTCCGGCTTACATCTATCGGTCTTCGGTCGTGAAAGAAATCCCGCTGGATCAGCAGTCAGGGGGAAAATATTCGGATGTCACCTGGCTGCTGGAAATTTCCAAGCGCGGACCGATAGTCTGGAATTCCCGGAAATTGATTCGCTATCGCATGCACGCGGCAAATGACAGCAATCTGGAATCATTGCGCGACAGGCTCAAGTTGCTGGGGTTCCTGAAACGAAACAAATTAGTTGTTGGGCGGGGTGTCATAAACGACTGCCGCTTTGGCATATACAAGAATCTGCGCAATCGATCGCTGATGTCTCATGGCGCTTATTCCAGGCACAGGAATTTCATTGATCGTTATTTGCTGCGGTACCGGTTCAAGCGTTTCGCCAAGCCCGAGACTTATGCGTACCTTCTCTACAAATTCGGGAAAATATTTGGGTATCAGTGAGGCGAGAACTGCAACGCGTGAAATTACTTCTGGGATTCGGCGTGTTCTTTTTCTGCTAAAGTGCGCGCCATGAACAGCAGCCAGCTCTATTTCCGCCTCCTCAGCTACGTCAAACCTTACTGGCGTACTTTCACAGCTTCCATAATGGGCACGGCCGTGGTCGCCGCTACTGAGCCTCTGGTCGCCGCTTTAATGAAGCCGATGCTGGATGGCACTTTCGTGAACAAGGATCAAACGATGATACGCATAGTGCCTGCCATCATCTTGCTGATTTTTCTGGTACGCGGCATAGGCTCATTTATCAGTACTTATGCAATCAACTGGGTTGGCAATAAACTGGTGATGGATTTGCGCAACGAGATGTTTCGCAAGTTGCTCACGTTGCCGACGCGCTATTATGACGATCATGCCACCGGCAATCTCATTTCGAAGCTGGCTTTTGATGTCACTCAGGTAACCCAGGCCGCTACCGTCGTAGTTACCGTCGCAGTACGCGACAGCATAGTCCTGGTTGGCTTGATAGGCTGGTTGTTTTACCTCAATTGGAAGCTGACGCTGCTTACATTGCTGATGGCGCCCGTCATCGCGCTGATTATCAGAACCATCAGCAGCCGTATGCGCATCAGCAGCCGTGATTCACAACAGGCGATGGGCGACATCACACAGGTGATTGAGGAAAGCGTCAGCGCACACAAAGTGGTCAAGCTATTCGGCGGGCAACAATACGAAAGCCAGCGCTTCAATGAGCAAGCCAACTGGGTGCGCCGCTATGCCATGAAGCAGGCGGCAGCCGGAGCGGCAAATGTGCCCATCGTGCAGATGGTCGCAGCGATAGCATTGGCGGTTGTGGTGTATCTGGCTACCATTCAATCCAACGCCGATGAGGTCACGGTAGGCGGATTTGTTTCGTTCATCATGGCGATGCTTATGCTGACCGCGCCGCTTAAACGGTTGACAGGGGTGAGCGAATATCTGCAGCGCGGGCTGGCAGCAGCGGAGAGCGTGTTTTCTTTGCTTGATACCGAGAGCGAAGTCGATATGGGTACAGAAATAATTGGCCGGGCGCGGGGCGAACTGCAATTTGACAACGTGCAGTTTGCCTACGCGCCTGAGGCGCGCCCTGCGCTAAAAAACATTACGTTGCATATTCGTGAAGGCGAAAATATCGCGCTGGTCGGTGCATCCGGCAGCGGCAAGACCACGCTGGCCAATCTCGTGCCGCGCTTCTATTTTCCGACCGGTGGCAACATTTTTCTTGACGGGCACAATCTTGCCGAACTGACCCTGGCCAGTTTGCGCGCGAATATAGCCTTGGTCAGCCAGGAGGTGGTGCTGTTCAATGACACTATTTCAGCGAACATAGCATACGGACAGATGCGCGAAGTAAGCGAGTCTGAAATCATTGCTGCCGCAACGGCCGCACATGCAATGGAGTTCATCCGCGAATGGCCGCAAGGTCTGGATACGCTGGTCGGCGAACGCGGCGTGAAACTATCCGGCGGACAACGCCAGCGCATTGCGATCGCACGCGCCATCCTGAAAAATGCGCCTATTCTGATTCTGGATGAAGCTACCTCCGCCCTTGACAGCGAATCTGAGCGCCACGTGCAATCCGCTTTGGAATCCTTGATGCAGGGCCGCACCACGCTGGTCATCGCACATCGTTTGTCAACGATTGAGAAGGCGGACCGGATTGTCGTGCTGCAAAAGGGCGAAATCGTCGAAATCGGCTCGCATCGCGAACTGCTTGCAAAGGGCGGCGTGTATGCACAACTGCACCGCATTCAGTTCGCGTTGGCTGAAAATCCCTACGCCACCTAGCGCAGCCGGTCCCTGACATTTCGCGCGAATCTACTCGAATGATTTACGGCAACGTCTATTGCGAAGATTTTACTGAAAACAGGTTGTTCGATTATTCGAGCCCAAGAAACTCGGATGGGCTCTTCACTCCCGTTATTGCACTCCGGGAAAGACTGTTACAGCTGGGCATCGAGGTAAACACGCCGGACCTCAACAAGGGCAGAACCGTCTCTTTCGAAATGCATTTGGAGGGCCGGCCATTATCCGGCAACGGTATCCCCAAATACCTGATTGCTGCAGAGAACCCGTTGATAAACCGGTTGAATGCGGATATTGAATACCTGAAGGGCTTCAAACGCGTTTTTTCGTGGAATGATGCCGTGGTTGGGCTGCCCGGAGCCGTGAAGGTATTGATCCCGAACAGTATTTCCCCACCGAATACCCGCAGGTATTCCGATCGGCACATCTTTTCATGTCTGATCAGCAGCAACAAGGTTATGCCATGGGGCGGTCCTGACGATCTGTATGCCGAGCGGATCAACGTGATCCGCTGGTATGAGAAGAACGCGCCTGAGCTGTTTCATCTCTATGGCAGGGGCTGGAACAAACCCAGCCAGGCATTCACCCGGAAGGCGAAACTCCTGAGACGGATAGGCAGATTGCGAACACAGCTGTTCGGATACCAGCCTTTTCCCAGCTGGCGCGGAGAAGTCAGATTCAAATCCGAGATCCTGTCCGACACACGGTTTTCATACTGTTACGAGAATGTAAAAGACCTGCCGTCCTATATAACGGAAAAAATTTTTGACAGCTTTTTCGCCGGGTGCGTTCCCATTTACCGGGGGGCCAATAACGTGCACAAATACATCCCGCCGGATTGCTTTATCGATCGCAGGCAGTTTGCCGACACTGCCGACGTGCATCGCTTTCTGCTGAGCATCACCCCTGAACAACACGCGCAATTCCAGCAAAACATCGCAGCATTTCTCAAGAGCGAGCGGGCTTATTTGTTCAGCGTTGAGAACTATGTCTCAACGATAGCCAATGCAATTGCCGGCGACTTTCAGCTGAAATAGCCGTCCCGAAATCAAGCATTGAACGGCAGGTTCTGCCGGTAAATAACCTCATACTCCTGCGCCACGGTACGCCAGCTGCGTTCGAATTGCGGCACTGGTTCGCTACGCCCCAGTTGTTGCTCAAGCGCATTCACCCACGTTTCGATCGACGCTGAAAGCGGCAACACCGCGCCTGCGGCAGGAGTCACCTGGGCGGCGGCTCCACACACATCGGAAATGACCACCGGCACTCTGGCGGCCATGGCCTCGCTGATCACCATGCCGTAGGGCTCAGCTTTGGCGGGATGCAGCAGCACATCGAAGCCGGTGAAGTGAGACTGGTCGCTCCAGCCCAGCAGCTGATAGCCTCCTTGCCAGCCGGAGAACAGATGTTGCACTTCGGCGGCGGCCGGACCAACGACGCGGAATTGCAGGCCAGGCCGGGTGCGGCGCAACGCCGTAACGACTTCGACTGCGAACGGCAGGCCTTTGCGCTGCCATTCCTTGCCGACGAAACCGATCACCCCCCCATCCGATGGAACGTTCCGCGGTTCGCGCGTGATTCCCGGTGCCACGCCCGGCACTACGGGCCTGGTCAGCTTGTGCGCCAGTTCCGGGTAGTAATGCGCAAGGCTGTCGCTGATTACCGTCGAGTTGGGCACGATACTCTTTGCGACAGTCAGCTCGCGGCGCTCCAGATACATCTGCATCGCCACGCGCACCGACACCTTGCGCCACCATGGCCGGTCACGCACCGTCGCGAAGGGAGGGCCATGAAAGGTGGTGATGTGGTGGCTGCACAATCTCTCATGGCTGTGTATCAGCCAATCCGGGTGTGGATTTGCTTCCAGCCAGCGTTCCACCCGCCTGCCGAAGCGCAACAGCGATAACCAGCGCGGACGCGGCGCTATCGTGCCCAGCTCGTGAACCTCGATACCGTGCGGTTTTTCGGCGAGACACACTTCGCACAACACTTCGACCTCGTGACCGAGGTCGCGCAGTTCTTGCGTCAGCTCCCACACATAGCGCTCCATGCCGCCAACCGGGCCGTAGCGGCGCACCACGTGCAGCAGTTTCAGTTTCTTGTCGGGGGTAGCGGTCATCAGTTGGGGCAAGCGAGCGGTTATAATCCGGCTTCAGATACAAAACACGGATAGTATGCAAAACCTCGCTGAAAAGCCATTCCTGCTGTTCCCCGCCATAAGCCGCAGTTTGCATCGGTATCCCTGCTGAAACGAACAGGCACCCCGGCCAGGAATTCATGCATCACCTCCTTAAGTTATTAATTGCGCTGAAGCACGCGTGCAGTCCCGCCCGCAGGGACGCTCAGCTCAGAAAAAGCGATTACCGTCCCGACATTGACGGCTTGCGCGCCATTGCGGTCGTGTCGGTGGTGGTCTTTCACGCCTTCCCCTCTCTGGCCCACGGGGGGTTTGTCGGCGTTGACATCTTCTTCGTGATCTCGGGCTTCCTTATTTCCAAGCACATCTGGGAAGAGTTGGGCACAGGGACGTTCAGCATCAGGACGTTTTATGCCCGCCGGGTCAGGCGCATCTTCCCGGCGCTGAGCGTGGTGCTGCTCGCCTGCCTGATGATGGGCTTTGTGATCCTGACGCCGGCAGAGTATGAGCAACTGGGCAAGCATGTCGTCGCCGGCGCCCTGTTCCTGTCGAATATCGTCTTGTGGAAGGAAGCGGGATATTTTGACAACGCTGCCGACACCAAGCCCCTGCTTCACCTCTGGTCGCTGGGAATCGAAGAGCAGTTCTATATCGCCTGGCCCCTGATACTGGCCTTTTTCTGGCGCTACTCGCGGCATTTCGGCTGGGCGTTAGTGGGCATCATGGGGACTTCGATTGCCTACAGCATGATCGTCGTGCGCCATGACATGGTGGCTGATTTCTATTCTCCGCTGACCCGATTCTGGGAGCTGGCGCTCGGCGCCGGCCTGGCCTATCTGGCATCGCACAAGGCACCCGCGAGCGAAAGGTACCGTTCGCTTATTTCCTGGCTCGGGCTGGGCCTGATTATCGGCGCGGTATTCAGCATAAAGGAAAGCTATGCGTTCCCCGGTGCCTGGGCGTTGCTGCCCACGATGGGCGCTGCCTGCCTGATCTATGCCGGCGAAGGTGCCTGGCCGAACCGGCATCTGCTGTCGCGCCGCCTCCTCGTATGGATCGGGCTCATCAGCTACCCGCTTTACCTGTGGCACTGGCCATTGCTCTCATTCGCGCGGATCATGGAATCCGGGACGCCTTCGGTTGAGGCGCGATTCTGGATGGTTGCCGCGACTGTCGTTCTGGCGTGGCTGACCTACAGGCTGCTCGAGCGCCCCGTCAGGTCCCGGCCGCGCTCAAAGAACATCGTGCTGATGCTGTGTTTGAGCATGTTTGTACTCGGCGCTGCCGGATTGACCGTCAAGAAGCTGGACGGGTTCAAGTCCCGCCAGTTTTCGATGTTGAATGGCGATGCCAGCACGATAGTACTCGGGGCGGATCGGGGGAAACTGCGCCACGAGTGCGGCCTCGACGAGGCGCAGAAACCCGTCTTCCAGTATTGCCTGAGCAGCAGCGTCGAAGAGCCGCGCTACGCGCTGCTGGGCGACAGCAAGGGTGAGGCGCTTTTCTACGGCCTGGTGCGCGAATCGAAACCGGACATGCCGTGGATGATGATCGGTACAGTCTATCCGCCGGAGTCCGCACCCGGCGCGGATGAACGCCAGCATCGCAAGAATCAGCTCGCGCTGCAGACGGTAGTCGACAACCCGTCGATCAAAGTCGTTGCGTTGGCTGTGGCGCTGCGCACTATTTTCCCGCTCGACAGCGAGACCGGCCTGATCGCGGCCAATGCGGCGCTTCCCCGGGACAAGATTGCGACCTACAGCCGAACGATCCGGCAGCTGGAACAGGCGGGGAAGCGCGTGGTCTTCGTGATCGACAACCCGACCTTCCCGGATCCCACCAGCTGCATCAGCGGTGGCGCGACCGCAAGTCCGTTCCTGAATCAGGTCCTGCGGCGCAAGGAAAACCCGCATTGCACGATACGCTACACCGAGCATCTTGCCGGGACGCAGGCTTATCGGCAGTTCATTGGTGAATTGCAGCGGCTGCATCCGCGCCTGGTTGTCTATGACCCCACGCCGTTGCTGTGCGATGTCCCCGGCAACCTGTGCGCAATGACCGAGGGGGAAAAATTCCTGTACAGCTACGGCGACCACGTCTCTGACTATGCCAACTCGAAGATCGCGCGGGAAATGCTGCCGTTTATCCGGAGGCTGGCGCCCTGAGCTACGCCTCTTCCGAGCGGGGTAATTCCAATTCTCAACAGAACCAATAATATCGTAGGGTGCGTTCTACGCACCATTGCCATCTGGTGCGTAGAACGCACCCTACGATATATTGTCGTTTGTAACGAAAATTGGAATAGGGTTGCTCCCTGGGACAATCAGGACTTCTGTTTCAGCCAGAGCTTGATGTAACGGTAATAGCTGTTCTCGGCATTCATCACGGCGAGCATGAAACCCTCGCGCCCGTCCAGAAAGCCCGCGCGCAGAAAGTAGGTGCGGATGAACGCCCACAGGCCGTGAAGCACGGCCTGAGCGAGGCTGCCCCTCTTGCCGCGGCGTTCAAGCATGGTCGCAGCCGCGCTGGAATAGCTGTTCAGCTTGGTCAGCACATCCTCAAAATCCCGGTAGCTGTAATGCAGCAATGGCTGCCGCAGGCGCGCCGTGCTTCCCTGCAGCTGCACCGACTCATGCACCAGCGCATCGCTGAAGCGCGCCTTCCCGCGCCGGAACAGGCGCAGCACATAATCGGGATGCCAGCCGGAATGCCGCATGAAGCGCCCGCAGAAGCTGGAAAGCCGCGGTATTTCGTAGCCATCCGCCCGTGCATCGAGCAGCGCTGCCTCAATTTCGGCGCGCAGTTCCGGCGTGACCCGTTCATCGGCATCCAGCGATAACACCCAGTCCTTGCCGGCATAGTCCAGCGCGCGATTCTTCTGCGCGCCGAATCCCGGCCAGTCTGCGTGCACATGAACCTTCGGCGTAAATTCGCGCGCAATTTCCAGCGTGCCATCCGTACTGGCGGAATCCACGACGATGATTTCATCTGCCCATGCCACCGATTCGAGGCATGCGCGGATATTGGCGGACTCGTTCTTGGTGATGATGATGACTGAGAGTTTAGCCATGCTTCTGTCTTCCCTCAGAATTGGCCAACAGCTGCCGAAAGCAGAAAATTCTTGGCATCGCAAAAGTTGCTGCTGACTTCATGACTTGTTATCCCCTTGAGAGTTCGGCTGGTATTCCGGCACCCACTGTTTGAGTGCGGCTCTTGCCGCATCGTCCGTCATGGTAGCTGCTGCCACCCACTCCAGCAGCCGTGACAGCCATTCTCCGTCAGCCTGGCGGGCTTGGGCGATATGCAATTTCGGGTGCGGCGTCGGCAGCGTGTGCTCGCTGTCGGTCAGTAATTCTTCATAGAGCTTTTCACCCGGGCGCAGCCCGGTGAATTCGATCCTGATCTCTTCCTCGGCAAATCCGGACAGCCGTATCATGTCTTTCGCCAGATCTGCAATCTTCACCGGCTCGCCCATGTCGAGCACGAATATCTCGCCGCCCCGGCCCATCAGGCCCGCCTGCAGCACAAGTTGCGCGGCTTCGGGGATGGACATGAAATAGCGGGTAATGTCCGGATGCGTCACTGTGACCGGCCCTCCCCGTGCGATCTGTGCGCGAAACGTGGGAATCACGCTGCCGGTGCTGCCCAGCACATTACCGAAGCGCACCATCACGAAGCATGTACCGCCGGATGGCTGGAGCGCCTGACAAACCATCTCTGCCAGCCGCTTGCTCGCGCCCATCACATTTGCCGGATTGACTGCCTTGTCGGTGGAGATCATCACGAACCTGGCGACTCCATGCCGCTGTGCTGCCTGTGCCACCGTCCAGGTACCCAGCACATTGTTGCGCACCGCCTGCCAGGCATTATGTTGCTCCATCAGCGGGACATGTTTGTAAGCCGCCGCATGAAACAACACGCTCGGCAGATGTTGCTGCATGACTTCGTTGACCCGCGCGGCATCGCGCACATCGCCCACCAGGCTGACAAAATCCAGCACCGGGAAAATTTGCTTCAGTTCCTGCTCGATCGTGTACAGGGCATATTCGCTCGACTCGAACAAGACCAGCCTGGCCGGAGAAAAGCGCGCGATCTGGCGGCACATTTCTGAACCTATAGAACCGCCCGCGCCGGTCACCATGACAGTTTTTCCGGACAACAAGCCATGCAATCCGGCATCATCCAGCACCACCGTGTCGCGTCCCAATAAATCGTCCAGCTCTATTGCGCGCAGCTGCGATACCGCCACTTTGCCACTCATCAAATCATCGAAGGACGGCACGGTAAGCGCTTTCAGGTTGGCTTGATTGCACAGCTGGATCGCGCGCTTGCGCTGCTGATGCGAGCTTGATGGCATGGCTATGATCACTTGCGATACACCCAGCCGCTCGGCGCATTCCGGCAGACTGCCCAGGTTGCCCAGCACGCGCACGCCGTTCAGCATGCTTCCATGTTTATCTGCATCGTCGTCCAGAAATCCTACCAGCCGCCAATCCCTGCTCTTGGTCAAATCCCTGGCCAAACCGGCCGCCGCATCGCCTGCACCCAGTACCAGCACGGGCTCGCCATGCAGCTTGATGTCTCCATACAACCCCTGCTCTTTCCACATCCGGTAGACAAAGCGGCTGCCGCCCATCAGCAGAATCAGCAGCAGCGGGTTGATGACCAGGACAGAACGGGGAATCACCAGATCCAGGCGCAGCATCCAGAACATCAGGGGAATAAGCGCCGCGGACAACATGACTGCCAGAAATATGCGGCGCAAATCGGTAGTGCTGGCATATCGCCAAATGCCGCGATACAGATTGAATCGCCAGAAAATCACCAGTTGCAGCGGCACGACGTAAAACAGCGTTTGTTGCAATTCCGCCGCAAAATTGTCCGGCAATTCGAAATTGAAGCGCAGCAAATAAGCGAAACTCCATGACAGCGCAGCAGCTATCGCATCGTGCAGTGCCACCAAAGTGGTGCGTGTATTCGATTTAAATATCAACGGCATTTCCTTTGTACGACTGCCACTGCACTGGATAACAGATAGTGGCGCACGCCTTCCGTTTTATCCTGGAAATTGAATTTTGAAAGTTCACGACTTGCCGCATAACTCAACAGACCCACCAATAGCATATGCCATGAACCATCGGTTCAATATAGCCAGAATATTTCAATCTTGACCACCGGTAAATTTTTGCTTCAACACCTCGTTCTGCCGCCAGCAACGATCAACCCACAACATCAATCCAGAATAAATCGCGCCCCAGCAAACCAACAGTAGCCATTGGCTCTGAACATCCATGCCCATACCCCAAAGCGCGGATGTACCCGCCAGAAACATCAACAAATATTCAGCTATCGCGGTATTGCGATGCCCCCACCCCAACCGCACCAGGTGCTGGTAATAGTGACTGCGATGCGCTTGCGTAAGCTTTTCGCCGCGCCGCGTCCGGTTGAATAATGTCACGGTTGTGTCGGCCACAAACGGCGAAAATACCAACAGCGGAAACCAGAACGGCCAATATCCCTGCTGCCAGCCCCACACGCCGAATGCGGCAGCGAGAAATCCCAGCGGGATAGATCCCGCATCGCCCATGAACACTTTGGCAGGATGAAAGTTGTGATACAGAAAACCCAGTGCCGCTGCCCCGATGGAGAAATTCAGCATCGCAAATCCTTCGTTGCCATTCATCAAACCGGCGATTCCGTAGAAACTGAAGCCAAACAGCGCCATGCCCCCCGCCAAACCATCCGAACCGTCCATGAAGTTGTACAGATTGGTCATCCACACGATGAACAACAACACCGGTAACAGCCAGGGCCAATCAACCCCAGCCCCCAACGTTACTAGCAGCGCAGCGGCAAAGTGCCCGATCAGGCGCGTTTTCGCCGTCAGGCTGCGCAGGTCATCCACCAGCGATAGGACAAACAAACCCAGTGCCGGCAACACGATCCACCAGGGCCAGAACTGAATCAGCAACACCCAGCCGGAAAATATCCCCGCGATGATTGCGATCCCTCCGGTGCGTGGAGTCGGCTGGGAGTGCAACGACCGCTCATTGGGGATATCAAGCATTTTTCCTTCCTTGCTCAAGGTCAGAACCATCATGAGAACGAAGGTAACAAGAGCAGAGATTAGCGGCGGGTAATAACTCATCAGCGATGAATGCTCAGGATTTTTTCTGATTCCAGCAATATCCCCTCAAGCGATGTCAAATCTGGCTGATACCCGAAATCTGCGGCGCGGGTATTCAACGAGTAGTAATGTGGTTTGCCGCCCGTTGCATTAACGGCGGCTGAGGCTGCGGTTATTTCGTATTGCAGGCCGAATCTTTCCTGCATGGCTGCCAGTAGTTTCGGCTTGTCTATTGGTGCCAGACTGTAACAATCGACTGCTGTATTGGCGGCAGGTGCAGCAAGTAGCGCGCTGACCAGTTTATAAAAATCAGACGGATGCAGGAAATCGCGCACGATATAATCTGGTGAAGTATTCAGCACCTGATGGTCGCGAATTGCGCGCAGAATATCGGTGATGAGAAAACGTGCCGAGAGATCCTGGGTGCGGCTGAAATAATTGAATACGCGTATATCGATGATGGGCAACTCCGGATGCGAGCGATGCCTGCATTCCGCGTGGAGCTTGGCGACGCCATACCATTCATGCGGTGCCAGATTGTTTATTGCCACAACGGCCGGTGTTTCTCGTTTCGCCGGTTCATTGAAGCTCGATCCGTATGCGGCACCGCTGCTCAAAAACAGGTAACGGCATGCCGGGTGAGCTTGCAGATAATCGAGCACAAGTTCGTCAAACCGCAAGGTAATATCAAAGATCGAATTGCCCATCGCCAGCGCCTGCGCCGGATTGCCGACCCCGACGAAGTTGATGACAGCATCGAACTCGTGGTTGGCAAACGCAGAAAAGTTGTCTGCCTGGTAGCACCCTGAAAGCCCTGTGGACGCCAGCCATTTCGTTACCTCGTCCGGACGGCGCGCGAATAGGTGCAGCTGTTTGTCTGCCGCGACGGAAAACGAGGCGATCAAGTCCCTGGCAATCTGGCTCGTCGCTCCGAGAATCGCTATTCTCTTCATGTTGCTAGCCGCCTAACCGTTCAGCTTGGGAAACTGCTCATCAAGTTTCGACCCAAATGCCAAGCGTGGTCGGCATTCCGTCGCACCATCCATCATGATCTCAATAAGCAACGGACCTTTGCGGTCAGCGATCAAATTCAAGGCCCGGTCCATTTCTTCTATGTTAGTGACTCGATGAGCCTCAATCCCATAGGTGGTTGCAACATCTGTAAAGGAGGGTCTGCTGTAGCCTTTCCGGGTAGATTGGTCACGTCCGTCGAAATACATATCCTGGAAATTCTTGACCATGCCCAGTACCGAGTTGTTCATTACAATTATAGTCAGATCAAGTCCCAGACGATTAAGCGTGTCTAGCTCCTGAATGTTGATTTGCAGACTTCCGTCTCCGGTAATCACTACAACTTTGTTCCGTGACTGAAGAGCGATCCCCAATGCTGCAGGCACGGCAAATCCCATTGCACCCATGCCGCCGCTGTAGTGAACGGCCTGGTCGGTATCCAATCGTAAATTCTGCGCCGCCCACATCTGGTGGTTACCGACGTCGCAAACATAATCGACTGGGCGCTTAGCGAGGATGTAATTCAGCTTTTTGAAGACCTCGCTGGGGCTGATCTCCCAGTCTGCATATTCATTAATCTGCGCCCGGTCGCGTTGTATCGACAAGTCGGGCAGCCAGTTCTTGTCCAGATTTGGGAACGTAGTAGACAGAAGAGAGAATGCATTGAAGAAACTTTCCGCCGTTGCGCAGATATTCAGCTCAGCCTGAACCCGGTTACCCAATTGAGAAGGGTCAATATCAATCTGGACGATATTAGCCCTGCGGGCAAAATCTTCGACATCAGAACCTGTTTGCCGAACATCGAGCCGCGCTCCCACCACGATCAGCAGGTCGCAATTCTGCACTGCCCAGTTGGCCTCACGATTGCCATAGCTGCCGATCATGTTGAAATAACTGCTGCGTGCGATCACTCGCTCATGCCCCATCAGGGTTGACACATACGGAATACCCAGCGCACCCGCTGCCAACAGCCATTCGCCCATCGAATCGGCCCAGCGCGCTCCGCCGCCGATGCATATCAACGGACGCTGCGCCTGCTTGCACAGATCCGCTAGTTTCTGCAGGTCACCAATGCCAATTTCCGGACCCTTGCTGATTTCCAAAGGCATCTTCAGCCATTTTTCAACGAGAGCATCTGGAATCTCGGATCGCTGAACATCGTTCGGGATATCCAGTAGCACCGGGCCTTGTCGCCCGCTCTGCGCCAGAGACAAAGCCCTGTGCAAGTTGGGCAGCAAATCTTCCGGGCTGTCGACTCTTGACGCATATTTGGTCAATGAGCGTACGACTTCAACGATGTCGAGCTCTTGAAAACCTTGCTGCCTGATGGGCCGTTCGCCCTTGAGTTCACGGGTGTTAACCTGCCCGGTTATGAACAAGCATGGCACAGAATCGAACCAGCAACTCCCGATGCCGGTGATCAAGTTGGTAGCACCCGGGCCGCTGGTTCCCATTGCTACTGCAATCGTTTTTCCCTTGGTATGTCTTGCCACACCTTCCGCAGCAAAAGCCGCAGTTTGCTCGTGATGCATCGAAACGATATTGAATCGTCCGGATTCGGCAAAACTGTCGAGAAGATGGGTAATCATTCCGCCCACAAGTTCAAAACAGGTTTGAACCCGATGCGCGATTAAAAATTTTGCTACTGCGTCGGATGCTTTCAATGCATATTCCCGTCTTTTACAAACCGTGAATTAAAAATTCACACCAAAAAACGTCTCGACCCTTTCGCAGACGTACTCAAGCATTGGCTCATTCAATCCGGGATATACGCCGATCCAGAAGGTATCGTTCATCACCTTGTCGGTATTGGCGAGATCGCCGCTGATGCGATAGGTGCGGTCTTCGAAATAAGGCTGGCGCGTCAGGTTGCCGGCAAACAGCAAACGCGTGCCGATCTTGTATTGATCCAGATACTTGAGCAGCTCGACGCGCTCGATGCCTGCCGATTCGCGCAATGTGATCGGGAAGCCAAACCAGGATGGTTCGCTGCCTGCGGTAGCTTCCGGCAGGATCAGAAATTCTTCACAGGATTTCAGGCGCTCTTTGAGAAAGGCGAAGTTGCGTTGGCGAGCCTCTACGAATCCCGGCAACCGGTCCATCTGAGCCAGCGCGCAGGCTGCCTGCATATCGGTGATCTTGAGGTTGTAGCCCAGGTGCGAATAGGTGTACTTGTGGTCATATCCGAATGGCAATGAGCCTAACTGCTGGCCAAAGCGTTTGCCGCAGGTGTTGTCGCAACCCGGTCCGCAGTAGCAATCACGGCCCCAATCGCGGAACGATTCGATGATCGTACGCAGGTCACGATCTTTGGTAAAAATCATGCCGCCTTCGCCCATCGTGATGTGGTGGGCCGGATAGAAGCTGCAAGTGGCGATATGGCCGAAGGTGCCTACGTGCTGGCCTTTGTAGCGTGAGCCGAGCGCATCGCAACAGTCTTCGATGACCCACAGGTTGTGCTTGTTCGCCACGGCCATGACCGCATCCAGATCGAACGGGTTGCCCAGTGTGTGCGCGATCATGATGGCGCGAGTGCGCTCGGTCACCGCAGCTTCGATCTTCTTCGGGTCGATGTTGTAGGTGGGGATGTCCACATCGACGAACACCGGCACCATGCCGTTCTGCAACATCGGGTTCACGGTGGTTGGAAAACCGGCTGCCACGGTGATGACTTCATCGCCAGACTTCAGGGCGCGATCCCCCAGCTTGTGGGAGGTCAGTGCGGTGAATGCCAGCAGGTTGGCTGATGAACCCGAGGTGGTGGTTAACGCATAGGGTACGCCGACAAACTCGGCGAAGCGTTTTTCAAAGGCTTCATTGAAGCGTCCGGTGGTCAGCCAGCCATCCAGGGAGGCTTCTACCATGTTTTTCAGTTCACTCGCGCCGAGCACCTTGCCCGAAGGGGGAATGACACTGGCACCCGGTGTAAATATTTTGGGCTGGTTAACTGATGTATGGAATTGTTCGACTTGATGCCCCACTATCAAGCGCATGACTTTTTCCAGAGTCTTCACACTTACCGCACCGACTTCGCCACAGAAAAACCGTGGGGAAAAAACCATCTGTTTGCTTACCGGAAAAACAGTCGGCTTATCCAATTCTCCGGTTAACATATCTTCCGGATTGATGACTGCCTGATTCGCTTCATTCCATTGGTGCATTTGTGAGCTACCCGGTATTCCCATCACGTCTCCTTTGCTGTTGGGCAAGGAGGTAATTAACACAGGGCGGGGCTTTGTTCTATTTGCATCAACAAAAGGTACTTTGTAGATATGTATTGTTCCCGGCTGGAATTTATTAGCTGCGGACATATTTTTCCCACACAGCATCTTCTTCAGAATTGCTTTCAATCACAGCCGAGTAAGCGGCCAGCATAAACTGGTCGTCGTCATTCAACCCTTCTACAACTTTGGCGCGAACCGGCAAAACGATCACCTCAAATTCATCCCCCATGTCGGCGGGCACATTAATATGTAACTGATGATTTGCATCAACACACAATGTTTCTCTCAATACAGCTTGTTTCATGACTCACCTCTAATTTATTTACGCTCGATTTTACAGGCCTTAGACGCCGCATCACCATTTCGACCTTTTTCAGTCTTCATCAGTTCAGGATCGCGCAACCCAAATATTTCTCCTCAATCAGCCCGCTCCCTCGTATTGGGAAATCTGACCAAGCGTAACAGCATGCATGTCTTTCACTGATCGGTGCGCGTGATGCCAGTCAATAATTGCCTCCAGCGTTTCTTCTAGATGCCATCTTGGATGCCAGCCCAGGCGCGTTTTTGCCTTGGAACAATCCAACTTCAGGTAATGTGCCTCATGCGGATGATTGCCGCCATCCAGCACCCAGCTTGCACCTTCACCCCAAGTCCTGGTAAGACAATCAGCAATCCATGACACAGGTTTGGCATCTTCATCATTCGGGCCGAAGTTCCAGCTCTCGCTATATGCCGCGCCGTCCTTATATAGCTTTTGCGCCAGTATCAAATACCCTGACAACGGTTCAAGTACGTGTTGCCAGGGCCTGATGGCGTGCGGGTTGCGAATATTGACCGGCTGACCCTGCACGATGGCTCGTATGATGTCCGGAATCAGCCGGTCTTCCGCCCAATCGCCACCGCCGATGACATTGCCCGCTCTGGCCGAGGCCAATGCCACACCATGCTTTGCGAAATTGTCCGGATTGAAAAACGAGTTTCGATAAGAAGCTGTAACCAGCTCGGCGCAGCCTTTGCTGTTGCTGTAGGGATCATACCCTCCCATCGGTTCGTTTTCCCGGTAGCCCCATACCCATTCGCGGTTTTCGTAGCACTTATCGCTGGTCACATTGACGATTGCGCGCACGCTTCCGGCCAACCTGGCCGCTTCCAGCAAATGCACCGTACCCATCACATTGGTGGAGTAGGTTTCAATCGGATCAGCATATGAGCGGCGCACCAAAGCCTGTGCTGCCAGATGAATAACGATCTCGGGCTGATATTTTTCAAATACCCTGGAGAGCGCCGAAAAATCCCGCACATCCCCTTCAATGCTGGTCATTCCTTCTGCAACCCTGGCTTCAACAAACAGGCTCGGGCTGGTAGGCGGTTGCAGCGCATAGCCTATGACTTTCGCCCCGACAGATTGCAGCCATAAGGAAAGCCAGCTTCCCTTGAAGCCGGTGTGCCCGGTCAATAACACTACCTTGCCAGCCCAGAAGGATGGCTCTACCATGTTTTCCACGGCGCTTTGCCGCTGGTCCATAATTCTTCGAGATGCATTTTATCGCGCAGCGTGTCCATCGGCTGCCAGAATCCGGAGTGGAAGTAGGCTGCAATTTGGCCTTCCCTGGCCAGCCTGTCCATGGGTTCGCGCTCCCAGACAGTCTTGTCGTTGACAATGTAATCGAGCACCCTGGGTGACAGCACAAAGAAACCGCCATTGATCCAGCTGCCATCGCCTTGCGGTTTTTCCTGAAATGCCAGAATATCATTCCCCGACAACTTCAAGGCACCAAATCGTCCCGGTGGTTGAGTTGCGGTCAATGTGGCCAGTTTGCCGTGCTGCTTGTGGAATTCGACCAGAGCGGTGATATTCACATCACCGATGCCGTCGCCGTAAGTACAGCAGAAATCCTCGTCCCCCACATATTCGGCAATGCGCTTGATGCGCCCGCCAGTCATGGTTTCTTCACCGGTATCCACCAGCGTGACCCGCCACGGCTCCGCGCTCTGTTGATGCACTTCCATTTTGTTGTTCTGCATGTCGAAGGTGACATCCGACATATGCAGAAAATAGTTGGCGAAATACTCTTTGATCACATAGCCTTTGTACCCGCAGCAAATTACAAAATCATGAATACCGTGGGCGGAATAATTCTTCATGATGTGCCATAAAACCGGCTTGCCACCAATCTCAACCATAGGCTTGGGCCGCACAGAAGTTTCCTCGCTTATGCGTGTGCCCAATCCACCGGCCAGAATAACTGCTTTCATTTGCTCTCCCATCATTCATATCAAGCTGGGTTTACCATTCCATAGCCACCCGTTGCGCGCGGAATCTAACATAGTCCGCCTATTTCTGCACACATTGGAGGAACATCCAGGACTGTTGAAAACCAGACTTCAGCGCACTAGTGTCTAATTGCAATAATAAAAGATATTAACTAAAATACCACCTTCAGCGATTATTGCCGGAGGTGTGCCATGTCCCGAGTTGCAGCGAAACT
>MGWZ01000088.1:25604-43403 GCA_001801175.1 Gallionellales bacterium RIFCSPLOWO2_02_FULL_57_47 | reverse complement strand
GATGTCGATTTAGTCACTTACAACACTTACAAGTTAAATCATGTCAAAACGTGACAAGAATGTGGCCTTGCAGCGGTTGTCATTGCGAGCGAAGCGCGGCAATCCAGCTAATCAAAAGGCCTTTATGCTTGGAAGCATCTGGATTGCCGCGTCGCTTCGCTCCTCGCAACGACTGCCCTTTTTGGTTCCGGCTTGTCCGATTTAGCTATAACGACCATACATGTTAACAATACGCATGTGTGCGTATTTATGAAATTGCCTACTTAGTGGTTGCACGCTCATTCGGCAATAACAGCCTTTTGTCATTTCGGTGTTGAAGCAGGAGGGATATTTATGTTATTAAAATTAATGGAGAATGTGACTGTTACCTGGATATAATACTCAATGGTAGTTATATGTTTACAACGGCGATAATGCTTTATTCTTTAAAGAGAGGAATCAATCAAAATGCATACCATGACTCGCAAGTCCATGAAACTGATACAGCGCGGCTTCACCCTGATCGAACTGCTGATTGTCGTGATCATCCTGGCAATCCTGGCGGCCATCCTCATCCCCCAGTTTTCCAGCTCCACGGTTGAAGCGCAGGAAGCGGCTCTGGATGCCAATCTCAATGGATTGCGCTCGGCGATCGAACTTTATCAGGTGCAGCACGGCGGCCGTTACCCCGGTTCCGTTGCCGCCACCGGTGCCACCTGTACGGTAGGTACCGCCGGCACCGGTGCGATCAACACGGCACAGGCGGTTATCGATCAACTGACCAAGTACAGCAGCGCTACCGGCACAACTTGCGGCGGCGCAGATCCGACCACGCCGCTGGGACCCTACATACGCAAAGGCATTCCGGCCGATCCGATCACCAACAGCGCGGCCATCGCCGTTGCGACTGCAGGCATTCCGCTGGCCCCGGCCGCGGCAACCGGCGGCTGGGCTTACGACGTGGTTACGGGCCAGATCGTCATGAACCACAACGGCGCGGACAGCAGAGGCGTCGTGTACTCGGCGCACTAGGCCAGACTACAGCATCACACCGGGGAACTGGGTTTGAAAGGAATCGCCACACGCGGTTTTACCCTGGTGGAAATGCTCGTCTCCATCACCATCCTGGGGATCATCGCGGTAGCGGTGATCCCCTTGCTTTCGTCCAATGATCCGCAAAAGCTCAGTGTCGCGGCCGAAGAAACCGCCAACCTGCTGCGCTTTGCGCTGAGTGTAGCCAGTCGCACCGGCGGCTATGTGCTGGTCGATGGCAGGACGACCGAGGGCCAGCTCAGCCTCCATAATTCGGACAGCAGCGGCAATCCAGGCTCGGCGATCGATGATCCGCTGACCAAGCGAGCGGCGATACTGGATGTCAGTGGCAGCCCGTTTTCCCGGGGCGTCACGCTGGCGCCGCAGTTCCGGGCAGGCGGGTCGGCGTGGCTGCAACTGCTGGTCGGGCCGGGCCTGTCGCAACTGCAGGCCTTCGATGGCATATCAACCAATAAGGGCGTGCTGCAGGCGGGAAGCGGCGTGGAGCTGAGTTATGGCAACCAGAGCGTTACCGTCGGCATCAATGAGGTCACCGGGCTGGTCAGCCTTCCGTGAATTCATGATGAATAAAGCGCTTTCATTCAATTCTTCCGCGCAGCGCGGATTTGCCTACGCCGAGGTACTGCTCTCGGTGGCGCTGCTGGCCATTTTACTGGTGCCCGCGATGCAGGCGCTCACCACGGCGATTTCCGGCAGCTCCGGCAACGTGGCGGCGCGGCAGCTCGCGCTGCGCAGCAAGATGGAAGAAGTGCTGAGCCAGCCGTTCAGTGCGCTGTATGCCGAAACCTGGATTCCCGGCAACAACACCGGCGCGTTCAGCGCAACCTTCTCTGATCCTTCCAGCGTACCTGTACCTGACCGCCGCGCAGTGGTGTTATACCGTTATGATCCCGCCACCAACGCCCTGAGCAGCACCGATACCGGCCTGCTTTTTGTGAGTGCCTATTACGAGGCCGACGGCAGCGCCCATGCACTGAATACGCTCGCCGGCAGGTGGTGGTAAAGATGACGCACAACACTTCATCCCAGCGCGGCATCACCCTGATCGAGCTGCTGATTGCCACGGCCATCGGCGCGATCCTGCTGGCCTCGATCAACGGGCTGGTCAAGCTCGGGCTGGATGCGCAGAGCGCCGGGCGCAGCGCCAACGAACTGGCTTATCAGGGCAGTTTCGCGCTGGAACGCATCACAGCCATGGCACGCGCCACCGCACCCAAGACACTGACCGCTCCCGCCACCAATACCAGCGGCGACTGGTTCGCGCCCACAGGCTGTATCGGCGCGGCCTGCGTGATGTATTGCCTTAATACCGTCAATCACCAGCTGATCGAGACCACGACGGCCGATTCCGCCTGCAGCGGCACTGCAGTGCTTGCCGGCAACGTCACCGCCTTTACCGCAGCCATCGGCCCGGGAACGCGGCCTGCCGCCGTGCTCAGCCTGACGCTGGCCGATGCCGGCAGCACTGTAAACCTTGCTTCCAGCGTCCGGCTGGGCGGGGGCACGCAATGAGGACGCGCGCGAGCAACATGGCCGGCTTCACGCTGCTGCCGGTGATCCTCGCGATGAGCCTGATCGCGGCCATCGCCTTTCTGCTCAACCGCGACAGTGGCATGAATGCCGCGATGGTCGCCAGCCAGGGCGATGCCGACCGCGCCCGTTATGTCGCGGAGGCAGGCCTGCAGGCGGTCAATGCGATAGCCCAGGGAAAGAACTGCACCGGTTACACCGACCTCCCCGCGGACGCGTTGCTCCCCCCGATCGCGTTTGGCGCCGGCAGCTTCACCGCAACGGCCAACCCGAAGGCGGGCACGCCGGTCACGCTGACCGCGACCGGCACGTCCAGTGGCGTGAGCGCCTCGCTGATCCGCGCGAACGTCGTCGTGCTCCAGACCACGCCCGCTACGCTCACGCTACAGCCCGGCACCCCGGGAATGGACACCGACATGAGCAGTGCAAGTCCAAACAACAACTATGGTGCAAATCCCAACATTTCAGTCAATTTCGGGCAGGGCGTAGCGCTGGTGCAGTTCGACCTCTCGTCCATTCCCGCAGGCAGCGTCATCCAGTCCGCGCAGATGTCGCTCTATCACACGGTCGGCGGAAACGATACGGTAAGCGCCTATCGCGTGACCAAGCCGTGGAACGAAGGAACGGGTGCGGCGGGGTCGGGCGCGACCTGGAACAAATACAACGGCGTCACCGCCTGGACGGCGGCCGGCGGCGACTACGACCCGCCACCGGGCGTCTCCATCGCGCTTCCGGCAATCAACACCTGGGCCACCTGGGATCTGACCAGTCTGACGGCCGCGTGGGCCGCGGGAACCCAGCAGAATTACGGCATCGCGCTGGCGGCGAGCGGCGGCGGCAACAATAGCTTCGCGAGCAGCGACAACGGGACGGCGGCCAACCGGCCCAGGCTCGTCGTGACCTTCCTGCCGCCGTGCGGCTGGGTGCCGGCCGCGACCGGCGTGACCCTGCAGGCGAGCCAGGATACCTGGATCAGCGAGACCAATATGGGCTCCAACTACGGCAGCTCGATATCGTTCACGGTCACCAATGCAAATAAGAGGGGGCGCGGGCTGGTGAAGTTCAACGTGAGCAGCATCCCGCCGGGCACCTTGCTCCAGAGCGCGACGTTGCGGTTGTTCACCGGGTCGTTTTTCCCCAAGCAGACTTCGATCCTTACGGTTAACCGGGTGACCAATAACTCGATGAATAACTGGACGGAACTCGGCGCGACCTGGAGACGGAGCGACGGCACCAGCGGCTGGAGCGCTGCCTGGGGCGGATCGTACGACCTCCCGGCCGCGGCGAGCGCGGCCCTCAGCAGTTCGTTCACTTCGGGCTGGGTGGAATGGGACGTGAAGGCCCTCGCGCAGGAATGGGTCGACGGCGCCCCGAACTACGGCGCATTTGTGCTGATCGACACGTCCTCGGCCGTCGTATTCAACAGCCGCGAATTCACCGTAAACCAGCCGCAACTGGTGATTACCTATTGAGCCTGTTCATGAAAAAATTCACCCTGACCCCGATGAATATGCTGTTCGACAAGCTGCTTAAACCTGCGCTGGACAGGCTGCCCAGAGTGCTGCCGGGATTTGGCCGTGATTTGAGCATCGGCCTGGAGATGGGACCGGACCGGCTGAACCTGGTGCAGATGGAGCTGGTGGCTGGCAGACCCGTCATACGCGCGATCGCCTCATTGCCTTATCCTTGCCCGCGCGAGGAACTGCTGCGGCATCCGCAACGGCTGAAGTCGTTGTTGAAGCAGGCCTACGCGCTGCAACCTTTCAAGGGCAGGCATGTGGTGTCGTGTCTGCCCGCCGACCAGATCAAGATCATTACCGTTTCGTACCGCTGCGGCGAAGGACAGGCGGATGCCACGGCGATCGTCGCCGAACTGCGCGAGCGCCTGAAAGGCGAGCTGGATGGCATGGTGGTCGATTTCATGAACCTGCGCCATGAAGAATCCGATACCGGCCAGCGCAATGCGCTGGTGGCGCTGGCGCCGCGCGACAAGGTGATGGCCTACCTCGGTATGCTGACGGGCGCGGGACTGGAAGTCGACGCGCTGGATGTCGGCCCGGCGGCGCTTGCCCGTCTGGTCTGCCATGCGGGGGCGCTCGACACACCGGAATTTCCGCGGTTTCCGAATGTGCTGCTGGTCAATTTTGGCGCCGATTCGAGCTTTTTGACGGTCATCTGGGGGCGCCGCCTGATGCTGGACCGCGCGGTGGAATTTTCCGAAAACCGCATGTTTTCGTGCCTGAAACAGGCACTGGACATGCCGGAAGAAATGGCGATACGCCTGCTGTACGAAAAGAATGCCACGCTATCCATGGAAAACGGCAGTCCGGATGAGGTCGGGCGGATGGTGGCGGAAGTGCTCAGGCCCGAGATCGTCCCGCTGTTGCAGGAGATCAACAAGACGCTGGTTTATATGGCCTCGAAAACACGCGGAAAATCGGTGGACCAGATTTATCTTTCCGGCCGGGCGGCAGGCTACCCGGGAATACTGAACAGTCTGCGGGAAAAACTGAAGGTTCCGGTGGAGATTCTCGACCCGGTGGCCGTCTTTGCATCGAAACACGGCCATCCCCATGAGGAGGGCCTGGGCGCAGCAGCCGGGATTGCATTGACGACCGGGCTGGCTTTGCGGGGGGTGCCAACCAATGAGTGAAATGGACATGATCCCCGGAGATTACCGGCAAGGCCGCTCCGGTCGATTCCTGCTGCGCCGCTTCATCATGGCGTGCGTGGTTGTGCTGTGCTGCATCGGGTTGGCCAGGATGCTGCTGGGTTACCTGATATGGCGCGAAAACGTGCAGGCCGTCGGCCTCGAACAGCGGGAGCAGGTGGTTGAAAAGAACAAAGCCCAGACCGAAGAATTCCGCCAGCAGAAGCAGGTGACTGAACAGCAGTTGGCCGCGTTGAACAAGCTGCGCGGCCGCGACCGCGTCGCGCTCTTCTTGCGGTCGATCGACGACGCCTATGTCGAGGGCGTCTGGCTCGACAGCCTGCATTTCATGCGCCGCCATGGCACCGGCACGTTGCAGGCGCCCGGGGCGGCAAATTCGGGCATCATCGTAGTGCCCAAGGGTGCCGCGACCTCACTGCAAATGAACCTTGGGGCCGAGATGGTCGGCCACGCGATGAATCACACCAAGCTTGCCGAATTCATGCGCAATCTGGGCAAGCAGTCAACCGTGGCAGACCTGCGCCTGATCGATACCGGCACGAGGAACTATATGAACTTCCAGGTGGTGGATTTCAAACTGTCCCTGCAACTGGACGAGAAAGTGCAGGTGCCATGATGAACAGCGTGCTTGATGCTATCAGCAAGCTGCATCCCCGTCTGGTGATCGGCATCATGCTGCTGATTGTCGGTCTGCTGGCGCTCGAGGGCTGGATGCTCGTATTGCGCAAACCTTATGCGGAATATCAGCAGAGCGTCGCTGCCCGGACATCGCTGGAGTCGTTGTTGAGCGTGGCTTCGGATCAGACCAGTGACCTGGAAAGACTGACGATCGAACTCAAGCAGCTTACCGAAAAGCTGGGCGGCGAACTGCGGCTGGCGGCCTCGGACGACAAGATGGCGGCTTCGCTGATGGAGGCGCTGGACCGTTCGGCAGCGGTGCATGGAGTGACGCTTTCCGGGGTCAAACCGAAGGAAAGAAAACAGGTCTCGGTGTTTGAAGAGGTCTCCTTTGAAGTCACTGCCAAGGGGCCGTATCTGCATCTATGCGAATGGATGCTGGATTTTGGAAACACGCTGGGCAATAACGCGACGATCACCGAGTTTGATGTGAGATATGCCAACGAACCGCGGAAGGTGGCGCTGTCGCTGTCGATCGCGCTGTATCGGCCGCTCAAATTCAATGAGGTGGCCAAATGAGCGCGTGGATTTATCGCGTTGGGTTGATAACCCTGATGGCGGGCCTGTTGCCCGTTGCAGCGGCCGCCGAGCCGCTGCGGCACGATCCTTTCGCCCGTCCGTTTCAGCTCGGGTCAAGCCCATCGGCTGATGGCAATACCTCGCAGCACCCGAAATTGATCGCGGTGATCGTCGCCGGCAAGAAATCGCTGGTAAACCTGAATGGCACGATTATCGGCATAGGCGAGGAAAAAGACGGATATCGCCTGATAAAGGTACGGGATCGCAAGGCGATATTCAAAAAAGGAAAGAAACGGGTCGTGCTGGATATGGAAATGCAATCTTTAGCGCCGGGCAATGAGAGAGGCAGTCAATGAATATCATCAAATACACGGTTTACGCCGCATTTTTTCTGCAATTGATCCTGGGCAGCGCGATCTGTCTGGCGGAACCGGCAAGCGCTGTCAAATCTGAAGAGCCCGAACGGGTGACGTTGAATTTCAGGGAGTCCCCGATCCAGGACGTGTTCGAAATTCTTTCCCGCAAGGACAAGGTCAACATCATTCTCGACAAGGCAGTGAACGGAGTGGTTTCAGTCAGTCTCTATGACATCAGTGTTCGTGATGCGATTTACCGGGTTGCCGAGGCGGCAGGGTACGCCGTGGAAGTCCGCAATGGTGACTATTTCATCCTGGATCGCAAGGATGTCGGCATGGATCACCCAAGCGGGTTGACGCAACTGCGCACCTTCAAGGTGCAATATTCCGACCCCAAGCAGGTGGCCGAAATTCTCACGAAATATCTTTCACGCCATGGCAAGATCACGCCGCTCAACGACAGGCGGATGATCGTGATCGAAGATACGCCGGAATTTCTGGAGCGGTTCAGCAAGCTGCTGCAGGAGGTGGATGCGCAACCCAAGCAGATACTGATCGAGGCCAGGGTGCTTGAAATCACGCTCGATGACGGCGAAACCTATGGCGTCGACTGGAGCAGGATTTTTGGATCATCTGCCGGCGCGAACGGAGTTTTCGGCACCAATGGACTGGCTACGGGCAGCGTGGCTGGGGGACCGGTAGCGGCCGGATTCTTTTACAGCCTGACAAACAAGAATCTGGAAGTGTTTCTTGAAGCGAAAGCCACCAAAAACCGCGTGCGCACGCTCTCCTCTCCCAAGCTTCTGGCGATGGAAAACAAGGAGGCCAAGGCCGTTATCGGCAACAGCACCGGATACAAAGTGACGACCACCATCAATCAGGTGACCACTGAAAGCGTGCAATTCCTCGAATCCGGCGTGATTCTGCGGGTAATTCCATCGGTCGATCAGCTGGGGCGCGTGATGCTGAAGGTCCACCCCGAAGTGAGTTCGGCCACGCTCAATGCAGGTATCCCGGACAAGAAGAGCACGGAAGTGACCACCGAGCTGATCTGCGAAGACGGGGAGGCTGTCTTCATTGGCGGGCTGATCAAGAAGAATAGCAGTAACGAAACAGTGGGCGTGCCGTTTCTGAGCAGCATACCGCTCATCGGTCATCTGTTTTCCAAGACTTCGGAAACGGTGAGCAATACTGAAACAGTGGTCATCATCACTCCCAGGATCATCCAGAACCTGCGGACGGGAGATGAAAGTGCCCTGGAAAAAATCAGACAGATAGAGCAAGAATCGGGCTTGACCCTGGACTACCAGATCAATCCGGGATCCGCTGCCTTGGGTGACAAGATGGACATCTCAGTCCCCGAGTAAGAAAAGATAGTCATGCGGTCGCCGGGCGAAAAGCCTGTTTTCATTACGCTTTGATCCGCTGCAAATGTTCGATGCCGGCCAGCAGACGCGATGCATTAATGAAAAACAATACCTGAAGCAAAATGAGTAGCCTGCATGAAGCGCAGCGAAATGCGGGAATTCGTACCACGACCGTCCCGGATTCCGCAAGCTTTATCCGGGCAACGCTTGCTGAAAGGTCAATGTGACGGTGGCGGGCCTCAGGCCGTCCCGCCCACCGTCAACCCGTCGATCCTCACGGTAGGTTGCCCCACCCCGACCGGCACGCTCTGCCCTTCCTTGCCGCAAGTGCCAACGCCGGAGTCGAGCGCCATGTCGTTGCCGATCATCGAGATGCGCGTCAGCACATCGGGGCCGTTGCCGATCAGCGTCGCGCCCTTTACCGGATGGGTGATCTTGCCGTCTTCGATCATGTAGGCTTCGGCGGTGGAGAACACGAATTTACCGCTGGTGATGTCCACTTGCCCGCCGCCGAAGTTCACCGCGTACAAACCGTGTTTGACCGAAGCGATAATTTCCTGCGGGTCCTTGTCGCCGTTGAGCATGTAGGTGTTGGTCATGCGCGGCATCGGCAGGTGGGCGTAGGACTCGCGCCGTGCATTGCCGGTGACCGGCACGCCCATCAGGCGTGCGTTGAGGGTGTCCTGCAAATAGCCCTTGAGGATGCCGTTTTCGATCAGGGTGGTGCATTGGGTGGGGTTGCCCTCGTCGTCCATCTGCAACGAGCCGCGCCGCCGTGCCAGCGTGCCGTCATCAACGACGGTCACACCCTCCGCCGCGACGCGTTCGCCGACGCGGCCTGAGAACGCGGAGCTGCCCTTGCGGTTGAAGTCGCCTTCCAGTCCGTGGCCGATCGCTTCGTGCAGCAGGATGCCCGGCCAGCCGTTGCCCAGCACCACGGTCATGTTGCCTGCCGGAGCGGGTGCGGCATCCAGATTGACCACCGCCTGATGCACCGCCAGCGCGGCATATTTGCGCAGCATCGCGTCGTCGAAATAGCCGTAATCGAAGCGCCCGCCGCCGCCCGCCGAGCCCTGCTCGCGACGGCCGTTGCTCTCGATGATGACCGTGACCGACAGGCGCACCAGCGGGCGGATGTCGGCGTTCATCAGGCCGTCATTGCGCGCCACCATCACCACTTCATATTCGCCCGCCAGCCCCGCCATCACCTGCACGACGCGCGGATCGAGCGCGCGCGCGTAACCCTCGATGCGTTCCAGTAGCGCGACTTTTTCCGCATCCTTGAGACTGGCAATCGGGTCATGCGGCAGATAGATTTCGCGGCGTGAGCCATGGCGAATGACCGGTACAGTCTGTGTGCCGCCCTGCTTGGCGATCGCGCGAGTGGCCTGTGCCGCGCTTTCCAGCGCGTTCAGGCTGATGTCGTCGGAATAGGCAAAGGCGGTTTTTTCGCCGCTGACCGCGCGCACGCCGACCCCCTGGTCGATGTTGAAGCTGCCCGATTTGACGATGCCCTCTTCCAGCGACCAGCTTTCGGCGCGGCTGTACTGGAAGTACAAATCGGCATAGTCGAGCTGGTGCGCCATCATGCTGGCGAACACTTGCTCGATCTGGCGCGCTTCGATGGAATACGGCAGCAGCAGCGATTGCTGTGCTGTGGCGAACAGCGTGTCGAAAGAAATATTTTTCTGCCCGGCGCTCATCAAGGTTCCTTTTTGCTCAAGCACAGCTGAATAAAACGCGATGAGTCAGCGCGGGCAAGCTGGCGCGCAGGCTGGCCTGATAGGACGGATTCACCTCGGCAACCACCACACCCGAGCCGCGCGGCAAACGATCCAGCACCCGCCCCCACGGATCGACGATCATGCTGTTGCCATGCGTCTCGCGCCCGTTGACGTGATAGCCCCCCTGCGCTGCGGCGATCACATAAGCCAAGTTTTCCACGGCGCGCGCGCGCACCAGCACCTCCCAGTGCATCTTGCCGGTAGTTTCGGTGAACGCGGACGGCAGCACGATGATGTCCACATTCTTCATCGCGCGGAACAGCTCGGGAAAACGCAAGTCGTAGCAAACCGCCAGGCCGATGCGCCCGAACGGGCTGTCTACCACCACGACCTGATTGCCCGGTTCTATCGTATTCGCTTCCTGGTATTTTTCATTGCCCAGTTCGAGATTGAACAGATGTATCTTGTCATAGCGCGCCACCTGCTCGCCGTTTTCATTGAACACCAGACAGGTGTTCCTTACCTTGTCGGGTGTGCTGGCCACCAGGGGGATGGATCCGCCCACCAGCCAGATCTGGTTCTGGCGGGCAATTTCACTGAGAAAGGTCTGGATTTGTCCTTGCCCCGGCTGCTCGCGCACCGCGACCTTGTCCTGGTCGGTCATGCCCATGATGGCAAAAAATTCCGGCAACACCACCAGCCGTGCGCCTTGCTCAACGGCTTTTGCGATGAGGCGGCGCGCCTCGCTGAGATTGCCCATCACATTCGGACCGGATGCCATCTGTATGGCTGCGACCTTGAATGCGCTGGACTGCGCGGCGATGCGTTTCTGTGTGGAATTTCCGTCTGCCATGATGCTTTTCCTTATCTGGATTATTTGTATGGAACTGGTGTTTTCACTACTTTGGTCACAACGGGGTCGCTCCAGGTTCCGCTGATATTGTATTCAAATGCCACCAACTTATCGAGCGGATTACCCAATATCTTGCTGACGATGAGCGTGCCGACACCGACCGCAGGCCCGGCGGCAAAAGCGCTGATCAGGGATACGCTGTCCCCGATCGTCGGAAAAATCTTCACGCGCAAATCCTGGGTTTCGCTGTTCAAGTCCACGCTGCCTATCATGGTCACCTTGGCAGATGAACCATCAATATGTAAATCCTGCGTGTTGATCACACCGTCCTTGATTGCCGCATTGCCATTGATATTATCGAACTGAAAGCCTGCGCTGAACACATCGGTGAAATCCAGCGTGATACGGCCGGGCAAAGCCTGCAAACTGAGGATGCTGAGCAATTTACCGGCGCCCGGCTCCATTTTAAGAAATCGCCCCTTGCCGGTGTCCAGCTTGAGTGTGCCGTTCAAGGAAGCATAGTTGAATTCGTCCGGCGTGCCGTCCCATGACAAATTTGCCGCCAGTTTGCCGCTGCCATTCTTGACAGTATTGGGATAACCGGAACGCGCCAGTATATTGCCCACATCGCTGAGCTTGAGCTGGAGATTTACCCGGGTTTGCGGAGTGTCCTGCGATGAATGCCAGACACCATCCCCGACCAGGCTGCCGTCCGGATTGGTGATGTTTAATCGGCGCAGCTGCCAGTCATTGCCATCGGGATGTCCAACCATTTCAAAGCGGCCGAATTGCCTGTCTTTTACCCGCAGATCTTCAATCTCGATTTCCATTGCGGGCAGCTTGCCGGGGCGCAGCATCGCTGTCTTTCCGCTTTGTTCTGGTGGCAAAGACTGGTCAGGTTCAACCGATGGCGAAGGTTGCTCTGTCTGTTCGTCTTTCACCCAATACAGATTACGCAGTCGCGCGCTGAACTTGGCGCCCTTTTGAAATCCGCGAGGCAGCCATATCACTTCTCCATTCAGCGAGTTGCTGGCCAACTGTGCAGCCATTCCGTCGCCACGCGCAGTGGCGTCGATCTGCAACGATTCAACGATTTGTCCATAGCCGGTGAGTTTTTCGATGTGCAGGTTTGCCCCGGCAATGGGTAATGACAGGCCTGGTTTTGTCGCGCCGCCTATCAGATCATCCCAGCCTTGTATCGACAACTCCGGCAAGCTGCCCGCCAGCCAGATACCATTCTTGTTTCGCGGTAGCTTCGCAGCAAGCCTGGTTGCCGAAGGTTGTTTTTGCGCCTTGGCGGTATCCGCCAACTTGCCCTGTTTACCGAAGTTGACCGTGCCGCGCCTGATAATCATCGTCCCCTTCTTGTCGCGTCGCTCCAATCGCGCATCAAGCAGGCTGCCCAATCGAGCGGTAATCAGATCCTGTCCCGCTGCGATATCCTTCATGCCGACACGCAAAGGCATCAACTGGTTCGCGCGCTTGGCAAAGGGTTGTGGCAGGCTGGAGCTGATGCCCTGCAGATTTGAATTGATCACCAGTCGTGCTGATTTTTTTTCCACCACAATGTCGGCATCCCACGCCGTGCCGCCGCGCAAATAATTCAGCACAGGATGCGGATTGATTTTGCGCAAAGCATCAACGCTGCTGCTTCCCCGCACGGTGGCATGGACCACACCGTCTTTGGCGATCTGCGCATTGATGCTGGCCGCCCCCCCGAGTATTTCTGCCGAGACACCGCTGGCCTGCATGCCCGACTCGGTGAACGACAACTCGCCGCGCGTCTTGCGCAACCGGGGCACGCCTTTACCCAGCTCAATATCGCTGTCACGAACCTGGAAGTTGCCGGCTACCTGCACCGGGTTGTCGCCCTTCAGCGGAACGCGCACAAACAGGGACAGGTGCCCGTTCCCGCTGGCGCGCATACCGTCGGTAAAGCCGTTTATGTAACCGCGTACCGGGCTTTGCTGGATGAACTGCAGGAACGTTTCATTTTCGGCCGCTGCTTCGCCGTTTATTTCCAGAGCCAGGTCCTTGCTGGTTACGTCCGGCAGGGTAACAACAACGTTCTGCAGGCTTGCCCCGGACATGTTCGCTGAGGGCGATTTCACCTCCAGCTTGTTGCCGTACAGCAGGAATTCACCGGTAATATTTTCTATACGCGGCCAGTCGCTGGCAAATTCCAGTGTCGCATCCTGTGCATGTCCACCGATTGACAATAGTGCGTCTTCGCTGCCATCAAGCGGAAAATCGCTCAAATTGCCCCTGATCCTGATGCGAAAATCCTCGGTATGCCCCGCCAGCAATGCGCCTTTCAGCCAGTCATTTCCTTCCCTGTTCAGCGCAATCAGCGGCGTATAACGGGCAGCATGCCTGATATCACCGCGCGCCAGGCTGGCAGTCAGATCCAGCACCCCCAAAGTGCCAGCCTGCGTCTGGTAGCTGCCATACACATTACCGGCCAGATCATCATTAACGACTTCAGTGTTATCCAGCGTGATCTTGAGTTCATCGTGTTCACGTAGCCAACTGGCCTGCCCTGTCAGGACAGTGAAGGACAATGGTTCCCGCATCACGCCCGCCGCATCCACGACCAGCTGATTTGAATGGATATTCACCCTGCCAGTCTTATCGCTGCCCTCCACATCCAGCGACAAACCGGAAAAACCGGGCATTGCGCCAACCTGGCGTAACGCGAGATCTTCGAACCGGCCCTTGATTTTGTAGTTATCCGGCTTTTCAAGCGTGCCCTGCCATTGCACATTCAGATTAGCCACGCTGCCTTTTGGGGAATATGCTTCCAACCGGGCGCGCAGGTCAGCCTCCAGCGGTAAATAGCTTGCCAGACTGGCGAGCCTTTCCAGTTGCAGCAAGTTGGCGCGCACTTCACCGGTAGCGGGTTTTCCAGAAATGGCCTTGGTGGTGCGCAAATATAAATCCGTGGGCGGAAACTCGGCTCCATCATCCAATCGCACCCCCAATTTTTGTATGGCAAGCTCGAAGCCGCCCGCCACCTCTTTCCATGTGGCGCGACCGCGCAGATAGGCCAGCTCCATTTCCGGAGCATCCTCGGCCAGCCTGGCCGCCACGTTATACAATGCCAAATCCGCCGTGATTCCCGTCACCCTGCCAGCTTTGACACTCAACCAGGAGCGCACCGCACCGCGGCCGTGCCTGAGTTCTTTGGGCAGGTCCATCCAATTCTGCCAAATCATGGCATCGGTAAAGTCAAGCTGAGTGAATATCTGACCGTGCCATTTATCCAGGTTAGCAAAGCTTGCCCCGTGAAAATCGCCGCGCACATCCAGCGGGGCCGCCAGATCCTCGGGCGGCAGGGCGCGCAAGGCAAAACGGTGCCGGTTAAATAAACTGTCAATATGCAAATTGACCCGCTGCAGCACCAGGGGTGGCGCTTCGCGCTGCTCGTCCATCCAGACGATCAGCGCGTCGCGCACCACCATGTGCGACTGGTGCAGCAGCCAGTCGGCCAAATTGTAGCCGCCGCCTTGCTTGGACAGCGCCACGCCGCCGATAAATAATTCCCCTTGCGCATCGCGACGTATCAGCAACTCCGGCCGGTTGATTTCCAGGCTGGAAAGCCGCAGCTCCGCGGCGAACAGCGACATCCACGATATGCTGCCGTCAATACGGGGCAGCACCAGCGCGGATTGCCGCTGCTCGTTCAGTATATGCACATCGGTAAATCTCAGGTGTGGCTGAATTCCCTGCCAATTGCCTTCGATCTTGCCGATGGTGACCGTGTTGCCTATCGCGTCCGTAAGAGCAGCGGTGATCCTGTCGTGGTATTGCCCGATATCGGGCAATAGCCAATAGCGCAGCAGGATGATGGCGAGCGCGGACAGCACAGCCATAGTTGCTGAAACGATAACGGCAAGCCGCGTCAGCCAGCTCAGACTGTGCCAGATTATGCGGGCGGGAAGTGAGTTCAACATGGATTCAGTATTTAGACGCTAGTCGTCAGTTGCTTGTGAAACCAACTGGTTGCTGGCAACAAACGACTGGCGACTGGCGACTAATCATAAGACAATAGTCATTCTAACTTGAAGCTCCGCCTATGAATACCGCTAACTCACCGGCCACATCCTTCCACGACATGCTGCACAAGGCACAGCAGTGCAGCCGTTATGCCAGGCACCTGCTGCAAGCTGAACCGGCGCTGCTGGATTGGTTGCAGGAAAATTACACCACGCCATGCAATCGCGCGGAAATGATTGCTTTACTTCAACAATCCAGCCCCTCACCCTCCTTCGACAGGCTCAGGACAGGCCAAGTTTCTCCCGATGCACTCACCCCAACACTCTCACGCGAGCGTGAGAGTGAGCAATCGAAAGAAGTAATTGTTGATTCCTGCGGGGGAAGGAGCAATCGAGCCGCTACCGCGACAGACTCGTTTGATTCTGAAGACTGGTTGTCCCGCGCGGTGCGCATGTTGCGCAAGCGGGTAATGCTCAAGCTGATTCTGCGCGACCTGAACGGGCTGGCTGGCCTGGATGAGGTGATGCAGGCGATGACCGCGCTGGCGGAAATCTGCATTCAGCAGGCACAAACCTGCCTGATGCAGGCCTTGCAGGCCCAATTCGGCACGCCGCTGGGCGAGACAAACGCTACGCCGCAGGAATTGCTGATTATCGGCATGGGCAAACTGGGCGGCGGCGAACTGAACGTCTCATCCGATATAGATCTGATTTTCGTTTACCCGGAAGACGGCGAAACCGATGGGCCGCGCAAGTTGAGTAACCATGAATTCTTCACCAGGCTGGGCCGCCGCCTGATCAATATCATCAACGAACTCACTGCCGACGGTTATGTGTTCCGCGTGGACATGCGGTTGCGCCCATACGGCGACAGCGGCCCATTGGTGACCAGCTTTGCCGCACTGGAAGAATATCTGGTCAGCCAGGGTCGTGAATGGGAACGCTACGCCTGGATCAAGGCGCGCGTTGTCGCGCCTGAGCATAGCAGCCATGCCCGTTTCCCTGTCCCGCATGAAGCCCCTCTCTCTAACTCTCTCCCGGTAATACCCTCTCCTCAATCCTCTCCCGCAAGCGGGCGAGGAGGCGAACGAGAAAATCAATTGTTAAATCCTGCGGGAGAAAGGACAAACGAATCGCTGCGCGATTCTTACGTTTACGAACTGATGCGGCTTGCGCAGCCGTTCGTCTTCCGCAAATATCTCGACTTCGGCGCAATCGATTCGATGCGCAAGTTGCACACGCAAATCCGCCAGGAAGTACAGCGCCGCGACCGGCTCAACAACATCAAACTCGGCCCCGGCGGAATACGCGAGATCGAATTTACTGCACAGGTATTCCAGCTGATACGCGGGGGGCGCGATGCCGCTTTGCGCATCCGCCCCACCCGGCAGGTGTTGCATCAGCTCGAGACTGACGGGCAGCTACCCGCCCCCGCGGTTGCCGGTCTGGATGCAGCTTACGTGTTTTTGCGCAATCTGGAACATCGCCTCCAATATCTGGACGACCAGCAAACACAGGAATTGCCGGAAAAGACAGAAGACCAGCAAGTCATCGCGCAGGCCATGAACTGCCCGGATTATGCCGCGCTGCTGGAAGAACTTGATCGGCATCGCGCGCTGGTCAGCCAGCAATTCGAACAAATCTTCGGCGAGCAGCGGGATGAACCAGACGACACGCTACTCTGGCATGAAGAGATTTCTGCCGAGGAATTGATCCCTCCCCTCGAAAAACTGGGCTACCGCGCCGCACCGGACAGCGCTCAACGCCTGGTGCAGTTGCGCACGAGCGGCCGCTACCGGCAATTGCCGGAACTAAGCCGGCAACGACTGGACAAGCTGGTCCCGCAATTCATCGCGTTAAGCGCGCAACACGGCGACCCGGATGCAACACTGTCCAGATTGCTGTCGATACTCGAAGCCATCAGCCGCCGCGCAGCCTACCTCGCCTTTCTGGCCGAATATCCGCTGGCCTTGCAGCGATTGGCCCAGGTGGTCTCCGCCAGCAGTTGGGCGAGTGAATATCTGACCCAACACCCGGCGTTGCTCGACGAGTTGCTGGATGCGCGGGAGATATACCAGCCTCCGCAATGGCAGCAAATCGACCACGATTTGCAGGACCGCCTCAACGACTGTGCCGGAGATACCGAGCGGCAACTGGATGTGTTGCACCATGCCAAACAGGAGCAGACATTTCGCCTGCTGGCGATGGACCTGCAAGGCTTGTTGCCGCTGGAAAAGCTCAGCGATCACCTGAGCGACCTGGCCGATTTGCTGCTGCGCCATGTACTGACGCTGAGCTGGGCGACCACGCGCAAACGGCATCGCGATGATGCCAAATTTGCCATCATCGCTTATGGCAAACTCGGCGGCAAAGAGCTCGGCTACGCCTCGGACCTGGACCTGATTTTTCTTTTTGACGACGACCATCCCGATGCGCAGGAAATCTACTCGCGGCTCGGACAGCGCATCAACGCCCTGCTCAGCAGCTACACTTCATCGGGGCGCCTGTATGAAACCGATTTGCGCCTGCGCCCGAATGGCGCGAGCGGCCTGCTGGTAAGCTCGGTTGCGGCATTTGCCGAATACCAGCAGCAGCACGCCTGGGTATGGGAGCATCAGGCTCTGACGCGCGCCCGCTTCAGTGCCGGGGACACGCAAATCGGCGCAGAATTCGAAAAAATCCGCCTGCAAGTGCTTTGCCAGCCGCGCGACCTGGCAACTTTACGCAGGGAAATCCTCGCAATGCGCCAGAAGATGCGGGACGGACACCCCGATGACAGCGGGCTTTTCGACATCAAACACGGCCGGGGCGGCATGGTGGACATCGAGTTCATCGTGCAATTCATCGTGCTGGCCTATGCCCGCCAACACCCGCAATTGGCGGCAAACATAGGCAATCTCGCATTGCTCAAACTGGCTGGGGAACTGGGGCTTATCCCTGTTGAAATTGCCGGACAGACCTGCGGGCTATATCGCACGTTGCGCCAGATGCAACATCGAATGCGCCTCAATAATCAGTCGCCATGCCGCGTACCGCCCGGAGAAGTCGACATACATGCGAGCCGTCATTTATGG